>NZ_JAAHBU010000017.1 GCF_010671725.1 Pseudomonas brassicae | reverse complement strand
CCAGGTTGCGCTCGTTGATCAGGCTGATCGCCCGGGCAATTTCCTCCAGCGCCTCGCCCGCCAAGTGCGCCCCCTCCAGCGTGCCCTGCGCACGCTGGTTGGTCTGCTGCATGCCCTCCACGGCCCGGTCCGAGCCCTGCTGGATGCCGCCGATCATCTGCTCGATTTCCCGTGTCGATTGCTGGGTACGGTGCGCCAGTGCACGCACCTCGTCGGCCACCACCGCGAACCCGCGCCCGGCATCCCCCGCACGCGCCGCCTCGATGGCCGCGTTCAGCGCCAGCAGGTTGGTCTGCTCGGCAATCGCACCGATCACATCCAGCACCTTGGTGATCCCGTGCACCTGCTGCGCCAACTGCCCGACTTCTTCGGCATTGGCCGTCACCCCACTGGCCAGCGCCTCGATCGAAGCCACGGTCAGGCGCACCTGCTCGCGCCCCTGACGGGCGATGCGGTCGGACTCGCGCGAGGCCTCGGACGTGGCCACCGCGTTGCTTGCCACCTCCTCCACCGCCGCCGTCATCTGGTTGACTGCAGTGGCTGCCTGCTCGATTTCCTGGGTCTGCTGGTGCAGCCCGCGGGTCGCGTCTTCGGTTACCGCACTGAGCTCCTCCGACGCCGAGGCCAACTGGCTGGAAGAGTCCGAAATGCGTCCGATGGTATCGCGCAGGCTCTGCTGCATCTGCTTCAAGGCCGCCTGCAGGCGCGCCGGCTCGTCACTGCCCTGCACACTGATCTGCGGCGTGAGGTCGCCGGTGGCAACCACCTCGGCCACCTGCAGCGACTGCGCCAGCGGGCGCACGATACTGCGGGTCAGCGTCAGCGCCAGCACCACGGTCAACACCAGCGCTGCACCCAACAACACCAGCACCCACACCCGTGCACGGCTGTACACCGCCTCGGCAAGGTCAGTCGCGGCATTGGCATGCTGGTTGTTGAGGGCGATGAGTTCGTTGAGCGCGGCGGTCAACTGGTCGGCCAGCTGGTTCATCTCGCCATTGACCAAGGTAGTCGCGGCGTCTACCCGCCCCTGCAGCGCCAACTGCGTGACCTGCGCCTGGTAGCCCAGGTACTGTTGCTCCAGCGTGAGGTAGCGGTCGAACAGCGCCTGTTCCTCCGGCAGCGCAATCAGGGCCTGATAGGCCTGTTGCGCCTTGCCCAGGCCAGTCTTGATCTCGTCGATGCGCGCGCTGTTCTGCTGCTGCGCGACGGCATCGCTGTTGAGCAGCAGGCGCAGGGTCAGCGCGCGTACGCGGAACATGTCCTGGCTGATCTGCCCGACCGAGATCACGCTGGGCAACCAGTTGCTGTCGACCTGTTCGGACTGCTGGCGCATGCTGGTCATCTGCATCAGCGAGAACGCCCCCAGCGCAAACACCAGCAGCGCCACCAGGCCAAATCCCAAACCGGCCCGTGGCGCAATGTTCAAACGTCTCAGAGTCATCTTCCGGTTCCTTCCAAAAGCGCTGCATCGGTCATGCAGCTGACGTGCTTAATAGAAGGTATCGGCCCTTGAGATTTTTGCGTAAGACGAAAAGGTGATATCAAACCGCCCGATGATTGCGAGGCCTCGGCAGCCCGCGCCTATTGCACGCTGAAGCGTTGCTCGGCGAGCAATCGGTCCCCCTGAAACACCATGAAGTGCCACTGCCCCTTGACCACCTCGTGGTTTTCGGTGAATTCGTAGGCCATCACATCCTGTGCCGCGCCGGGCACCAGCTTCTGCACCACTTCGAACTTGTCATGGCGCTTGCCGTCGCGTGACCACGCCCGGGGTCAGGTACAGCAGCGTCAGCGGCACATCCTCAGCCACCTTGCCTTCCAGACGGTAGCGCAGGCCGAACTTGCTGCCGAGCCGGGCCGGCACCTGATCGGTGGAGGTGATGCTCTGATTGGTCTGTGCCAGCACCCGCTCGCCCGGCTTGAAGTCCTGGTGACGGGTTTCGAACACCCCGTACTCTACCGGCCCCTGCACGCGCACCTCGGCAGCGGCCACCGCGCTCACCAGCATCAGCGCGACCACGGCGCCCAAACGACTCTTTGACATACCGCTCTCTCTCTGGGTTGATGGCGGCAGGCTAGGGAGCTTGCATGACAGGTTGATGACATCAACCTGACTGATCAGCGTGGCTTGGGCAGTATCGCGAGAAAATTGTCCCGCGCCACCCTCTGCGCCACCTCGGCGGGCAACGCATCCAGGAACGGGTCGAAGCCATGCAACTGCTCGCCCAGGCTGTTGAAGCGCCCGACCACGTCGGAGCCGAGCATGAAGCGCTCTGGGAAGCGCTCCACCAGCGCCACCCACTCGGCCCTTGGCACCCCCTGGTCATCCAGCAGATAGGGCTGCAGCACACTCCAGGACAAGTCGATATACAGGTTCGGGTAGGCCTCGAGCATCCGCGTCAGGGTCGGCAGCAGGAAGTCCAGTTGCGCCTGGTGCCGGTGAATCTCCATGCTGGTGCCCGCATGCGCCCAGATGAAGCGGGTATGCGGGTGATTGCGCAGCGGCGTTTCGATTTCCGCCAGGTACAACGGGTTGCGTTCGCGCTTGGAGGTGATGTTGGAGTGGACCAGCACCGGCATGTCGTGTTCGGCCGCCAGATGATAGATGAGCGTCAGCGCCTCGTTGTTGGCCCGCGGCGTGTCACCGCTGGTCAGCGCCGTAAGATCGTCGTGGCGGGTGAACACCTCGCCGATGCCCTGCCACACACCGGGATACAGTTCGAGCATGCGCTCGACATGGGCGGCGGCGTTCTTGTCCACCGGATTGAACCCGGTGAGAAACGGATGAAAGCGACGTCGCTGCGGCTCCGGCAGTTTCTGCAAGGCTGCCGCCACGTAGATATCGGTGGCGCTGTACCAGTAGGCATCGGCATCATCACCGGCGTAATAGCGTGGCCGCTTGGGTTCGTCCTCATGCCATTTCTTGGCCACCGACACCCCGGAGATCATTGATTGATCAATGCGCGCGGCGTCCATCGCCTTGAGCAGCTCATCCATGCCGGCGCTTTCCTGAAAGAAGTCGACGTAATGCAGGTGCGCATCGCTGTAGCGATACTCGCGCGCCTGGGCGCTGCCCAGCACCATCATCGACACCACCAGCCATCCCAGCCCCCGGACTACCATTGCATTCCCCTTATGTGCATCAGACAGGGTAGACCCGCCCGCTCGCGTAACGGTTCAGCACCGCCCGCAGGCAGGTTATGCTTCCAGATATTTCCATCTGGCCTGGAGCCTGTGATGAACCCTCCCCTGGTGATCCGCCCACGCGCCGAGTCTGTCGAAGGCCAGCCCATCCTGCGCCCGCTGCCGTCAGCCAAGTGCCGCAGCGTCGGCCCGTTCGTATTCTTCGACCACATGCTTGCAACCGAGTATGCAGCCGGGCATGGCATGGATATCCGCCAGCACCCGCATATCGGCCTGTCCACCCTCACCTACCTGTTTGATGGCGAACTGCAGCACAAAGACAGCCTGGGCTCGGACCAACGCGTAAAACCGGGCGAAGTGAGCTGGATGACCGCGGGCAGCGCCGTGGCGCATGTGGAGCGCACCCCGGCCGACCTGCTGGCCCAGCCCAAGCGCCTGCATGGCCTGCAGGTGTGGCTGGCGTCGCCCAGGGCGCATGAACAGGGGCCGGGGCATTACAGCCACCACCCGGCTGCCAGCCTGCCCAACAGCGACGCCATGGGGGTGAGCATCCGCATGATTGCCGGCAGCGGGTTCTGCCTCACCTCACCGGTACCGGTGCTGTCGCCGACCCTGTATGCCGAAGTGCGCATGCAGGCGGCGACGACCCTGCTGATCCCGGACGAGCATGCCGAGCGGGCCGTTTACGTGATTGATGGCGAGGCCAGCCTGAATGACGAGGTGCTGGAGCCGTGCAGCCTGGTGGTCCTGCCGCACGGCGAGGCGATGAGCCTGTACGCCGACAGCGAGTGCCATCTGGTGGTGATTGGTGGTGCGGCGCTGGATGGGCCGCGGCGGATGAACTGGAATTTCGTCGCCAGTGACCCGGCGCTGATCGAGCAGGCGCGGGCACGCTGGGCGGCCGGGGATTGGCCGGTGGTGCCGGGTGAGATCGGACGGATCGAGTTGCCCTGAGCGTGCTGCGACCGCTACGCGGTCGTTCGCTGGCAAGCCAGCTCCCACAAGGATGGCGCCGTCTCTGAGAGCGCCACCGTACCTGCAGGAGCCGGCCGTGCCTCAGGCCTGGAACACTTCCTGAAGCAGGTTGTGCATCGCCTGGTACGCCCGCTTGGACGTCCTGGCGTCGTACTTCATCTTGCCTGGTACGTTCGCCGCCAGGTCGGTGAACGAATGCACCGCGCCACCATAGCTGATCAATTGCCAATCGACCTTGGCCGCATTCATCTCGGCCTCGAACGCCGGCAGCTGCTCGCGCGGCACCAGCGGATCATCCGCGCCATGCAACACCAGCACCGACCCCTTGATCTTGCCGGCATCCGCCACGTTCGGCGTGTCCAGCGTGCCATGGAAGGACACCACCGCATCCAGCGGCGCACCATGGCGGGCCAGTTCCAGCGCACAACAGCCGCCAAAGCAGAAGCCGAACGCGGCCAGCTTGCCAGGGGTCAGCACCGCACGGGACTGCCCCAGCAGTTGATCCAGTGCCGCCTGCATGCGCTTGCGCAGCTCGGCGCGGTCATTTTTCAGCGGCATCATCGCCGCCCCGGCCTCATCGGCGTTTTGCGGACGCACCGACTGCCCGTACAGGTCGGCAATCAGTACGACATAGCCCTGTGCCGCAACTGCCTTGGCGATACGCTCGGCCCCTTCACCGATGCCCATCCAGTTCGGCGCCATCACCAGGCCCGGCTGCTCCTTGGCACCGTGGGTGTACACCAGGCGGCTTTCAAACGGCTTGCCCGCGATGTGATACACCAGCGACTCGATTGTGACGTTGCTCATGAACCCCTCCTTGCACAATGAAAAAAGCCCGCCGAAGCGGGCTTTCCTGCAACTGCTTAAGCCGACAGCTCGACCAGCAGCTTGTTCAGCCGGCGCACATACGCCGCCGGATCCTTGAGGCTGTCGCCCGCCGCCAGCGCCGCCTGGTCGAAGAGGATGTGCGAGAAGTCGGCGAAACGGTCTTCGCTCTGCTCGTTGTCCAGCTTCTCGATCAGCGGGTGGCCAGGGTTGAATTCGAAGATCGGCTTGGAGTCCGGCACCTTCTGGCCGCTGGCCTCGAGGATCTGGCGCATCTGCAGGCCCATGTCCTGCTCACCGATGGCCAGGATCGCCGGCGAATCGGTCAGACGGTGCGACACGCGCACTTCGCTGACGGTATCGCCCAGTGCAGCCTTGAGGCGCTCTACCAGGCCTTCCTTGTCCTTGGCCACTTCTTCCTGGGCCTTCTTGTCCTCGTCGGAGTCCAGCTTGCCCAGGTCCAGGTCGCCGCGGGCAACGTCGACGAAGCCTTTGCCGTCGAAATCGCTCAGGTAGCTCATCAGCCACTCGTCGATACGGTCGGTCAGCAGCAGCACTTCGATGCCTTTCTTGCGGAAGACCTCCAGGTGCGGGCTGTTCTTGACCTGTGCGTAGGATTCGCCGGTGAGGAAGTAGATCTTGTCCTGACCGTCCTTGGCGCGCGCCAGGTAGTCGGCCAGAGACACGCTCTGCTCGCCGCTGTCGTCGCTGGTGGAGGCAAAGCGCAGCAGGCCGGCGATCTTCTCCTTGTTGGCGAAGTCTTCGGCCGGGCCTTCCTTGAGCACCTGGCCGAAGTTCTTCCAGAAACCCTTGTACTGCTCAGGCTCGTTCTTGGCCAGCTTCTCGAGCATGTCCAGCACGCGCTTGGTGAGTGCCGACTTCATCGAGTCGATGATCGGGTCTTTCTGCAGGATCTCCCGCGAGACGTTCAGCGACAGATCGTTGGAGTCGACTACGCCCTTGATGAAGCGCAGGTACAGCGGCAGGAACGACTCGGCCTGGTCCATCACAAATACGCGCTGTACGTACAGCTTGAGGCCACGCGGTGCTTCGCGCTGGTACAGGTCGAACGGGGCACGCCCCGGCACGAACAGCAGCGAGCTGTACTCCAGCTTGCCTTCGACCTTGTTGTGGCTCCAGGCCAGCGGGTTCTCGAAATCGTGACCGATGTGCTTGTAGAACTCCTGGTACTCCTCGTCCTTGATCTCGGTACGCGGACGGGTCCACAGTGCGCTGGCGCGGTTGACGGTTTCCCACTCCTGCGCCGGCGGCTCTTCGCCCTCGACCGCTTCGGCTTCCTTGGGCAGCTCGATCGGCAAGGCGATATGGTCGGAGTACTTCTTGATGATGTTGCGCAGGCGCCAGCCATCGGCAAACTCGTCTTCACCCTTTTTCAGGTGCAGCACGATGCGCGTACCGCGCTCGGCTTTCTCGACGGTGGCCACTTCGAATTCGCCTTCGCCCTGGGACGACCAGTGCACGCCTTCAGCAGCCGGCGTACCGGCACGACGGCTGTATACATCGACCTTGTCGGCAACGATGAACGCCGAGTAGAAGCCCACGCCGAACTGACCGATCAGGTGCGAGTCCTTCTTCTGGTCGCCGGACAGGTTCTTCATGAAGTCGGCGGTGCCGGACTTGGCGATGGTACCCAGGTGGGTGATCACGTCATCGCGGTTCATGCCGATGCCATTGTCTTCGAGGGTGACGGTGTTGGCCGCCTTGTCGAAGCTCACACGGATCTTGAGGTCGGCGCCGCCTTCAAGCAGCTCCGGCTTGGCCAGGGCCTCGAAGCGCAGCTTGTCCACGGCGTCGGAGGCATTGGAAATCAGTTCGCGAAGGAAAATTTCCTTGTTCGAATACAGCGAATGGATCATGAGGTGCAGCAGCTGCTTCACCTCGGTCTGGAAGCCCAGGGTTTCTTTTTGAGTTTCCACACTCATGGTCTTCAACACTCCGATCTGATGGCAGTAGTCACTCGGGCCGACGGCACCACACGGGGCAGCGTCCGGCCTTTTGTGGCGGGATGAACAGCAGATGGGGGCGGGCCGACCTATTTCAAGGGCCCAGACAGTTCTTTGATTTTGAAATGTGCCCGCGCCGTGGCGATCGGCTCTGCCGGGGCGGCCTGCCAGGCAGTGATCGCGACGTTGGTCACGCGTCGCCCCTGGCGCCATAGCTGGCAGCGCGCATAGGTATCGCGGTACAACCCCGCACGCAGGTAGTCGATAGAGAAATCGATGATTTTCGGGATCGTCGCGCTCTCGCTGAAGATCAACAGGTACAGCGCCGCCGACAACTCCATGAAGCCTGCGATGACCCCGCCGTGAATCGCCGGCAACAACGGGTTGCCGATGTTTTCGGGGCTGGCCGGCAAGCGAAACAGCAGGTCGTCGCCGTCGCGGCTGCACTCGATGCCGATCAGCCCTGCATAGGGAATCAGTTGCAGCAGCGGTGCATAGTTGCCCTGGACATGGGCCTGGCGCAGTTGCGCATGGACCTCGGCCGGAATCATTGCAGCGGCCCATCAAGGCGCTTGGCAAATGCCAGGCCACCCTTGATAGCCTTGCCCAGGCGCATGTAGGTGCCGACGACCTGGGCGATCGGCTGGCCAGGGTCGAGCTGATAGGCGCTGCCGCGGATGAAGATCACGTCACGCGTCACGCGGTAGCATTGCGCATGACCGTACACGGGCTGATCCGCCAGCCCCGGGTGCATATAGTCGATGCGCAGGTCCAGCGTCGGGCAGACCTCGAAGGCGGGCAGCACGCACAGCGTGGCCATGCCCAGCGCAGTGTCCATCAGGGTCGTGATCGCGCCGCCATGGATCGCACCGCTCGCGGGGTTGCCCACGATCTGCGCCGAATACGGCAGGCACAGGGTTACGCCATCGGCATCGGCGTGCTCCACGCGCATCTGCAAAACCTGGCAATGGCGCAATGCCGAGAGGAAGCGCTCGGCCTGGGCCATCAAGGGCGACTGTTGCATGACGACCTCTGCTTGCATAGCCCTCCAGACACTGCATAAGCCTGAAGGAAAGTCTATATGGAACCGATACTTATATATGTGAAACCGCTGTGGAACTTATACCGCTTACTTGAACTCAGATAGTTCAAGTAACCCTATTCCACAAGGAGAAACACCCCATGCGTAAACCCTTTGCTTTTGCCGTGATGCTTGCCGCCGCCCTGGGCCTCGCTGCCTGCGATAAAGCCAGCGAAGACAAAGCCCAAGACGCCCAGAAACATGCTGAGCAGGCCCAGGAGAAGATGGACGATGCTCAGGATAAGATGAATGACGCTGCGAAAGAAAACGCCGAAGCCGCCAAAGACAGTGCTGAAGCCGAACAAAAGCGCGCAGAGGAAGCCAAACAGGCTGCCCCTGTGACCCCAGCGCCAGAAGCGACCCCGGCAGAACCAGCCAAGTAAGTAACAGCGCCAATAAAAAACCCGACTTCGGTCGGGTTTTTTATGTCAGGCCAACAGTTGCCGAAAGGTCGGGCTCAACATCAACAACAATGAACTGATCAGCCCAACCGACCAGACCAGGCTGCGCTGCCAGGCCAGGTCATACCAGTACAACGGCAGATAGATAATGCGTGCCAACACAAAAATGATCGCCAGGGTATCGATCAGAAACCCCTGGGTTTGCGTGGTATGGGCCATCAGTACACCTACGGCAAACAACAGGAAGGCTTCGAAACTGTTCTGGTGCGCGGCCACTGCACGCGCGCCCAGCCCGGTCAGTTGGGCCTGCTGGCTGCGTGGCAGGTGGTTGTCATACCCGCCCTGCGCTTTCATGGCGCGTGCCACCGGCACCCGCGCCACGAAAATCAGCAGTGCACTGATAAATACACACCAGAAAGGGATGCTCATCCAACCGGTTCCTTGTTCGGCTCAGGCAATGGTGCCTCTGTAGGGGTATAGACCATCACGTCGAGCACGTCGGAATGAAATTCGCGGCGGTACAGCACCAGCACCACGCCGGTACTCATCAGAATCAACAACCATGGGCTGATGAACCAGCTGAGCAGTGCCATGCCGAAATAGTAGGAACGCAAGCCGAAGTTGAACTGGTTGGCCGCCAGCGAGATCACCCGCGCACCCCGCAGGGCAAAGGCCTTGCGCTCCTGCTCGCTGACCTGGCGTTCACCGATCATCGGTGCCGAACCCACCAGCACCGCCGCGAAGTTGTATTGGCGCATGCACCAGCTGAAGGTGAAAAAGGCATACACGAAGACCATCGCCAGGCACAGCAACTTGATCTCCGACATGCCTTGCGACGCCTGCTGCACCAGGGGCAGGTCGGCCAGCAACGACAGCGCGCGGTCCGAAGCCCCCAGTACCGTGAGGATACCGGCCAGGATGATCAGCGTACTGGAGGCGAAGAACGACGCATTGCGCTCCAGGTTGCCGATCACGCTGGCGTCGGCGATGCGGTTGTCGCGCAGCAGCATGCGGCGCATCCAGTCTTCACGGTACAGGTGCATGACACTGGCCAGGCACGCGGTGTCCCGGGCTTTCCAGGTGGCATAGCGGGTGTAGCCGCCCCAACAGGCGACGAACCAGCAGGCAGCGAACAGATTGACCAGGTTGTTCAGAATGAAGCTCATGGCGCTCCCGAGGAAAAGGCACAGGATCGTGCATCGACCGCCTTTCGACGCCGCCAGCGGAAAAAAGACACGTACACGCCACCCCCAACGAAAAAGCCCCGCATCCAGTCAGGATGCAGGGCTTAGTTCAGGAACTGCCGGGGCGGGCGATCATGGCTTGTGGCCCACGCCGAACCAGGCAGCGCCTCAGGCGATGGCTTCGCGTGGCTTGCCGAGCAGGCGATCGAGGACCACCGCAACGCCCAGCATTGCCACCGACGGCACCAGCCAGGCCAGGCCCTGCTCGCTCAGCGGCAGGTGCGCCAGCGACTCGGGCAACCAGCCGGCGAGGTTGGCGCCCTTGAGCGCATCGATCACACCGAACAGCAGCGACACGGCCATCACCGGCGCCAGAATGCGGCTTTGCGAATGCCACAGGCCGGCGCAGAAGCTCAGCGCCACCAGCACGATGCACGGCGGGTAGATGGCCGTCAGCACCGGGATGGAGAACGCGATCAGCTTGGTCAGGCCCAGGTTCGACACCAGCAGCGAGAAGCCCGCGAGCAACACCACCAGCGTGCGGTACGACAGCGGCAGCACCTGGCTGAAATACTCGGCACAGGC
Organism: Pseudomonas brassicae; assembly: GCF_010671725.1. Classification (GTDB taxonomy): domain Bacteria; phylum Pseudomonadota; class Gammaproteobacteria; order Pseudomonadales; family Pseudomonadaceae; genus Aquipseudomonas; species Aquipseudomonas brassicae. Next base: position 30,006 of record NZ_JAAHBU010000017.1, on the reverse strand, counting down.
ACAGGTCAGGCCCACCGCAGTCACCAGGCAGGCCAGCGCGATCAGTACAGCCAGGAAGCCACTGCCCAACGAACCGAAGGTGTGCTGCACATACGCATGCAGCACCGCCGCGCCATTGGTGGCACCGGAGGCGATCTCATGGCTGCCCGCGCCCAGGCGGAACAGGCTGATGTACACCAGCGCCAGGCCGACACCGGCAATCAGGCCGGCGATGATCGCGTAGCGGGTGATCAGTTGCGGCGAGTCGACGCCACGCGAGCGAATTGCGTTGACGATAACGATACCGAACACCAGCGCGCCCAGCGTATCCATGGTGAGGTAACCATTGATGAAGCCCTGCGAGAACGGTGCGGCCACGTACTCGGGCTGCGCATCGCCCATGGTGCCGGCGGGCAGCATGAATGCAGCGATGCCCAGCGCGGCGAGCGCGATGATTTTCAGCGGTGCGAGGAAACGGCCGACGGTGTCGAGCAGCTTGCCGGGGTACATGGACACCGCCAGTACCACGGTGAAGTACACCAGGCTGTAGATGAACAGCGCGGTTGGGCTCTCGCCAGTCAGCGGTGCCACACCGACTTCGAACGATACCGTAGCGGTACGCGGGGTCGCGAACAGCGGGCCTACGGCGAGGTACGCGGCAGCGGCCAGCAGGCCACCGGCGACTTTACCGATTGGGCTGCTCAGCGCATCCATGCCGCCACCGACCTTGGCCAGTGCGACCACAGTGATTACCGGCAGGCCGACCGCAGTTACCAGAAAGCCCAGCGCAGCCATCCACACGTGCGGACCGGACTGCAGGCCGACGATGGGCGGGAAAATGATGTTGCCTGCGCCCACGAATAACGCGAACGTCATAAAACCAAGCGCCAGGATGTCCTGGCCTTTCAAGACTTTCATTAAGGAAATACCACACTGCTGAAATCGGGATTTAGAGAGGGATTTCCCCTTGGATGAGGGAAATGCTGCCTGCCCGGATGGAGCAGACCCGTTTAGCGTGTCGCTCCCTTTTGGGGTGCGGGCACAAAATGAGTGCACAGGTTAACGAATTTGATGGCAAAACGCACTGCCAGAGGGGTGCTTGTCCGATGAGCGAATAAGCATGTCGCCTGGATGACCGACTTTTACATGAAAACCGCGTTGCCTTCTTCGCTGGCAAGCCAGCTCCCACAGGGAGTGCGTTGACGCCTATAACGACAAAGGCCACCCGAAGGTGGCCTTTGCCTGAAGCGTGGAAGGTCAGCCGAAGCTTACTTCTTGGCTTCCCAACCGGTCAGCTCGGCCAGGGCCTTGCCGATGTCGGCCAGCGAACGCACGGTTTTCACGCCGGCGTCTTGCAGGGCAGCGAACTTCTCGTCTGCAGTACCCTTGCCGCCAGAGATGATGGCGCCAGCATGGCCCATGCGCTTGCCCGCAGGGGCAGTCACACCAGCAATGTAGGAAACCACTGGCTTGGTCACGTGTGCCTTGATGTAGGCAGCCGCTTCTTCTTCAGCCGAACCGCCGATCTCGCCGATCATCACGATCGCCTCGGTCTTCGGGTCTTCCTGGAACAGCTTCAGGATGTCGATGAAGTTCGAACCCGGAATCGGGTCACCGCCGATGCCGACGCAAGTCGACTGACCGAAACCGGCGTCAGTGGTCTGCTTCACAGCTTCGTAGGTCAGGGTGCCGGAACGCGAAACGATACCGACCTTGCCTGGCAAGTGAATGTGACCTGGCATGATGCCGATCTTGCACTCGCCCGGGGTGATGACGCCTGGGCAGTTAGGGCCGATCAGGGTAACACCCAGCTCGTCGCACTTGACCTTGGCGTCCAGCATGTCCAGGGTAGGAATACCTTCGGTGATGCACACGATCAGCTTGATGCCGCCGAAGGCCGCTTCCAGGATCGAGTCCTTGCAGAAAGGCGCTGGAACGTAGATGACCGACGCGTCAGCGCCAGTCGCTTCTACCGCTTCTTTCACGGTGTTGAACACTGGCAGGCCCAGGTGAGTGGTGCCGCCTTTGCCTGGGGTCACGCCGCCAACCATCTTGGTGCCGTAGGCGATGGCTTGCTCGGAGTGGAAAGTGCCCTGCGAGCCGGTGAAGCCCTGGCAGATGACTTTGGTGTCTTTATTGATCAGGACGCTCATTACTTGCCCTCCGCAGCTTTAACAACTTGTTGAGCAGCGTCGGTCAGGCTGGTGGCCGCAATGATGTTCAAACCGCTTTCTGCCAGTACTTTGGCGCCCAGTTCAGCGTTGTTGCCTTCCAGACGAACAACAACCGGTACTTTCACGCCAACTTCTTTCACTGCACCGATGATGCCTTCGGCAATCATGTCGCAACGAACGATGCCGCCGAAGATGTTGACCAGTACGGCCGCGACATTGCTGTCGGACAGGATGATCTTGAACGCTTCGGTTACGCGCTCTTTGGTTGCACCACCACCTACGTCGAGGAAGTTGGCTGGCTTGCCGCCATGCAGGTTGACGATGTCCATGGTACCCATGGCCAGGCCTGCACCGTTGACCATGCAACCGATGTTGCCTTCCAGGGCCACGTAGTTCAGCTCGAAGCTGGCAGCGTGGGCTTCACGAGGATCGTCCTGCGACGGGTCGTGGAAGGTCTTCAGCTTGGGCTGACGGTACATGGCGTTGGCGTCGATGTTGATCTTGGCATCGAGGCAGTGCAGATCGCCATCGGCCTTGATCACCAGCGGGTTCACTTCCAGCAGGGCCAGGTCGTGCTCTTTGAACAGCTTGGCCAGACCGACGAAGATCTTGGCGAACTGAGCAACCTGCTTGCCTTCCAGACCCAGCTGGAATGCCAGCTCGCGACCCTGGAATGGCTGAGCGCCAACCAGTGGATCGATAGTGGCCTTGATGATTTTTTCTGGCGTGTCGTGAGCGACTTTCTCGATGTCCACGCCACCTTCGGTGGAAGCCATGAACACGATGCGACGGCTCGAACGGTCAACGACAGCGCCCAGGTACAGCTCTTTAGCGATATCAGTGCACGATTCAACCAGGATCTTGGTGACTGGCTGACCATTGGCATCGGTCTGGTAGGTAACCAGACGCTTGCCCAACCACTGGGCAGCGAACGCCTTGGCGTCTTCTTTGCTGCGAACCAGCTTGACGCCGCCCGCTTTACCGCGACCACCGGCGTGAACCTGGGCTTTTACAACCCACTCGGTGCCACCGATCTTGTCGCAGGCTTCTGCTGCAGCTTCAGGGGTGTCGACTGCGAAACCCTTGGAAACTGGCAGGCCGTATTCAGCGAACAGCTGCTTACCCTGATACTCGTGAAGATTCATGCTTTTTACCGTCTTCGTTAGGTACTGCGCTTCGCGCTGCGCTCCTGTGGAGTGCCGCGCCACCTGTGACCGCTTGCCCCCGGTATGCTCCGGGAGTTCGAGTCCGGCGGACTTTCCGCGGTGAGTCATGCACGCAGGACTCACGACGGGCCGTCCGCCGTGGTTTCTTATTGTTTAACGCTTCTTGCGGTTGGCTACGTGGATGGCACCGCCATTCACTGCCAGCGCGGCTTCGTGCAGCGCTTCAGACAGGGTCGGATGGGAGAAGACCATCATGCCCAGGTCTTCGGCGCTGGAGCCGAATTCCATTGCGATTGCACCCTGCTGCACCAGTTCGGCGGCGCTTGGGCCAATCACGTGTACACCCAGAATGCGGTCGGTCTTGGCATCGGCGATGACCTTGACGAAACCACCGGTGTCGTTGGCAGCCATCGCACGGCCGCTGGCCGCGAACGGGAAGGTGCCCACGTTAACCTCAACGCCCTCAGCCTTCAAGACTTGCTCGGTTTTACCGACCCATGCCATTTCCGGGTGGGTGTAGATAACCGAAGGGATCAGGTCGTAGTTCATCTGGGCCTTGTGGCCTTGATGCGTTCGACAACCATGATGCCCTCTTCCGAGGCCTTGTGCGCCAGCATCATGCCACGCACCACGTCACCGATGGCGTACACGCCCGGTACGCTGGTAGCGCAGTAGTCGTCAACGAACACAAAACCGCGCTCGTCGATGGTCACGCCGCTGTCGGCAGCCAGCAGATCAGTGGTCACTGGACGACGACCGACCGCAACGATCAGCTTGTCGAAGGTGATTTTCTGTTCGCCGTTGGCGTCGGTGTAGGTCACTTCGACTTCGTCGCCATTGACCTTGGAACCGGTCACGCGCGCGCCCAGCTTGATGTCCAGACCTTGCTTGGTCAGGGTTTTCAGGCCTTCTTTGGCAACCGCGGTGTCTGCAGCCATCAGGAAGGTGTCCAGGGCTTCCAGGACAGTCACCTGGGCACCCAGGCGCGACCAGACCGAACCCAGCTCCAGGCCGATGACGCCGGCGCCGATCACGCCCAGACGCTTAGGCACGGTCTGGAATTCCAGGGCGCCGGTGGAGTCGACGATGACGTTCTGGTCGACCGGAGCCGGCGGAATGTCGATCGGACGCGAACCCGAGGCCAGGATCACGTTCTCGGCTTCGATGATTTCGGTGGTGCCGTCAGCCTTGGTCACTTCGACTTTCTTGCCGGCCAGCAGTTTGCCGTGGCCCTGGATCGAGGTAACGCCGTTGGCCTTGAACAGGGTAGCAACACCGCCGGTCAGGTTCTTCACGATGCCAGCCTTGCGGCCAACCATCGCAGCCACGTCCATCTTCACTTCGCCCGTGGAGATGCCGTGCAGGTTGAAGCTCTCTTTGGCTTCCTTGTACTTCCAGGAGCTGTCCAGCAGCGCCTTGGACGGAATGCAACCCACGTTCAGGCAGGTACCGCCGAGGGCCAGCTTGCCTTCGCCGTCAACGTACTTCTCGATACAGGCAGTGCTCAGGCCGAGTTGTGCGGCCTTGATGGCAGCCACGTAGCCGCCAGGACCTGCACCAATCACTACCACGTCGAATTTCTGGGTCATAAAAGATTCCTTTTAGCTTCAAGCCACAAGCTGCAGGTTGCAGGCAACCGGCACACGCCGGCCACCTGCAGCCTGCAGCTGTCTATTTAGATGTCCAGCAGCAGACGAGCCGGGTCTTCCAGCAGGTTCTTGATGGTCACCAGGAACGTCACGGCTTCTTTACCATCGATCAGGCGGTGATCGTAGGACAGTGCCAGGTACATCATCGGACGGATCACGACCTGGCCGTTGATGGCCATCGGACGCTGGATGATGTTGTGCATGCCCAGGATCGCAGCTTGCGGCGGGTTGACGATCGGGGTCGACATCATCGAACCGAAAGTACCACCGTTGGTGATGGTGAACGTACCACCGGTCATTTCGTCGATCGACAGTTTGCCGTCACGGGCTTTCTTGCCGAAGGTGGCGATGCCGCCTTCGATTTCAGCCAGGCTCATCTGCTCGGCGTTACGCAGAACCGGTACCACCAGGCCACGGTCGCTGGACACGGCAACACCGATGTCGGCGTAGCCGTGGTACACGATGTCGCTGCCGTCGATCGATGCGTTGACCGCCGGGAAGCGTTTCAGCGCTTCGGTGGCGGCCTTGACGAAGAACGACATGAAGCCCAGGCGTACGCCGTTGTGGGACTTCTCGAACAGGTCCTTGTACTTCGAACGCAGGGCCATGACTTCGGTCATGTCGACTTCGTTGAAGGTGGTCAGCATGGCCATGTTCGACTGTGCTTCGACCAGGCGCTTGGCCACGGTAGCGCGCACGCGGGTCATCGGCACGCGCTTCTCGGTGCGGTCGCCAGTGGCCACAACCGGGGCAGCTGCGGCGGCAGCGGCCGGCTTGGCAGCAGCAGCCGGTGCGGCCTTCTTGTTGGCGACGGCGGCAACGACGTCTTCCTTGGTGATGCGACCGCCTTTACCGGTGCCCGCAACGCTGGACAGGTCGATGGCGTTTTCTTCGGCCAGTTTGCGTGCGGCAGGCGCAGCAATCGGGTCGTCTTCACCGGCATCGGCAGCGGCAGCGGCCTGCGCAGGTGCAGCAGCGGCGGCTGGAGCCGCAGCGGCAGCAGCGCCTTCGTTGATCGAACCCAGCACTTCGTCAGACAGGACGGTCTCGCCTTCGCCCTTGACGATGTCGCCCAGCACGCCGTCGGCGGTGGCCAGCACTTCCAGGACGACCTTGTCGGTCTCGATGTCGACGATCAGCTCGTCACGCTTGACGGCTTCGCCCGGTTTCTTGTGCCAGGTGGCAACGGTGCCATCGGCAACCGATTCCGGGAAAGTAGGGGCTTTGATCTCGATAGCCATTATCAGTGGTTCCTTAAATTCGGTTTCAAGTGCGCGATGGCATTAAACGGTGAAGGCATCTTGCAGCAGTTTTTCCTGCTGCTCGGCGTGCATCGAAGCGTAACCACAGGCAGGTGCTGCCGAGGCGTCACGACCGGCGTACTCAAGGACCAGGTCCTTGTTGTGACGGCTCAGGATGCGACGCATGTGGTGTTGGCTGCTGTACCACGCGCCCTGGTTCATCGGCTCTTCCTGGCACCACACAACGTTTTGCAGGTTGGTGTAAGGCGCGAGGATTTCGACCAGGTCGTCTTCCGGGAACGGATACAGTTGCTCGATACGCACGAGGGCGATGTCTTCACGGCCTTCGGTACGGCGTTTTTCCAGCAGATCGTAGTAGACCTTGCCGCTGCACAGCACCAGGCGCGTCACCTTGGCCGGATCGAGGCTGTCGATTTCCGGAATGACGGTCTGGAACGAGCCTTCGGCCAGTTCTTCCAGGGTCGAGATGGCCAGCTTGTGGCGCAACAGCGACTTGGGCGTGAGTACGATCAGCGGCTTGCGCAGCGGACGAATGACCTGACGACGCAGCAGGTGGTAGATCTGCGCCGGGGTGGTCGGTACGCAAACCTGAACGTTGTGCTCGGCACACAGTTGCAGGTAACGCTCCAGACGCGCCGAGGAGTGCTCAGGCCCCTGCCCTTCATAACCGTGTGGCAACAGCATGGTCAGACCGCACAGACGGCCCCACTTGTGCTCGCCGCTGGTGATGAACTGGTCGACAACCACCTGGGCACCGTTGGCGAAGTCGCCGAACTGGGCTTCCCAGATCACCAGCGCGTTGGGCTGGGTGGTCGAGTAGCCGTATTCGAAGGCCAGCACCGCTTCTTCGGACAGGAACGAATCGTACAAGTCGAAACGTGGCTGGCCCTTGTAGAGGTTCTGCAACGGGATGTAGGTGCTGGCGTCCTTCTGGTTGTGCAACACCGCATGGCGGTGCGAGAAGGTGCCACGGCCGATGTCCTGGCCGGTCATGCGGATCGGGTGACCTTCGAAGGCCAGGGTGGCGTACGCCATGGTTTCGGCGTAACCCCAGTTGATCGGCAAGCCACCGGCCTGCATCTTCTGGCGATCTTCGTAGATCTTCGAGACCTGACGCTGAACCACGAAGCCTTCTGGCAACTCCAGCAGCTTGGCCGACAGCTCTTGCAGGGTCTTGAGGTCGAAGCGGGTGTCGTGACGCGCAGTCCAGGCGTGGCCCAGATACGGACGCCAGTCGACGAACAGCTCCTTGTTCGGCTCTTTGACCAGGCTTTTTACTACATGCAGGCCGTTGTCCAGCGCGTTGCGGTACTCGTCGATCTTGGCCTGGACACGCTCGGCATCAAGACGGCCAGCCTGGATCAGGCTGTCGGCGTACAGCTCGCGGGTGGTGCGCTGCTTGGTGATCTGCTGGTACATCAGCGGCTGGGTGCCGTTCGGCTCGTCAGCCTCGTTGTGGCCACGACGACGGTAGCAGACCAGGTCGATGACCACGTCACGCTTGAACTGCATGCGGTAGTCGACCGCCAGCTGGGTCACGAACAGCACCGCTTCCGGGTCATCACCGTTGACGTGCAGGATTGGCGCCTGAATCATCTTGGCGACATCGGTGCAGTACTCGGTGGAACGCGAGTCCAGCGGGTTGCTGATGGTGAAACCTACCTGGTTGTTGATCACGATGTGCACGGTACCGCCGGTCTTGAAACCGCGGGTCTGCGACATCTGGAAGGTTTCCATGACCACGCCCTGGCCGGCGAATGCAGCATCACCGTGCAGCGAGATCGGCAGAACCTTGTCACCCACGCTGTCGTTGCGGCGGTCCTGACGGGCGCGTACCGAACCCTCGACCACCGGCGAAACGATTTCCAGGTGAGACGGGTTGAACGCCATGGCCAGGTGAACTTCACCGCCGGCGGTCATCACGTTGGACGAGAAGCCCTGGTGGTATTTGACGTCACCGGAACCCAGCTCGACCTTCTTCTTGCCTTCGAACTCGTCGAACAGCTCGCGCGGGTTCTTGCCGAAGGTGTTGACCAGCACGTTCAGACGGCCACGGTGGGCCATGCCGATCACGACTTCCTTGGTGCCATAGGAACCGGAGCGCTGGATCAGCTCGTCGAGCATCGGAATCAGGCTTTCGCCGCCTTCCAGACCGAAACGCTTGGTGCCCGGGTATTTGGTACCCAGGTATTTCTCCAGACCTTCGGCCGCAGTGATGCGTTCGAGCAGGTGGCTCTGGATGTCGGCGGAGAATGCTGGACGCCCACGCACGCTCTCCAGACGCTGCTGGAACCAGCTGCGCTGCTCGGAGTCAACGATGTGAGTGAACTCGGCGCCAATGGTGCGGCAATATGTCTGCTGCAACGCGTCGAAGATTTCGCGTAGGCTCGCTTCCTCTTTGCCGATGAACAGGTCGCCGGCACGGAAGGTCGTATCAAGATCGGCATTGGTCAAGCCGTAATGATTGATCGACAGGTCTACTGGCGCAGGGCGCTGCCACAACCCCAGGGGGTCGAGCTTCGCGGCTTGGTGGCCGCGCATACGGTAGGCCTGGATCAGTCGCAGCACTTCAACCTGCTTCTTCTCGTGCTCACTGCTCACGCTACCGGCGGAAACCGGTTGGGCGCGGCGCTGGTTCTTTGCCAGCAATACGAAATGGTCGCGGATCGTCGAGTGCGATACATCGGTGGCAGTGCTGCCTTCGGCGGGCAACTTCTGAAAGTAAGTGCGCCACTCTTCTGGCACAGCGTTAGGGTCGTGCAGGTAGAGCTCATAGAGCTCTTCCACATAGGCAGCGTTACCACCGGAAAGGTGGGCGCTGTTCCACATGCGCTGCATCACGCTTTCTTGCATGCTTGGTCACCCTCGGTTAGGGGCCTCGATCGGCAAGAACCACAGCAAGCTGAGTTGAGTCCGTGTGCAGCGACTGAACCAAGCCACCGAGAGTTCCGCAGATTTACCGGGTACCAGCCCGGACGCCCCTGCTGGTCTCATATCTTCATAGGTAAAAGTGTCGGCTTTTGGCCGTCACTCAAGTTGCACTCGGTACGGGCAAGTGCCCGCACCTCGGTGTACTACGGGTACAACACTTTTTGAATCAGGTGCCGCTTTGCAGCAGCATGTTACGTACGTGGCCGATTGCCTTGGTCGGGTTCAGACCTTTGGGGCAAACGTTGACGCAGTTCATGATCCCGCGGCAGCGGAATACGCTGAACGGGTCATCCAGGGACGCAGGCGCTCCTGGGTCTTGGTGTCACGGCTATCGGCCAGGAACGATAAGCTTGAAGCAGCGCGGCCGGGCCCAGGAACTTGTCCGGGTTCCACCAGAACGAAGGGCAGGACGTCGAGCAGCAAGCGCACAGGATGCACTCGTACAGACCGTCCAGCTTCTCACGCTCTTCAGGCGACTGCAGACGCTCGATGGCCGGAGCCGGCGTGTCGTTCTGCAGGAATGGCTTCACCTTCTCGTACTGCTTGTAGAAGATGCTCATATCGACGACCAGGTCACGGATCACCGGCAGGCCCGGCAACGGACGCACGACCAGCTTGTTCTTCTTCACCACCGCCGACAGCGGGGTGATGCAGGCCAGGCCGTTCTTGCCATTGATGTTCATGCCATCGGAACCGCACACGCCTTCGCGGCACGAACGACGATAGGAGAACCCTTCGTCCTGTTCCTTGATCAGTGCCAGCACATCCAGAACCATCAGGTCCTTGCCGCCGGTATCAACGTCGAACACCTGAGTCTTAGGCGCCGAGTCGGTATCGGGGTTGTAACGATAAACTTCGACTTTCAACATAGTGGCCACCCTTAGTAAGTCCGGACTTTAGGCTCGAACGTCGGTACGGTTTTCGGCGCGAAGTTGACTGCACGCTTGGTAACCCGCTTCTCACCCGGGAAGTACAGGGTGTGGCACAGCCAGTTTTCGTCGTCACGGTCTTCGAAGTCTTCACGGGCGTGAGCACCGCGGGACTCTTTGCGCACTTCTGCAGCGATTGCAGTGGCTTCAGCGACTTCCAGCAGGTTCTGCAGCTCCAGCGCTTCGATACGCGCGGTGTTGAAGGCCTGGGACTTGTCGTTGATCTTGACGTTGGCGATACGCTCGCGCAGGCCAGCCAGCTGTTCGATACCCTTCTGCATGTATTCGCCGGTACGGAACACACCGAAGTAGTTCTGCATGCAGCTTTGCAGCTCGCGACGCAGGGTAGCGACGTCTTCGCCGTCGGTACGCTCGTTGAGTTTGTTCAGACGGTTCAGCGCGACTTCGACGTCGGTGTCGCTGGCGTCGCGGTATTCGATACCGTCGCTCAGGGCTTTTTCCAGGTGCAGGCCGCCGCGCGGCCGAATACCACCAGGTCGAGCAGCGAGTTGCCGCCCAGGCGGTTGGCGCCGTGAACCGATACGCACGCCACTTCACCGACCGCGAACAGCCCTTCGATGATGGTGTCGACGCCGTCGGCGTTCTGGGTGATGGCCTGGCCATGAATGTTGGTGGCAACGCCACCCATCATGTAGTGGCAGGTTGGCACGACTGGCACTGGCGCAATGACCGGGTCGACGTGAGCGAAGGTCTTGGACAGTTCACAGATACCTGGCAGGCGGCTGTGCAGTACTTCTTCGCCCAGGTGGTCGAGCTTGAGCATCACGTGGTCGCCATTCGGGCCACAGCCGTTGCCGGCAATGATCTCTTTGACCATCGAGCGGGCCACAACGTCGCGACCAGCGAGGTCTTTGGCGTTTGGCGCGTAGCGCTCCATGAAACGCTCGCCGTGCTTGTTGATCAGGTAGCCGCCTTCACCACGGCAACCTTCGGTAACCAGTACACCTGCGCCGGCGATGCCGGTCGGGTGGAACTGCCACATTTCGATGTCCTGCACCGGCACGCCGGCACGCAGGGCCATGCCAATGCCGTCGCCGGTATTGATCAGGGCATTGGTGGTGGAGGCATATATACGCCCTGCACCGCCGGTGGCCAGTACGGTGGCCTTGGCACGGATGTAGACGGTTTCGCCGGTTTCGATGCAGATCGCGATCACACCGACGAACGCGCCGTCCTGGTTCTTGACCAGGTCGACCGCGTACCACTCGTTGAGGAAGGTGGTGCCGGCTTTCAGGTTGCCCTGGTACAGGGTGTGCAGCAGCGCGTGACCGGTACGGTCGGAAGCGGCGCAGGTACGCGCAGCCTGGCCACCTTTACCGTAATCCTTGGACTGGCCACCGAACGGACGCTGGTAGATACGGCCGGTTTCGGTACGCGAGAACGGCAGCCCCATGTGGTCCAGTTCGAAGACCGCAGCCGGGCCTTCCTGACACATGTATTCGATAGCGTCCTGGTCACCGATGTAGTCGGAGCCCTTGACGGTATCGTACATGTGCCAGCGCCAGTCATCGTTCGGGTCGGCCGAAGCGATGGCGCAGGTGATGCCACCCTGGGCCGATACAGTGTGCGAACGGGTCGGGAACACCTTGGTGATCACAGCGGTCTTGTGGCCGCCTTGAGCCAGCTGCAGCGCTGCGCGCATGCCGGCACCGCCACCACCAATGATGATGGCGTCGAAGGAAATCGTTGGAATGTTAGCCATGAATCAGATACCCCAGAGAATCTGCACACCCCAGACGAAGTAAGCGAACATCGCGACGCCGCATACCGCCTGGAACAGGAAACGAACTGCAGTCGCCGACTTGCCCAGCGCCATTGGCGTCAGGTAGTCGGTGGCAATGGTCCACATGCCGACCCAGGCGTGAGCGCCGAGGGCAACGAGGGCCAGCAGACTGAAGATGCGCATCGCGTTGTGGGAGAACAGAGCGTGCCACTGGACATAATCGATGCCAGGGTGCGCCACCAGGTAGCCGATCAGGAAGATGAAGTAAGCCGCGAGAACGACCGCAGATACGCGCTGCGCCATCCAGTCATAGAGGCCCGAACGCGACAGGTTCGTGACATTAGTTACCATATCCAAACTCCCGCCAGAACGATCACCACCACGGAAATGGCGATAACGATTTTCGAGCCCAGTTTGCCGCCTTCCAGCGTCTCACCGATGCCCATGTCCATAATCAGATGGCGCACACCGGCAACCAGGTGATACAGCAAGGCGGACAGAAGGCCCCACGCCACGAATTTGGCCAGCGGACTGGTCAGGCATGCCTTCACCTCGGCGAAACCTTCCTCGGAGCTCAGGGATTGGCTCAATGCGTACAGCATGATGCCCAGGCCCAGAAAGAGGATGATGCCGGAAACACGGTGAAGAAATGACGTAACGCCGGTAATGGGGAGTTTGATGGTCCTTAGGTCTAGGTTTACAGGTCGTTGGCTTTTCACGGCTTTTTTCACACTGAAGAGCCCCTAGCAAGCAGGGCAAAGTTGTTGGTAAGTGTACTGGTCAGGTACCCACCACCCAGGGAGTGACGACCCCAGAAAAGCGGGCTTGCGAGCCCCTGGCGGTCGGGTGCCGAGTATAGACAGTTAGGCTACTAATGACAACGTGAAGGCCTAGCCCAAATAGCGCATTGCCTTTAGCCAACAAAAGGCGTAAACGAGCGGCAATTTCGAGGAAAAACAGCGCCTAAAGGCCTTTACAACCGTGCTTTAGGCAAATTGACATTCAAATTTATCTCACTATAGTGGTGCGGGCCCTGCGTGGGGGGTCTGTCTGATGATTTCAAGCATTAATAGGAGGCCACATGGCTGACAAAAAAGCGCAGTTGGTCATCGAGGGCGCAGCCCCCGTCGAGCTGCCCATTTTAACCGGCACCGTTGGTCCCGATGTTATCGACGTTAGAGGGTTGGGGGCCACGGGCCACTTCACTTTCGACCCTGGTTTCATGGCGACCGCCTCGTGCGAGTCCAAGATCACCTACATTGACGGCGACAAGGGCATCCTGCTGCACCGCGGGTACCCGATCGAACAGCTCGCCGAGCAATCCGATTACCTCGAGACCTGCTACCTGCTGCTCAACGGCGAACTGCCGAATGCCGAGCAGAAGGCTCAGTTCGTCAGCACCGTGAAAAATCACACCATGGTGCACGAGCAGTTGAAGTCGTTCTTCAACGGGTTCCGTCGCGACGCCCACCCGATGGCCGTCATGTGCGGCGTGGTTGGCGCGCTGTCGGCGTTCTATCACGACTCGCTGGACATCAATAACCCGCAGCACCGCGAAATCTCGGCCGTGCGCCTGGTTGCCAAGATGCCGACCCTGGCAGCGATGGTCTACAAGTACTCCATGGGCCAGCCCATGATGTACCCGCGCAACGACCTGACGTATGCAGAGAACTTCCTGCACATGATGTTCAACACCCCGTGCGAGATCAAACCGATCAGCCCGGTACTGGCCAAGGCAATGGACCGGATCTTCATCCTCCACGCCGACCACGAACAGAATGCGTCGACCTCTACCGTGCGCCTGGCCGGTTCCTCGGGTGCCAACCCGTTCGCCTGTATCGCTGCGGGCATCGCTGCACTGTGGGGCCCTGCCCACGGCGGCGCCAACGAAGCCGTGCTGACCATGCTCGACGAAATTGGCGATGTATCCAACATCGACACCTTCATCGCCAAGGCCAAGGACAAGAACGACCCGTTCAAGCTGATGGGCTTCGGTCACCGTGTCTACAAAAACCGTGATCCACGCGCCACCGTGATGAAGCAGACCTGCGATGAAGTCCTGCGCGAGCTGGGCATCACCAACGATCCGCAACTGGAACTGGCCATGCGCCTGGAAGAGATCGCGCTGACCGATCCGTACTTCATCGAGCGCTCGCTGTACCCGAACGTCGACTTCTACTCGGGGATCATCCTCAAGGCGATCGGCATTCCAACCAGCATGTTCACCGTGATCTTCGCCCTGGCGCGGACTGTCGGCTGGATCTCGCACTGGAAGGAGATGCTCTCCAGCCCGTACAAGATTGGCCGCCCGCGCCAGCTGTACACCGGGTACGAGTCGCGCAACATCGTCAAACTGGACGATCGCAAATAAGCGTTGCCCGCCGAATAAAAAAAGGCTGCCCTCGGGCAGCCTTTTTTGTGCCGCCGCCTTCGCTGGCAAGCCAGCCCCCACAGGTACTTCACTGAAATCAAGGACAGCGCAGTACCTGTGGGAGCTGGCTAGCCAGCGAAGAGGCCATGAAAACCAATACAAATGGCTGGCAACATACTCACAAGAGAACTGTACCGATCAAGGCTTCTCCGCACGCGCTTCAACGCCTTCAGCGTATTGAAGGGGGCATCCACCACGAATTTGTTGGCCACCATCGCCGGCACACTGCCGCCAGGCTCGGTGTGCACCTGGTAGGTCACCTCGGTGCTGTCACCCTTGGGCACCAGCTTCCAAAACCCGTCCACCGCCGCGACACGCACATAGCCTTTCTCTTCAGGCAGATAAGCGGGCACACCTTCCAAGGTGCGCATCAGGCTGCCATCAGCCCCTTGAACAGTGGTCACATGGATGATCGAATCACGCGGGGTCACCGGCCACGGGGTATTGAACTGGGTGTAGGTCCAGCTCTGATCACCTTCGTGCTTGAGCAGCTTCTGGCTTTTGCATTCGTGGATCCACGCACAGGCGCCTGCCACATCCTCCTGCAGCGCCCTGATCCTGGCCAGTGGCGCCTTGATGACCGTCACACCCTGGTAGGCCTTGTAGTCAGACCCGCTCACCTCGCTCAGCGACACCTTGATGCCCTGCTCCTCCTTGGCCACCTTCCAGTCTTCAGCCTGCGCTGCCGACACGAACACTGCACTCAGGCCACAGATCACTGCTACGCGCTTAAACGATCCCATCGTGTTGTTTTCCTTATTATCGAAGTTACGCCCACTCAAGCCGCCGTCATTTGCTCCAGCCAACCGATGATCCTGATCGCCTCGTCGCGATCACTGCCGCAGGTGTCCACCTCTGCCTTGAACCCCGAGCACACTGCGGGCCGCTCAGGCTTGCCGAAGATGCCGCACAGGTTGAGCTCGGACAATTGCACACAGCGTTCGCCAGCCGGCTTGCCGTGCGGCATGCCCGGAATCGGCGAGCTGATGGAAGGGGCAATGCAGCAGGCGCCACAGCCTTCACGGCAGTTCATGACGTCAGACCTCGGTATAACAAATGATGAATGAAGGGGGATAGTAACCGCTAAAACAGGCGTTTGAAATTACCGCCGAGATGAAATATCGCCGTACGAAAAATGACTGCCAAGTCGCCCGGCGTTTATTGCTTGAACTCGAAATCGATGGCTGCGCCCTCGACATCCTGGCGGCTGTCGTTACGCAATTGCAGCTGCATTTCGTTGCTCAACAGCCGACCATTGAGCTGGAACGGGCTGTCCGAGGCGGGCTTGTCCTGGAACAGCGCCGGCAACAATGGGCGCCGCGCCTGTACATCGAGCTGACCAGGCGGCTGCAGTTCCTTGACCATCTCGGGCGGCAGGCTCAGGTCCAGGCGCGCCTTGGGCAACGGCGCCGCGATGACTTCGGACGCATTGCGCTTGCCGGACTTGGCCGCCTTGGCCGGCGCTTTTTTGCGCACAACAGGCTTTGACTTGGGCTTTGGCTTGGGCTTTGGCTTGGCTGCTGCCTTCGACGACGGCGTGGCTTTGGCCGCAGCCGGCTGGGCTGAAGACTGCGCCAGCAGCACCGGCGCAACCACAGGCACCGCCAATGCCGGGCGTGCCAGCCCCAGCACACACAGCAACACCACTCCGGTACACCGCAACGCATTCATAGGCAACGAGACGTATTCATGAAAACGCGTATGCTCCTTGTTCCTGCGCTCGCTGGCAAGCCTGTCGACTAAAGGTAAGCGCCCGACGCCGTCTCCTGGCACAGCTGACGGGCCAGCATCCCCAGGGTGAGCAGCGCCCGCTCTGCCTCGCGGTTCCACGGGATGCCACAGTTCAGGCGTATGCAATGGTTGAACTGCTCGGTATTGCTGAAAATCAGCCCCGGCGCAATGCTGATGCCCTGCTGCAAGGCCCGCACATGCAGCTCCTGGGTGTTGACCCGCCCTGGCAGGCTGACCCACAGAATGAAGCCGCCGGTCGGCCGACTCATCTGTGTACCTTCGGGAAAGTGCTGCTGCACCGCCAACTGGTAGGCGCTGAGGTTCTTGCGGTACTCCTGGCGAATGTAGCGCAGGTGCCGGTCGTAGCCGCCATTTTCCAGGTACGCCGCCACCCCCATCTGCGTGACGCTGCACGCGGAGTGTGTGGTAAAGGTTTGCAGCCGCTGGATTTCCTGCTGGTAGTTGCCAGCGATCATCCAGCCGATACGCACCCCGGGCGACAGCGTCTTGGAAAAGCTTGAGCAGTAGATGACCCGCCCAAGGCGATCAAACGCCTTGAGCGCCTTGGTACGCCCCTGCTCGAACATCAACTCGCCATAGATATCGTCTTCGATGACCTGGATATTGAAATCCGAGGCCAGGCGCAACAGTTGCTTCTGCCGCTCCTCGGGGATGGTGCCACCCAGCGGGTTGCTCAAGCGCGCAGTCAATACCAGCGCCTTGATCGACCACTGGTTGGCCGCCAGTTGCAAGGCCTCCAGGCTGATACCGGTAGACGGATCACTGGGGATCTCGATCACCTTGAGCCCAAGCAGGTCTGCCAGTTGCAGCAAGCCGTAATAGGTCGGCGATTCAGCCGCGATCAGATCGCCAGGGCGGGTCAGCACGCGCAGCGACATCTGCAGCGCATCGACACAGCCATGGGTCACCACCACTTCCGAAGGGTCTACCACCACGCCGGCGTCGCGCATGCGGATCGCGATCTGCCGGCGCAGCGGCTCGAAACCCGGGCTGAACATGTAGCTGAAGGCGCGCGGGCTCTGGAACCGCGTGACCTTGGCCAATTGCTGGTGCAGCGCGCGCACTGGCAGGTAGTCGACATGCGGCACGGCAGCCCCCAGCGGGAATACCCCATCGCGCCGCGCCTCGGTCAACACCTGCTGGATGATACTGCTGCGGGTGACCAGGCCCGGGCGCTCGACGCGCGCGATGTCCGGCGTCTGCGCGGTCAGGGCGGGAGTCTGGTGGACGTAATAGCCCGACTGCGGCCGCGCGCGAATCAGCCCCTGATCCTCGAGGTTGGCGTAGGCCTGCAACACCGTGGCATGGCTGACGTTGAGCTGCGAGCTCATCTTGCGTACCGACGGCACGCGCTCACCGGGCTGATAGACACCACGGCGGATATCTTCCGCCAGTTGCTGGGCGATGCGCTGGTAGAGCAACAGGTTGGTCATGGGAGAACTCTCGACACGCGGACAATCTAGTTATTCTTGTACGAGCCGGCAGAGAATACCGGAACAGTGCGCAAGTGTACGGGCACAGATGCCAGAATAGTCGACAACACAGTTGTGTGACAGCAGCTTTTTCGAGGCTTTGCTTATAAAAAAACCGGTGAATATCACCGGTTTTTTGTGTGCACCGTGTTTCAGCGCGCCGCGCCGAGGCGGCCCTTCTCGTCAGAGAAAACGATCTCCACGCGACGGTTCTGTGCCCTGCCGCGCTCCGAGGCATTGGCCTCGACCGGGTACTGGTCGCCATAGCCCTCTACCTGGATGCGCTTTTCATCGACACCAAGGTCGACCAGCATGTCCGCCACCGCCTGGGCACGGTCACGCGACAGCGTCAGGTTGTCCTCGGACGCCCCCTACTGTCGGTGTAGCCTTCGATGCGCACGACACGCTTCGGGTTGAGCTGCAGAAACTGCACCAGCTTGAGCACCGTGCGGCTGGCAGAGTTCTTCAGCTCTGCGTGACCGGTATCGAACAGTACGTCGCCCAGGGTCATCACCAGGCCACGGTCGCTTTGCGTGGTGGCCAGGCTGACGATCTGCGCCTCGAGCCATTTGCCCTGCTGCTGCACGCTGACCAGCTTGGCCTCGCGCAGGGCCAGCTGCAGGCGCTGGCGCTCCAGCTCCAGCTTGGCCTGACGCTCCTGGTTGAGCACCAGATTGCTGTGCTCACGGGCGATTTCACTGTAGCGCTGGCTGAGGTAGGCGTAATGACGCACGTCGGCACCGGTGCCCATGTAGCTGGACAAGCGCTCGGCACGTGCCAGCGATTCGCCCGCACGGATCACGTCGCGCGGCGCACTGCGCAACACATTGGAATCATCCTTGACCGCTTGAAAACTGCTGCTGGCCTGGTCCAGGGCGGACTCACTGCGCTCACTGGCGCAGCCCTGCAAACCGAGCACACCCACAACCATCATTGCCGCCAAGGGCTTGATCGAACTCACTGTTGCTCCCCCAACTGCTTGCGCAGACGATCGACCCGTGACTGCAGCAGTGTCAGCTGCTCCTGGCTCTTGAGGGTCAGCACCCGCGCCTCGGCCAGGCGTGCATCCAGCTCGGCCTGCTCGGCACGCAGCCGCGCATCGCGAAACGACTCGCCGAGCATGTTGGCGCGAGCCCGGTCCAGCTTGGCCTCGGCCATTTTCAGCTCGGGCACGTCGTCGGTGGCACCGACAGCCTTGGCCTGCTCCAGTGCCTGCTCAGACAAACGCAGTTGCTCATGGGGGGCCGGATCGGCAGCGCAACCGGCCAGGGCCAGTAACGCCAGGGCAGCGAAAAGCGGTTGAGTTCTCACACAATCTTCCTACTGTTTGGGGGCGTCGAGCGGTTGCTGCAGTTGCGCTTTCCAGCGCTCGACATTGCGTTGCAGTACTGCCTGGTACACGCCAGAGGCGGGTAATTCTGTCAGTTTTTTGGCCAGCTGTCCGCGCAACCACGCATCATTGCACGCCGAATTATGCGACAGCGCCAGGTACAGCCCCGGCCGATCCAGGGGGACGCCGCGGGCAATCAGGTCGTTGGCCATGCCCAGGGTCTGCGCCATGGCCATGCCGGCATAGCGGCCGGCCAGCACGTAGTCCACCTGACCCAGCAGCAGTTTTTGAAACGCCTGAGTCAAATTCTGTGCAGGCGCCAACTTCAACTGCTCCTTGGCCAATGCAGCAAATTCGGGCGTCAGCCGTGCCTTCTCGGAAATCGCACCTTGGTGCAGATGCAGGTCCGCCACGCTGTCATACACCAGGGTCGAGTCATGGCGTGTCCATACCAGGTAGTCGTTCTGCAGCAGCGCAGGGTGGAGGTAATCCACCGAGGTCAGCTCCGCGACGCTCAATGGCGCATCCACCAGCAGGTCCATGCGCCCGCTGCGCACCTCACTCTGCGCCTCGCTGCGCTTGCCGGCGTACAGCACCTCGACCTTCAACCCCAGCTCGCTGGCCACCTGCTTGAGCAGGTCGACGTTGGCACCGATCAGGTGCTTGGGGTCCTGCGGGTCGCGCCATGCATACGGCGGCGCGTCCGGGCTGCCGGTGGCGACCAGGCGCTCGCATTTGCCCACTGCCATTGCCGTCGCAGGCACACAGGCAATACCCAGCAGCCCTGCAACTGCCATTCGGCCAAGCCAAGCCATGCACATGCCTCCCTACCCTGTTGCGCGCGAAATAAAAAAAGCCCGATCAAAAGACCGGGCTCTTTATAAGTGAAGCTGTCGGATTAAACCAGCTTCTCAAGCTCCGGGATGGCTTCGAACAGGTCAGCCACCAGACCGTAATCAGCCACCTGGAAGATCGGCGCTTCTTCGTCCTTGTTGATCGCAACGATCACCTTGGAGTCTTTCATGCCAGCCAGGTGTTGGATCGCGCCGGAGATACCGACCGCGATGTACAGCTGCGGGGCAACGATCTTGCCGGTCTGGCCGACCTGCATGTCGTTGGGCACGAAACCTGCGTCGACCGCAGCGCGCGATGCACCCACCGCAGCGCCGAGCTTGTCGGCCAGGGCATACAGGTGCTTGAAGTTGTCACCGTTCTGCATGCCGCGACCGCCGGAAACGACGATCTTGGCAGCGGTCAGCTCAGGACGGTCGGACTTGGCCAGCTCTTCGCCGACAAACGCAGATTTGCCCGCGTCGTGCGCAGCAGCAACCGCCTCGACTGCAGCCGAACCCCCTTCGGCGGCAACGGCGTCAAAGCCGGTGGCGCGCACGGTGATGACCTTGACCGCAGCGCTCGATTGCACGGTGGCAATGGCGTTACCGGCGTAGATCGGACGCTTGAAGGTGTCGGCCGACTCGACCGCGATGATCTCGGAGATCTGGTCGACGTCCAGCAGGGCGGCAACGCGCGGCAGGATGTTCTTGCCGTTCGAAGTGGCAGGGGCCAGCACGTGGCTGTAGCCCTTGCCCAGCTCCGCTACCAACGGTGCGACGTTTTCCGGCAACTGGTGCGCGTAGGCAGCGTTGTCGGCAACCAGTACCTTGGCCACGCCAGCGATTTTCGCGGCGGCTTCGGCTACACCACCCACGCCCTGGCCTGCGACCAGCACATGGATGTCGCCACCGATTTTTGCGGCAGCAGCAACGGTATTGAGGGTCGCCGGGGCAACGGCACCGTTTTCGTGTTCAGCGATAACCAGGATAGTCATTTAGATTACCTTCGCCTCGTTCTTCAGTTTCTCGACCAGTTCAGCTACCGACTTGACCTTGATACCCGCGCTGCGAGCAGCCGCGCTTCGACTTTCAGGGTCTTGTTGGTGGAGGCGGTGGAAACGCCCAGCGCGTCCGGAGTGACCGTCTCCAGCGGCTTCTTCTTGGCCTTCATGATGTTCGGCAGCGACGCGTAGCGCGGCTCGTTCAGGCGCAGGTCGGTGGTGACGATCGCAGGCAGGTTCAGCGCAACGGTCTGCAGGCCACCGTCGACTTCACGGGTGACATTGACCTTGTCGCCAGCGACTTCCACCTTGGAGGCGAAAGTGCCCTGGGCATAACCGCTCAACGCAGCCAGCATCTGGCCGGTCTGGTTGTTGTCGCTATCGATGGCTTGCTTGCCAAGGATCACCAGCTGAGGTTGCTCTTTGTCGACCACAGCCTTGAGCAGCTTGGCCACGGCCAGCGAGGTCAGCTCTTCAGCGGATTCGACCAGTACGGCACGGTCGGCACCCAGCGCCAGCGCGGTGCGCAATTGCTCCTGGGCAGTGGCCGGGCCGACGGTAACGACGACGATCTCGCTCGCCACACCCTTCTCTTTCAGGCGCACGGCTTCTTCTACGGCGATTTCGCAGAAGGGGTTCATGGACATCTTGACGTTAGCAAGGTCTACGCCGGAGTTGTCCGCCTTGACGCGAACCTTGACGTTATAGTCGACCACTCGTTTGACAGCTACAAGAACCTTCATGGATTCCTCGTTACTCTCCGGTGAAAAGAATGTCGCCTGGGCAGGACCTGGCGATAGCGCGTGGGTACAAGGGCACCTCCAAAAACGATTTCGAGCAGGTGAAATTAAACTGACTGCTCAGTCCAATCGCGACGCTTGCACGCAAAACCCGTGGGTCATTGTTTGTCGTGGCGTGTAAACTCCACTACACAGCGGGTTCTGGCGTAACTGCCCTGCTGTTTGCCTGGTTTTTAGGGGTGCTCCTGCATCCGACGGTCAGCCTACGGCGAGCGTAAAACCGCCCGTATCTTGACCGTAACGCCCAATCCGGTCAATACGGCAAACCGGCCAGCTTCAAGCCGTGGCACTTTGATTTTACTGGCCTGCGGCAAATTCAAACAAACGTTTGTATTGGACCTCGCAAGTGGTGTAGATATAATGCGCGGCCAAGAGAAAGCGGTGTAGTCCGTCATCGCCCGAGCTACACGCCCGGGCACCCCAAAGATGACCGCCTGACACACGCCAACCCAGAAAAACCGATGAGCCTTGAGTAGGAGAGAACCTGTGGAACGCGAATACATGGAATTCGACGTGGTCATCGTCGGCGCGGCCCGGCGGGCCTGTCCGCCGCCTGCCGACTGAAGCAGAAGGCCGCCGAAGCCGGTAGCGAAATCAGCGTCTGCGTGGTCGAGAAAGGCTCCGAGGTCGGTGCACACATTCTCTCCGGTGCGGTATTCGAACCACGCGCCCTGAACGAGCTGTTCCCGGACTGGAAGGCGCTCGGCGCCCCGCTCAACACCGAGGTCAAGCGCGACGACATCTATGTGCTGCGCGATGCCGGCAGCGCGGTCAAGGTACCTGACCTGTTCGTGCCCAAGACCATGCACAACGAAGGCAACTACATCATCTCGCTGGGCAACCTGTGCCGCTGGCTGGCCCAGCAGGCCGAGAACCTCGGCGTCGAGGTGTACCCAGGCTTCGCGGCCCAGGAAGCGCTGTTCGACGAGAACGGCGTAGTGCGCGGGATCATCACCGGCGACCTGGGCGTGGACCGTGAAGGCAACCCCAAGGAAGGTGTCTACACCCCCGGCATGGAACTGCGCGGCAAGTACACGCTGTTCGCCGAAGGTTGCCGCGGCCACATTGGCAAGCAACTGATCAAGCGCTTCGACCTGGACAACGAATCCGACGTGCAGCACTACGGCATCGGCCTGAAGGAAATCTGGGAAATCGAGCCGGCCAAGCACCAGCAAGGCCTGGTGGTGCACACCGCCGGCTGGCCGCTGGACCTGATGAGCACCGAGAACACCGGCGGCTCGTTCCTCTATCACCTGGAAAACAACCAGGTGGTGGTCGGCCTGATCGTCGACCTGTCGTACGCCAACGCCTACCTGTCGCCATTCGACGAGTTCCAGCGCCTCAAGCACCACCCGGTACTCGCGCAGTACCTGGAAGGCGGCAAGCGCATCAGCTACGGCGCCCGCGCGCTGGCCAAGGGTGGCATCAACTCGCTGCCAAAAATGGTGTTCAAGGGCGGCGCACTGATCGGCTGCGACCTGGGCACCATGAACGTGGCCAAGATCAAGGGCAGCCATACTGCCATGAAGTCCGGCATGCTCGCCGCCGACGCCGTTGCCCAGGCCCTGCTGGCCGGTGGCGAAGGGGGTGATGAACTGACCGCCTACGTCGACGGTTTCAAGGCCAGCTGGCTGTATGAAGAGCTGTTCGCCAGCCGCAACTTCGGCCCGGCGATGCACAAGTTCGGCCCGCTGCTGGGCGCGGCGTTCGCGTATGTCGACCAGAACTGGTTCGGCGGCAAGCTGCCCTTCACCCTGCACGACACCAAGCCGGACTACGCCTGCCTGAAGCTGGCGGCCGACTCGAAGAAAATCGACTACCCCAAGCCCGACGGCAAGTTGAGCTTCGACAAGTTGAGCTCGGTGTTCCTCTCCAGCACCAACCATGAAGAAGAGCAGCCGTGCCACCTGAAGCTGGCAGATGCGAGCATCCCGATCGGCACCAACCTGCCGCTGTACGACGAGCCGGCGCAGCGTTACTGCCCGGCCGGCGTGTACGAGGTGGTAACCCAGGAGAACGGTGACAAGCGCTTCCAGATCAACGCCCAGAACTGCGTGCACTGCAAGACCTGCGACATCAAGGACCCTTCGCAGAACATCACCTGGGTGACCCCGGAAGGTGCCGGCGGGCCGACTTACCCGAACATGTAAGCAGCGCCCAGCAAAAAGCCCCCTCGCCTTGCGGCGCAGGGGGCTTTCTTTTGCGCTCGCGGCCGAAGCGGCCGCACACCTCATTTCACACCTTGGCCAACACCAGCTCATCACCCGCACGCAGGTCTTCGCGCGCGCTGAAGTACACCGCCGTCAGCAGCCCCACCGTACCCATCAGCAGGCAGAAGCCGACACACACCCACGGGCTCCACGGCATCAGCGCGATCAACAGCAACGGCGTGGTACTGGCCCACAGCGCATAGGCCACGTTGTAGGTAAAGGAAATGCCCGACACACGAATCGCCGGCGGGAACAGCCCGACCATCACCGACGGCACCACCCCCACCACGCCACACGCCAGGCCAGCCAGCGCATAGGCAAGCCCGGTCCAGCCCCAGCCGGCGATCAGGCTGCCATACAGCGCGGCGATGCCTACCGGCAGCAACAGGCTGTAGAACATCAGCGCACGCCAGGCGCCCACGCGGTCCACCAGCAACCCGGCCAGTACGCAGCCAATGTTGAGGAACACAATGCCGATGCTGCTCAAGGCAAAGGTATCTGCCGCACCCATACCAAAGCGCTGCTGCATGACGGTCGGGGTAATCACCACCAGTACCACCACCGCCGACGTCAGCACGCAGGTCAGCAAGGCTGCCGGCACCAGCGCCCGGCGGTGCTCGCGCAGCACCGTGCGCAGCGGGAAGGCCACCGGCTGTGCACGCCGCTCGCGCAGCGCCAGGAACACCGGGGTTTCGCTCAGCCAACGGCGCAGCCACACGCCGATCACACCGAACACCCCGCCCAGCAGGAACGGATAACGCCAGGCGTAATCCAGAATTTCCTGCGCCGTGAACACCTGAGCCAGCACGGTAGCGGTCAACGCACCCAGCAGGTAACCAAAGGTCAGCCCGGCCTGCAGAAAGCCCAGCGCATAGCCACGACGCCCGGGCGGCGCGTGCTCGGCAACAAAGGTCCAGGCGCTCGGCACTTCGCCGCCCACCGCTGCCCCCTGAAGAATCCGCAGGCCCAACAGGATCAGCGGCGCGGCATAGCCGATATCGGCATAGGTCGGCATCACCCCGATCAGCAGGCATGGCAAGGCCATCATCAGGATGCTCAGGCTGAACACCTTCTTGCGCCCCAGGTGGTCGGCAAAATGGGCCATCAGGATGCCGCCCAGCGGGCGCGCCAGGTAACCCGTCACGAAAATCCCGAAACTCTGCAACAGGCGCAGCCATTGCGGCATTTCGGGCGGGAAGAACAACTGGCTCAAGGTCAGCGCGAAGAACACGAAAATGATGAAATCGTAGATCTCCAGCGCGCCGCCCAATGCGGCCAGGCTCAGGGTCTTGTGGTCGCTGCGCGAAAGCCGTAACGGGCGCGCAGGGTCGGTGGCTGTCATAAAGGCTTCCGCATCGGTAAACACACCGCGCGCAGCAAGGCGCGCCTGAACAAGCGCAAGAGCATAACAAAAAGCGGCGCAGGGCTCAGGATTAGCGGCAAAACACCGTATGCCCCTGGTTCAGCCAACGCCGCGGGTGGGCGTGGGCAGAGGCCTTGTACCCGGGGTTTGGCAACTGCCCCAGCAACAAAGGTGCATCGATGATCGCCATGAAGGATTGCAGGGCTTCGTTGTCCGGCACTTTAGGCAGGCTGATGCTCACTGCCTGGCGCTGGCCGGCCGGTATGGCCGGGACCTTGAGGTGCTGCGATTCATACAGCAGGGCGTGCTGGATCTGCGCATTGACCCGGCAGAACCGTTCAAGGTCGACCCCCACATGGCTGGCCAGGTCGATATTGCCGATCAGCAGGCTGAACGGCTGCAACGCGTTCTGTACCAGATGCTGGAGATCGTCGAAGGACTCGACCGGCGCAATGCGGTAGTAACCCATGCCATTGAGCAGCTTCTCCAACTGCAGCAGTTGGCTGGGGTGCTCGTCGGCAATAAGGATGCGCATGGATTTGTTTGGCATCGTGAACAACCTGGGTAGTGAGCGGGGGAGCGATTCCTTGACCACTACTACACCACCATGAACTTCAGGCTATGACGGGGGCTTCGTCAAATGAAGGGTCTTCAATGATAGTTGTCGCAAAACCGCAGGAAAGCAAGCCGGGCAGGCGAATACTGTGCCGCACGGGAACCTTCGAACAAACCCCGCAAAGCGGAATCATTCGCAAAACCATTTGGTTATACTCGCACCTCCACGACCATCGCCAAACGCCTACCCCCCTGGCCCCTGCGCCAGCCTGGGTAAATTCCGTGCGTGGCGCAACGTTTAACTGTGAGTTTCCCGTGTCTGCCTAGCGGCCATCGCGGCACCACGCACACCTTTTGGCTGGAACCCCTGCATGAGACGTCCCCCGTTCAAACGCCGCTTGCTGTTGTGTACCCTCGGCCTGATCAGCATCGGCTCGCTGGTGGCCTGGAAATCCCTGCCTGGCGCTGGTGATAGCCTGAATACGGTCACGGTCACGCGTGCCGATATCGAAAGTAGCGTGACAGCCCTGGGCACCCTGCAACCTCGCCGCTATGTCGATGTGGGCGCCCAGGCATCCGGGCAAATTCGCAAACTGCACGTGGAAGTCGGCGACCGGGTCGAGGAAGGTCAATTGCTGGTCGAGATCGACCCCTCGACACAGCGTGCGCGGCTTGATGCCGGGCGCTACTCGATCGAGAACCTCAAGGCCCAACTGCAGGAACAACGTGCCCAGTACACGCTGGCCGAACACCAGTTCAAGCGCCAGCAGCACCTGGCCGCCAGCGGTGCCACCCGTGACGAGGACGTACAGACCGCCCAGGCGCAATTGAAGGTCACCCAGGCCCGGATCGGCATGTTCCAGGCGCAGATTTCCCAGGCGCAGGCGAGCCTGCGCAGCGACGAGGCCGAGCTGGGCTACACTCGCATTTACGCGCCCATGTCCGGCACCGTGGTGGCGGTCGACGCCCGCGAAGGCCAGACCCTCAATGCCCAGCAACAAACCCCACTCATCCTGCGGATCGCAAAGCTCACCCCAATGACGGTGTGGGCCGAGGTGTCCGAAGCCGACATCGGCAACGTCAAGCCGGGCATGCAGGCCTACTTCACCACCCTGGCCGGCGGCAAGCGCCGCTGGAGCAGCACGGTTCGCCAGATCCTGCCGATCCCCCCCAAGCCGCTCGACCAGATCAGCCAGGGCGGCGGCAGCCCCAACAGTTCCAGCACCTCCGGTGGCGGCGGCAAGGTGGTGCTGTACACCGTGCTGCTGGACGTGGACAACGTCGACAATTCACTCATGGCCGAAATGACCGCCCAGGTGTTCTTTGTCGCCGGCCAGGCCAGCAACGTGCTGACCGCGCCCGTGGTGGCACTGGAGCCCGACGCACTGCAGAGCGACATGCGCCTGGCCCAGGTGGTGCGCCCCAACGGCAAGGTCGAACAGCGCAAGGTGCGCGCCGGCCTCAGCGATCGGCTACGGGTACAGATCCTCGACGGTCTTGCCGAAGGCGACACGCTGCTGATCGGCGCGCCCGCCGCCAAGGGGGGGCTGAATGTCCACGCCCCTGATCGAACTGCGCGATATCCGCAAGTCCTACGGCGGCATCGACACGCCCAAGGTCGAAGTCGTACGCGGCATCAGCCTGGCCATCCACCCCGGCGAATTCGTGGCCATCGTCGGGGCCTCCGGCTCTGGCAAATCGACCCTGATGAACATCCTCGGCTGCCTCGACCGCCCCACCAGCGGCCACTACTTGTTTGCCGGCAAGGACGTCGCCGAACTGGACAGCGACGAACTGGCCTGGATTCGCCGCGAGGCATTCGGCTTCGTGTTCCAGGGCTACCACCTGATCGCCTCGGGCTCGGCCCAGGAAAACGTCGAAATGCCGGCCATCTATGCCGGCACCCCCGCCAGCGAGCGCCATGCGCGTGCCGCCGGCCTATTGGGTCGGCTGGGCCTGGCCACGCGTACCGGCAATCGCCCGCACCAGTTGTCCGGTGGCCAGCAGCAACGCGTGTCCATTGCCCGCGCACTGATGAACGGCGGGCATATCATCCTCGCCGACGAACCCACCGGCGCCCTCGACAGCCAGAGCGGCGCCGAAGTGATGACCCTGCTCGACGAACTCGCCAGCCAGGGCCACGTGGTCATCCTGATCACCCATGACCGTGAAGTGGCGGCACGCGCCAAGCGCATCATCGAGATTCGCGACGGCCTGATCCTCAGCGACTCGGCCAATGAAGCGGCGCCCGCGCGTGCGCAGGTTGCCAGCCTGAATGCCGAAGACCTGCGCCAGCGCCTGGATCGCGGCGCCACCCAGAGCGGCGCCTGGAAAGGCGAACTGATCGAAGCCCTGCAGGCGGCCTGGCGACTGATGTGGATCAACCGCTTCCGCACCGCCCTGACCCTGCTTGGCATCGTCATCGGCGTGGCCTCGGTGGTGGTGATGCTGGCCGTCGGTGAGGGCAGCAAACGCCAGGTCATGGCGCAGATGGCCGCGTTCGGCTCCAACATTCTTTACCTCAGCGGTAGCGCGCCGACCCACAGCGCCCCAGCCGGGGTGATCTCGCTCGACGATGTGGCGGCAGTGGCGCAACTGCCGCAGGTCAAGATGATCATGCCGGTGATCGGCAACGAACTGACCGTGCGCTATGGCAACAACAGCCAGAGCTTCTATGTCGGTGGCAACAATACGCACTTCCCCGAGATCTTCAACTGGCCGGTGGTCGAAGGCGCCTTCTTCACCGAAGCCGACGAACATTCGGCAGCGGCTGTCGCGGTGATCGGCCGCAAGGTCAAGGAAAAGCTGCTCAAGGATGCTGGCAATCCGATCGGCCAGTACATCCTGATCGGCAACGTGCCCTTCCAGGTGATTGGCATTCTGGCCGAAAAAGGCTCGAGTTCGGGCAACCAGGACAGCGATGGGCGCATCGTGGTGCCCTACTCTGCTGCGGCGGTACGCCTGTTCGGCAGCCGCGACCCGGAGTACGTGACCATTGGCGCCGTCGACTCCGGCCGGGTCAAGGAAACCGAGCAGGCCATCGACCAACTGATGCGGCGCCTGCACCAGGGCAAGCACGATTTCGAACTGACCAACGACGCCGCCCTGATCCAGGCCGAAGCACGCACCCAGAACACCCTGTCGCTGATGCTCGGCGCGATTGCCGCCATTTCCCTGCTGGTAGGCGGTATCGGCGTGATGAACATCATGCTGATGACCGTGCGCGAACGCACCCGCGAGATCGGCATCCGCATGGCCACCGGCGCGCGTCAACGCGACATCCTGCGCCAGTTCCTCAGCGAGGCGGTGCTGCTGTCGATGGTCGGTGGCGTCACCGGCATCGCCCTGGCGCTGCTGATCGGTGGCGGCCTGCTGCTGGCGGACATCGCCGTGGCGTTTACCCTGGGCGCCATTCTCGGCGCATTCACCTGCGCCGTGATTACCGGCGTGGTATTCGGCTTCATGCCTGCGCGCAAAGCCGCTCGACTCGACCCGGTCAAGGCCCTCACCAGTGAATGAACCCGCGATGAAACCCCTCCTGAGCGCGCTGACCCTGGCCCTGCTGCTCAGCGCCTGCAGCACGGCCCCAGGCCCGGAACTCGGTATCGAGCCGCCTGCCGACTGGCAGTCGCCGAACGACCAGGCCCAACGTGCGAGCAACCAGCAGTGGTGGCGCAGCTTTGCCAGCCCCGAGCTCGATCAGTTGATCGCCCAGGCCGACAGCGGCAGCTACGACATCGCCGCCGCCATTGCGCGTGTACGCCAGGCGCGTGCCGCGCGTACCGCAGCAGCCGGCTCGCAGCTGCCCGAAGTCACCGGCGCGCTGAGTGCCAGCCGCGAAAAACAGATGCGCCACAACGGCTACAGCTCATCGAGCAGCAGCACCAGCGGGCGCGAAACGGTCGCCTACAGCGCCAGTTTCAATGCCAGCTACGAAATCGACTTCTGGGGTGGCAACGCTGCCGCCCGCGACAGCGCCGCGCAGGCCTTGAGAGCCAGCGAATTCGATCAGGCCACGGTCACCTTGACACTGTTCAGCAACGTCGCCAGCACCTACCTGCAGGCCCTGGCCCTGGACGAGCAGCAGCGCATCGCAGCGCTCAACCTGGCCAATGCCCAGCAAGTACTGGAGGTGGTGCGGGCCAAGCGCGCAGCCGGCTCGGCCACCGCGCTTGAAGTGGCCCAGCAGGAGGTCCTGGTTGCTGCACAGCAGCGTCGCCTGCCCTTGCTGCAGCAGCAGGCCAAGGAGGCGCGCATTACCCTCGCCGCCCTGCTGGGCAAGCCGGTGCAGGCGCTCGACCTGCGCGCCAGCGACTTCAACACCATTACCGCCCCGGGCATCGCCGCCGGCCTGCCCAGCGACCTGCTCAGCCGCCGTCCCGACATTGCCGCAGCCGAAGCGCGGTTGGCGGGCGCGCAGGCCGA
>NZ_JAAHBU010000169.1 GCF_010671725.1 Pseudomonas brassicae | reverse complement strand
GCGGCGCTTCGCTGGCAAGTCGAGGCGTCGAACCGCAGCTCCCACATCTATTGCAACGTACCATGGCCTGACAGATAGGCGTTGTCAGCCTTGCGCACCCGCCGCCTTGTTCAGATCACTCTCGGCCCACTCAGTGTACAGGCACGCATCGGCCGTGGCCCAGCGCACCCGCACCGCATCACCCGCCTTGAGCGGCATGCCCGCCGCCGACAGCGCCTTCACGGTCATCGCCGTACCGCCCTGCGTCACCACGCTGCAGGTCTGGCTCTCACCCAGGAACAACACCTCGACCACCTTGGCCGAAACCTCGTTCCAACCCGCCGCCAACGGCTCGGCCTGCGCCTGTTCGACACTCAAGGCCAAGGCCTTCTCGGGACGTACCATCAACAATACTGGCTGGTCATTCTGCAACCCCGAGGTCAGCCGAATCGACAACGTCTGCCCTTCGAACATCGCCACCGCATTGCCCATCGCCCGCAAGCGCAGGAAGTTGGAGTTGCCCAGGAACGATGCCACGAACGCGTTCGGCGGGTTCTGGTAGAGGTCATACCCACTGCCCAGCCCGACGATCTTGCCATGGCTGAAAATCGCGATGCGCTGGGACAGGCGCATCGCTTCTTCCTGGTCATGGGTCACGTAGACGATGGTGATGCCCAGGCGCCGATGCAGCTGACGCAGTTCATCCTGCAGGTCTTCACGCAACTTCTTGTCCAGCGCTCCCAACGGTTCGTCCATCAGCAGGATGCGCGGCTCGTACACCAGCGCCCGGGCAATCGCCACGCGCTGCTGCTGGCCACCGGACAACTGTGAAGGGCGACGGTGGGCGAACGACTCCAGTTGCACCAGCTTGAGCATCGCCTCCACCCGGCGAGCACGCTCGGCCGCCGCCAGCTTGCGAATGGCCAGCGGGAAGGCGATGTTGTCGCGCACCGACAGGTGCGGGAACAGCGAGTAGCGCTGGAACACCATGCCGATGTCGCGCTTGTGCGGCGGCACGTTCACCAGCGACTGGCCATTGACCAGGATCTCGCCGCTGCTGGGGGTTTCGAACCCGGCCAGCATCGACAGCGTGGTACTTTTGCCCGAGCCGCTGGAGCCCAGAAAAGTCAGGAACTCGCCGTCCTGGATGTCCAGCGAGATGTTGTCCACGGCAGCAAAGTCGCCGTAGTGCTTGTTCAGGTTGCGCAGGCTCACCAGGGGCTTGTCGCCTTGCTGCTGCGCAGGGTCTTTGATCACGGCACTCATGTCGTCTTCCTCGGCGCTCAAGCGCGGGTTTCAGTGCGCCGGCGCAGCGCGGCGGCAATAATCATCACCAGCACCGACAGGCCGATCAGCAACGTCGAGGCGACGGCGATCACCGGGGTCAGGTCCTGGCGCAGGGTGGTCCACATTTTTACTGGCAAGGTCTGCAGGGTCGGGCTGGCCATCATCACGCTCAGCACCACCTCGTCCCACGACACCAGGAACGCAAACAGCGCACCGGCCACCATCCCCGGGCGAATCGCCGGGAAGGTCACCTTGAACACCGCCTGCAGGCGCGAGGCGCCGCAGATCACTGCCGCATCCTCGATCGACTGGTCGAACAGCTTGAGCGAGTTGATGATCGAGATGATGGTGAAGGGCAGGGCGACGATCACGTGGCTGACCACGAAAGCGAACATCGTGCCGGTGTAGCCGAGCTTGAGAAACAGCGCGTACACCGCCACCGCGATGATCACCAATGGCACGATCATCGGCAGGGTGAACAGCCCGTAGAGCATCTCGCGCCCCGGGAAGCGCCCGCGCACCAGGGCGAAGGCAGTCGGCAGGCCCAGCGCCACCGCACACACGGTGGTCAGCACGGCGACCTTGAGGCTGGCCATGGCCGCGCTCATCCAATCGGGGTTGGAGAAGAACTGCCCGTACCACTTGAGCGTCCAGCCCGGCGGCGGGAACACCAGCCACTGCGAAGAGCCGAACGACAGCAGCACGATGAACACGATCGGCAGCAACAGGAACAGGCCGATCAACCCGGTGGTGGCGTACAGGCCGAAACGCATGCGCCGGCTCATCGCATTGGGGGTCAGGAGCATGAGCGCTTACCTCGCGTTACTGGCGCCAACCGGGGATTCCGGCTGAAGCTTCAGGTAGAAGTAGAACAGC
Organism: Pseudomonas brassicae; assembly: GCF_010671725.1. Taxonomy (GTDB): domain Bacteria; phylum Pseudomonadota; class Gammaproteobacteria; order Pseudomonadales; family Pseudomonadaceae; genus Aquipseudomonas; species Aquipseudomonas brassicae. The sequence continues at coordinate 478 of NZ_JAAHBU010000169.1, read as the reverse complement.
ACCAGGGTGATCACGATCAGCAACGCGGCGCCGGCACTGGCCAGGCCCCAGTTGAGGAACGACTGCACCTGCTGGATGATGAACTCCGGCAGCATCATGTTCTGCGCCCCGCCCAGCAGCGCCGGGGTGACGTAGTAACCGAGCGACATCACGAACACCATCAGCCCGCCCGAGAACAGCCCCGGCCGGCACAGCGGCAGGAACACCCGCAAGAAGTTGCTCCACGGGCTGGCGCCACAGATGGAGCCGGCCTGCAGGATCATCGGGTCGATGGCCTGCATGGTCGCCTGCAATGGCAGTACGATGAACGGGATCATGATGTAGCTCATGCCGATCACCACGCCCGTGAGGTTGTGCACCATCTCCAGGGGCTGGTCGATGATGCCCATCGCCATCAGCGCCTTGTTGATCACCCCCGAGGCCTGCAGCAGCACCAGCCACGAGTAGGTGCGCGCCAGCAGGCTGGTCCACATCGACA
>NZ_JAAHBU010000168.1 GCF_010671725.1 Pseudomonas brassicae | reverse complement strand
CTGACCGGCCAGTTGTACCAGATGCTGCCTACCCAGTTGCCCACCTGCGAGCCGCAGAAGGCCAGGTTCTGGAAGTCGCAGGGAAAGCTGTTGAACTCCTCGCCCGGGCCGAAGCGACCGGCCTTGAGGTCGAGCTTGCCGTCGAAATACTTCTGTTTGACCCACAGCTGGGTCAAGCGCCAGGTCTGGCCGCGCCCCCACACCTCCTGCACCGAGCTGAACTGCCCGGCCCGCGGGTCGCTAATGCGGTCATTGGACAGGTTGCGCCCGCTGCGCTCGGTGATTGCCAGCTTGAACTCGGCGTCGTCCCAGCCCAGCACCTTCTGCAGGTCGAGCTTCACGCCCAGGGCGAACTGGTCGCTGTAGCGTGCAGTCTTGTCGTTGTTGTAGCCGCCATCGAGGTTGCCGGCGACTTCACCCACGTAATCCAGCGAGAAGTCGTAGCCTTTCTCCAGCAGCTCGGTGCGCATGCCGCCCCAGTCGCCGCTCATCCATTTGGACTCAGGGTCGAAGGCGCCGGCAGCGTGCGCCCCACAACTGACCCCGAAGGCCGCCAGCAGAGTCATGCAGCCCCGAGGCAAAATGCGTTTGAAATGCTCCATCCCTTGTTTCCTCGTTTTATTGTTTTCGATGGTGTTCATGCGCTACAGCGAATTCAGCGGCCCTTGAAGTGGGCGATGTTGTCCCTGCCGGTGATTTCAACAGGTGTGCCTGCACGCCCCAGGCGTTCGCCCGTGACAGCATCGAACAGCAGCACCCGGGCCGGATCGAACTGCAGTGTCAGGTTCTCGCCCACCTGCGGTGCGAACTCCGGCGCCAGGCGACAGCACACCTTGGTCTGGTTGAGGGTGACGAACACCAGGGTGTCGGGGCCGGTGGGCTCGGTGATCTGCACCTGGGCGCGAATGCTGGGCAGGCCATTGCCCTCGCTGGCGGCCAGACTGATCTGCTCGGGGCGAATGCCCAGGATCACCTCGCGATCCTCCAGCCCCGCCTCGCCGATGCCCAGCGGCAGCTCGCAACGCGCCTGACCACTGTCGAGCAACGCCAGCAGGCGGCCCTCCTTGCGCTGCAGGCGCAGGGGGATGAAGTTCATCGGCGGCGAACCGATGAAGCTCGCCACGAACAGGTTGGCCGGGTCGTTGTAGATCTGCTGCGGGGTGCCGAACTGCTGGATCAGCCCGTCCTTCATCACCGCCACCTTGTCGCCCAGGGTCATGGCCTCGATCTGGTCATGGGTGACATACACGGTGGTGGTCTTCAGGCGCTGGTGCATCAGTTTGATCTCGGTGCGCATCTCCACCCGCAGCTTGGCGTCGAGGTTGGACAGCGGCTCGTCGAATAGGTAGATCTTGGGCCGGCGCGCCAGTGCCCGCCCCATCGCCACGCGCTGCTGCTGGCCACCGGACAGTTGGCCGGGCTTGCGCGCCAGCAGGTGCTCGATCTGCAGCAGCCTGGCGACCCGCGCCACCTCTTCATCGATGGCCGCCGGGGCCATCTTGCGGATCTTCAGCCCGAAGGCGATGTTGTCGCGCACGTTCATGGTGGGGTACAGCGCGTACGACTGGAACACCATGGCGATGTCACGATCCTTGGGGCTCATGCCGCTGATGTCGGCGTCGTCCACCAGGATCGCCCCGCCGCTGATCTGCTCAAGGCCCGCGATGCAGTTCATCAGGGTCGACTTGCCGCAGCCCGAAGGCCCGACCAGGATCAGGAACTCGCCCGAGCCGATCTTCAGTTCGATGTTCTTCAAGGTATCCGGCAGGCCACTGCCGTAGGTCTTGTTGACGTTGCGCAATTCAAGCGTTGCCATGTTTCACCCCTTGACCGCGCCGGCCGTAAGCCCGCGCAGGAAATACTTGCCAGCCAGCACATAGACCAACAGGGTCGGTAACCCGGCGATCATCGCCGCCGCCATGTCGACGTTGTATTCCTTGACCCCGGTACTGGTGTTGACCAGGTTGTTCAGGGCCACGGTGATCGGTTGTGCATCGCCGCTGGCGAACACCACACCGAACAGAAAGTCGTTCCAGATCTGCGTGAACTGCCAGATCAGGCACACCATGATGATCGGGATCGACATGGGCAGCAGGATGCGCCCGAAAATGGTGAAGAACCCCGCACCATCCAGGCGCGCCGCCTGCACCAGGGCCTGCGGCACACTGGTGTAGTAGTTGCGGAAAAACAGCGTGGTGAAGGCCAGGCCGTAGACGATGTGCATCAGCACCAGACCCGTGGTGGTGCTGGCGATACCCAGCTTGCCGAGGGTGAACGAGGCCGGCAGCAGCACGGTCTGGAACGGCAGGAAGCAGCCGAACAGCAGCAGCCCGAAGAACAGTTGCGAGCCGCGAAAACGCCACATCGACAGCACGTAGCCATTGAGCGCGCCCAGCAGTGTGGAAATCACCACGGCCGGCACGGTGATCTTTACCGAGTTCCAGAAGTAGCCACCCACCGCGTCCCAGGCCTTGATCCAGCCGATGCCAGTGATCACCTCGGGCCAGCTCAGCAGGTTGCCGCTGCGGATGTCGTCGGGGCTCTTGAAGCTGGTCAGCAGCATCACGATCAGCGGTATCAGGTACACCGCGCAGGCGCCGATCAGGGTGGTGTAGATGGCCAGGCGGCTGAGGCTCAGGCGGCGCGGCAGCAATACGTTACTCATGGCGCTTGCCCCTCAGTTCGGAATACAGGTACGGCACCAGGATCGACAGGATCGCCCCCAGCATCAGGATCGCGCTGGCCGAGCCCATGCCCATCTGGCCGCGGCTGAAGGTGAACGAGTACATGAACATCGCCGGCAGGTCCGAGGCGTAGCCCGGGCCGCCGGCGGTCATGGCGGCCACCAGGTCGAAGCTCTTGATCGCGATGTGCGCGAGGATCATCAGCGCACTGAAGAACACCGGGCGCAGGCTGGGCAGCACGATGCGCAGGTAGATCGTCGGCAGGCTGGCGCCGTCGACCTGGGCGGCGCGGATGATCGACTGGTCGACCCCGCGCAGGCCGGCCAGGAACAGCGCCATGACAAACCCCGAGGCTTGCCACACGGCGGCGATCACCAGGCAGTAGACGACGCGGTCGGGGTCGACCAGCCAGTCCAGGCGAAAGCCTTCCCAGCCCCAGTCGCGCAGCATCTTGTCCAGGCCCAGCCCCGGGTTGAGCAGCCACTTCCAGGCGGTACCGGTGACGATCATCGACAGCGCCATGGGGTAGAGGTAGACCGTACGGATAAAGCCTTCGCGGCGGATGCGCTGGTCGAGCAGCACCGCCAGCACTACACCCACCACCAGGCTGATGCCGATGAACAGGCCGCCGAACAGCAGCAGGTTCTTGCTCGCCACCCACCAGCGATCGTTTTCCATCAGGCGCGCATACTGCGCCAGGCCGACCCATTTGTAGCTGGGCATGAAGCTGGAGTTGGTGAAGGACAGGACAAAAGTCCAGAGGATGTAGCCATAGAACCCCACCAGCACGATCAGCATGCTCGGCGCCAGCACCAGTTTGGGCAGCCAGCGTTGCAATGCGTCGAGGGGGGAGGCCTTGTTGAGGACGGCAACAGTGCTCATCGGAAGGATCTCGGTTGGAGGTGGCGGTGCTATGCACCGCTTCGCTGGCAAGCC
>NZ_JAAHBU010000167.1 GCF_010671725.1 Pseudomonas brassicae | reverse complement strand
GCTGTGCAGCAGGCGCCGTGCCGGGGCCGACGCCCACAGCTGCACACCGAGGTCTTCGGCCGACTTGGCCAGGCGCGCGATCAGGGCCACGCCGTTGACCAGTTGCATGGCCCGCCCGTGGCGTGCCAGGTCCAGCAGGTGGCGGGTGAAGCGCTTGCCCACGTGCAGCAGCGAGCGCCACGAGCGGGTCAGGGTAAGAAAGGCCGTGAGGTCGCTGCCCGCCATGATCGGCATGCCCATGAACGAGGTCTCAGGCATGGTCTTGCGCAAGCGCTTGAGCAGCTTGCCGACGGCCCGTGCGTCATAGGGCGCTGCGATCACCGAGCGCCGCCGGTGCCGGCGCCTGGGGTGTCGCCATGGATGTCGGCGATACCGTTGCCGTCGGCGAATTGCAGCGCGGTGTGGCGTTCGAAGAACCCCACCATGTTCGGCGCCGCCTCCAGAAACGCGTCGATCAGCGCCGGGTTGAAGCGTTCGCCCAGCTCGTGCTGCAGGTAAGTACGTGGCTGCGAGCGCGCTTCGACAATCCCGGCGCGCTGCGCCAGCGGGTTGCAGGGCACCCACATCCAGCCGCCGGACCAGGCCGTGGCGCCGCCGAACACTGGGTCTTTCTCTACCACGATGACGTGTTGCCCGTGAAACGCGGCGGTCACCGCGGCACTCAGGCCGGCCGCGCCGGAACCGATGATCAGGACGTCGCAGTCGACCGAGCGGGGAGCAGGGGGGTGGGCAGTCATGCAAAAGCCTCGCAGTAGGCAAAATTTTTTTCTGGAACGTCGTTCCATAATCTATGATTGCGTGCGCGGTGCCAAGCGCTGACGCACAAAGGTGTTCGAAGATCGAACACTGGTTGGCGCTTTGCCTGGCGCTCTTTAGAATCGGCGAAATTTTCAGGGACCGTGACCATGGCCGGCAGTCAGATCGAACGTGCTTTCAGCCTGCTTGAAAGCCTCACCAGCGCACCGCGTGGGCTGCCCATGCAGACCCTGGCCGAGCAGTTGGACATCCCCAAGAGCGCGACCCATCGCATGCTCGCCGAGCTGATGCGCCTGGGCTACGTGCGCCAGAATCCCGAGAGCAGCCGCTACCTGTTGAGCACCAAACTGGTGGGCCTGGGCTTTCGCTACCTGTCGCAAAGCGGGGCCGATATCGTGCAGCCGATCCTCGACCAGTTGGCGCTGGAGACCGGTGAACTGGTGCGCCTGGGGGTGATCGACGGCGAGCGCCAGGTGTGGATCGCCAAGGCCCAGGGCGCACGTTCGGGGCTGCGCTACGACCCCGACATGGGGCGCGAGGCGCCGTTGTTCTACAGCGCCTCGGGGCATGCCTGGCTGGCCAGCCTGAGCGATGCCCAGGCGTTGCTGATGGTGGAGCGCCAGGGTATCGGCCGGCGCGAGGATTTCGGGCCCAACGCGCCGGCGTCCAATGCCGAACTGCTGGAGCGTCTGCGTCTGGCCCGTGAGCAGGGTTATGCCTGGGTGGTGGAGAGCTCGGCGCTGGGTACTTCGGCCTTGGCAGCGGTGGTGCGCCATCCGCAGGACGCCCATGTGGTCGGCGTGTTGAGCGTGGCCGGGCCCACCGCACGCATGAGCGAGGCGCGCCTGCACGAGCTGGCGCCTGCCTTGCTGGCGGCGGCGGCGGAGCTGTCGGCGGCCACGCCTGCTTCCGAGTTGTTTGTCTGAAAAGCTTCGCTGGCAAGCCAGCTCCCACAGGGCGTTACGGTGCTCGCAGAAGCTGTGAGGCTGGCTTGCCAGCGAAGGGGCGCTCGGGGATTTTTTGTACTTGCATTGAAAGTGGAACTAAGTTCTAAATACTGCCACTACAACAACGTCCCGAGATGTCCCCCATGAACCCACGCGTCATGTCCCTGGCCGCCCTCACCGTGCTGGAGCTGTCCCCCCCCTGAAATGGTCGAAGTCGCCGCCCGTGCTGGCTACAGCCACGTCGGCCTGCGCCTGGAGCCGGCCACCCCCGAAGAGCACCACTTCGCGCTGGTGCGCGATGCCGACCTGCGCCGCCAGACCGCCGACCGCCTGCGCGACACCGGCATCAAGGTACTCGACATCGAGATTCTGCGGCTCAAGCCGGACACTCGGGTGAGTGCATTCGAGGCGCTGCTGGCGGTGGGGGCAACCTTCGGCGCCAGCGAGCTGCTGGTGGCGGGCAACGACCCCGATGAAGCGCGCCAGACCGACAATTTCGCCGCCTTGTGCGACCTGGCTGCGCAGTATGGCTTGCACCCACACCTGGAGTTCATGCCCTGGACCTACGCGAAGGACCTTGAGCAAGCCGCGCGTATCGTTGCCACGGCCGATCGCCCGAACGGTTGCGTGCTGATCGATGCGTTCCACTTCGACCGCTCCGCGTCGCGCCTGGAAGACCTGCGCCAGTTGCCCGCCTCGCGCATGCGCTATGCCCAGCTCTGCGACGTGGCCGGCCCGCGCCCGCACGACATGGCCGAGATCCTGCGCCAGGCGCGCAATGAGCGACGTTTTCCGGGGGATGGGGATTGTGACTTGATCGGTCTGCTGCGCAGCCTGCCGGCCGGCGTGCCGCTGAGCCTGGAGATCCCCACGCGCCAGTTGCTGGAGCAGGGGGTGAGTGCACTTCAACGGGCGCAGTGGGCGCTGCACAAGGCTCATGACGTACTGAACGCCAGCTCCCGGTTGTAGGAGCCAGCGTTGCTGGGGAAGGGCTGCGCAAGCAGCCCTTTTTTACGGTTTAGGCCTCGACTTTGGGAATCTTGCGCGGCGCCATGAAGTACATCCACACCAGTGCGATGAAGTACATCGCCGGAATCATGGTGAACAGCACCGTGTAGTTGTTGTTGGTGGTGGTCAGTACATGCCCCACGATCTGGGTCATGAACATGCCGCCGGTGGCCGCGCACATGCCGCCGAAGCCGAACACCGTGCTCATCATGTGCTTGGGCGTGTAGTCCATCACCAGGCTCCAGATGTTGGCAGTCCAGGCCTGGTGCGCAGCGATCGCCAGCGAAATGGCCAGTACCGCCACCCACAGGCTGCTGGCGCCGGCAGCGAAGATCACCCCGACAATGGTCGCGGCGAACAGCAGCATCGACAGCAAGCGCGCCTTCACAGGGGCCATGCCGCGGCCAATCATGAACGAGGACAGGATGCCGCCGCCCACGCTGCCGAAGTCGGCGCTCAGGTAGATCACGATCAGCGGGATACCCATCTGGGTCACGCTGATGCCCAGGTTGTACTGCTGGTTGAGGAACGGTGGCAGCCAGTACAGGTAGAACCAGAACACCGGCGCGGTGATCGAGTAGGCCAGGGCGAAGGCCCAGGTACCGCGCATGCGCAGGATCCGGCTGAACGGCACAGGTGCCTGCTCGGGTTCTTCTTCATCCTGGATATAGGCCAGTTCGGCTTTGCTCACGCTCGGGTGGTTTTCCGGGTTGAAGTACTTCAGGCCCCAGAAGGTCACCCAGGCCAGGCCCAGTGCACCCATGGCCATGAACGCGGCCTGCCAGCCCCACACGGTGAGGATCAAGGGCAGCAGCATCGGGGTCAGCATGGCACCGACGTTGGTGCCGGCGTTGAAGATGCCCGTGGCCACGGCACGCTCGCCGGCCGGGAACCACAGCCGCGTGGTTTTCACGCAGGCCGGGTAGTTGGCGCCTCGGTGAGGCCAAGAATGAAGCGGCAGACCATGAAGCCCACCGCCGAGGTGGCCAGGCCGTGGGCGCCGGTGGCCAGGCTCCAGAGCAGCACCGCGCAGAAGAACACGCGTTTCACGCCGATGCGGTCGATCAGCCGGCCCTGCAGCACGAAGCCGATGGCATAGCCGACCTGGAACCAGAAGTTGATGTTGGCATAGTCCATCGCCGTCCAGCCCATTTCCTTGGCCAGGATCGGTTGCATCACGCCCAGTGCGGCGCGGTCGATGTAATTGAGGGTGGTGGCGAAGAACACCAGGGCAAGCATGACCCAACGGGTCTTGCCGACGCTCATGGCGCCACGGATCTTGTCGCCGATACCGGCGTGCGGGTTACTGCCCAGCGGTTGTGCCAGGGGAGTGCTTTGGCTGTGGATCATGTGTTGATTACCCGTATTTTTATGTTTATGGGTCAAGCCAGGATGACACGCGTTAAAACGATCGACTACGGCAGGTCTGTCAGTTTCTTTGGCAAAAGACTCACCTGCCCGGTGGTAAGAAATGGTGCGCATTGGTCAAAAAAGGGTCAATTCGTTACGGAGGTTATTGGGCGATAATCGCACACAAAACTAACCAGTTCGTACCTTTTGGTTGAGCTAGGATTCACCCGAGCCAATAATTCGTTCAGCTGGGCACTGCCTGCCCGTTGGAGCCTGAAGATGCAGCGTTCGATTGCCACCGTGTCCCTGAGCGGCACTCTGCCGGAAAAACTCGAAGCTATTGCCGCCGCCGGATTCGACGGCGTGGAGATCTTCGAAAACGACCTTCTCTACTACGACGGCAGTCCCCGCGAGATTCGCCAGCGCTGCACCGATCTGGGGCTGGACATCACCCTGTTTCAGCCGTTTCGTGATTTCGAGGGCTGCCCGCGCGGGCGTCTGGCACGCAACCTGGAGCGTGCCGAACGCAAGTTCGAGTTGATGCAGGAGCTGGGTACCGACCTGGTGCTGGTGTGCAGCAACGTGGCCGCCGACGCCCTGGGCGAACAGCAACTGCTGGTCGACGACCTGCACCTGCTGGCCGAGCGCGCCGCCGCCAGTGGCGTGCGTATCGGCTACGAGGCGCTGGCCTGGGGCCGCCATGTGAACACCTGGCAGCAGGTGTGGGACATCGTGCGCCAGGCGACCACCCCAATCTGGGGATGATCCTCGACAGCTTCCATACCCTCTCGCTCAAGGGCGACCCCAGTGCCATCGCGCAGGTGCCGGGCGACAAGATTTTCTTCGTGCAGATGGCCGATGCGCCGATCCTGGCCATGGACGTGCTGGAGTGGAGCCGGCATTTCCGTTGCTTCCCCGGCCAGGGCGAGTTCGACCTGGCGGGCTTTCTGGCGCCGATCCTGCAGGCCGGCTACCGTGGGCCACTGTCGCTGGAAATCTTCAACGACGGCTTTCGCGCCGCGCCGCCGCGTGCCAATGCCGCAGACGGGCTGCGCTCGCTGCTTTACCTGGAAGAAAAGACCCGTGCCGTGCTGGAGCGCAGCGCACCGCTGGCCGAGCCTGAACTGCTGTTCGCGCCACCGCCGGCGAGCACGTACGACGGCATCGAATTTCTCGAGTTCGCCGTCGACGACGCGCTCGGCGCCAAGCTTGGCAACTGGCTCGAAGGCCTGGGCTTTGCGCGGGCCGGCAAGCACCGCTCGAAGAATGTGAGCCTGCTGCGCCAGGGCGACATCAACCTGATCCTCAACGCCGAGCCGTACTCGTTCGCCCACAACTTTTTCGAAAGCCACGGCCCGTCACTGTGCGCCACCGCCATCCGGGTCAAGGACAGCGCGCAGGCGCTGGCCCGTGCCGTGGCCTATCAGGGCCAGCCCTATCGCGGCCTGGTGGGGCCGAACGAGCGCGAGCTGGCGGCAGTACGCGCTCCCGATGGCAGCCTGATCTACCTGGTGGACCAGGACGCGGACGGGCGTACCATCTACGACACCGACTTCAGCCTCAGCGCGCAACCTGCGCACACCCTGGGCCTGACTCGCATCGACCACATGGCACTGGCCTTGCCGGCCGACAGCCTGGACAGCTGGGTGCTGTTCTACAAAGGCCTGCTGGACTTCAGCGCCGACGACGAAGTGGTGTTGCCCGACCCCTATGGCCTGGTCAAGAGCCGTGCCCTGCGCAGCCGCTGCAGCTCAATCCGGCTGCCGCTGAACATCTCCGAAAACCGCAATACCGCGATCTCTCATGCGTTGTCCAACTACCGTGCTCGGGCGTGCACCACATCGCCTTCGACTGCGAAGACATCTTCGTCGCGGTCAAGCGCGCCAAGGACGCCGGCGTGGCGCTGCTCGACATCCCGCTCAACTACTACGACGACCTGGCGGCGCGCTTCGACTTCGATGACCAGTTCCTCAGCGAACTGGCTTACTACAACGTGCTGTACGACCGTGATGCCCAGGGCGGCGAGTTGTTCCACGTCTACACCGAGCCGTTCGAGGAGCGTTTCTTCTTCGAGGTGCTGCAGCGGCGCAACGGTTACAGCGGCTATGGTGCGGCCAACGTGGCGGTACGTCTGGCGGCAATGGCCAAGGCACGCAGTGGCGGCCTGCGCCATGCCAAGCTGTAACGTGTCAGCAGGGTGGCGGGCTTTCTTATGTCGCACCCTGGGGCCATAATCGCGGACTTAACCGAATGGTCAAGAGTCCCGTATGACGACAACTCCAGCACGCTTGGCCGCCTCTGCCGAGGCGCCGCGCAAGAGCCGCAAGAACAACCCTGAGAAAACCCGCGAGAATATTCTCCAGGCGGCCGTCAGCGAGTTCGTGCTGCAAGGTCTGGCGGGCGCGCGGGTCGATGCGATCGCCGAGCGCACGCACACCTCCAAGCGCATGATCTACTACTACTTCAACAGCAAGGAGCAGTTGTATGTGGAGGTGCTGGAGAAGTTGTACGGGGACATCCGCAGTACCGAAAGCAACCTGCACCTTGCAGAGCTTGCGCCGCGCCAGGGCATTCGCCGGCTGATCGAGTTCACCTTCGACCACCATGACCGCAATGTCGATTTCGTGCGCATCGTGTGCAACGAGAACATGCACCATGGCGAGTACGTCAAACAGTCGTCGGCGATACGCTCGATGAACAAGACCGTGCTCACCGCGCTGGACGAGATTCTGCAGCGCGGGGTGGCCGAGGGCGTGTTTCGTCAGGGGCTGACGGCGCTGGACGTGCACCTGCTGATCAGCTCGTTCTGCTTTTACCGGGTGTCGAACCGGCATACCTTTGGCGAGATCTTCCAGGTGGACTTCGAGGATGCGGCGGTCAAGGCCAAGCACCGCGAGATGATCTGCGAGTCGGTACTGCGCTACCTGCAGGCCTGATACCCGGCGCTGTTCACACCCCCAGGCTGTTGAAGTGCCCGATCATGCGCTGTGCGTCGGGCACGATGCCACTGAACAGCTCGAACGCCTTCACCGCCTGAAACACCGCCATGTTGGCCCCGTTCAAGGTCTTGCAGCCCAGCGCCCGGGCCTCGCGCAGCAGCTCGGTCTCGAGCGGGAAGTAGACGATCTCCGCCACCCACAGGTCCGCGCGCAGCAGCGCCTTGGGCACCGGCATGCCCGGCAGCTTGGCCATGCCCATGGGGGTCGTGTTGACCAGCCCGCAGGCCTGCGCCAGGGCGCTCTCCAGGTCATGCCCCACGCGTGCGCGGCTGCCGGCAAAATGCTGGTTGAGGTTGTGCACCAGCGCCTGCGCGCGCTCGGGCTCCACATCGAACACGCTCAAGTGCGCCACGCCTTCACTGAGCAGGGCGTGCGCCACGGCCGCACCGGCGCCGCCGGCCCCCATCTGCACCACCTGCTGGCGCGACACCTCGGCCAGCCCGCGGCGAAAACCCTCGGCAAAACCCAGGCAGTCGGTATTGTGCCCAATGCGTCGGCCGTCCTTGAGCACCACCGTGTTCACCGCGCCAATGCCACGCGCCTCAGGGGACAGTTCATCGAGCAACGGCAGGATCGTCTGCTTGCACGGGAAGGTGATGTTGAGCCCGGTAAAGCCCATGTACTCGGCAGCGGTCAGCAGCTCTTCGAGGGCACTGCTGTCGAGCTTCAACTGGTCCAGGTCGATCAGCCGATACAGGTAGTTCAAACCTTGGGCGGCGCCTTCGCGCTCGTGCAGGGCCGGGGTGCGCGAGGCCTGGATGCCGGCGCCGATCAGGCCGGCGAGTACGCCGGAAGGGGAGGCCAAACTCATCGGGAAAACTCCATTGTTGTTCTTGGTAAGGAAAAGGGAGCATTCCGGATAAAATGTACTGGATGGTTAATAGGGTCAATTGGGTGCAGCCCTGTGGCGATCATTTCTGTTCGCTGATCGAACAACCTGTGCTAAACCTGTTGTTTTGCACATCACCATGGAGGGCGGCATGGCGGCGCAGTTCGAAGAGATTCGAGTGGCACAGGACACCTGGCCGGGGCTCGCCAGCCTGACTCAGTCGGTGTTTGCCGGTTTGGGGACCAGGGGTTTCAGAAACCCGTTCCGGCTGGAGCATTCCACTGCCTCGTGCCTGCTGCTGATCGACGGGCTGGGTTGGCAGCTGCTCAAGGCGCATGCGTTGCATGCGCCGTTCCTGGCGTCGCTGATGCAGCCCGACGGCCATTTCAAGGTCGGTTTCCCGGCCACCACCGCAGCGAGCCTGGCGGCTGTGACCTCGGGCCTGGGCAGTGGTGCCCACGGCATCGTGGGCTGCGATTTTGCCCTGGATGAGCATGCCGTGTTCTCGCCGCTGTCATGGACCACTGCCGCGCTGCAGGCCGGCAGCGTGCCCACGGCTGTGCCCGCGGCGGCCTCGTTCATCGTGCCGCAAACCGCCTGGGAGCAGGCGGCCGAGCAGGGCGTGCAGATCAGCACGGTGATGCTGGGGCGCTACGCCACGTCGGACTTCACCCGGGCCATCTACAAGGCCGGCGCAATTCTCGCTGCGCCAGCCTACGACGCCTACCCCGAGCTGGTGCGCGGTGCGCTGGAGGTGGATGCGCCGGCGTTCTGCTTTGCCTATTTCGGCGATCTGGACTTTGCCGGGCACCTGTTCGGCCCCGGGTCGCCGGAGTGGTGCAAGCAACTGGCAATCGCCGACCAGTTGGCCGAATCGATTGCCCGGCGCCTGCCGCGTACTGCGCAGCTGCGCGTGATCGCCGACCACGGCATGCTCGACCTGGACCGTGAGGTGGTGCGTGATTTCGATACCGACACAGCCTTGCAGGATGGAGTGAAGGCCATGGCGGGGGATATCCGCGCGCGCTACCTGTACATCCACGAGCACCAGCAGGACCGCGTGCATGAGCGCTGGCAGAACCACCTGGGCGACGCTTACCGGGTGCTGAGCAAGGCGCAGGCGATTGGCACTGGCTTGTTCGGCGACGTGATGCTGAGCCAGGCCGAGGCGCGCATCGGCGACCTGATCGTGATCCCGACGGGGGCGGGCGGGATTATCCGCAGCGTGGTGGAGAAGCACCCGAGCCAGTGGCGCGGGCACCACGGGGCGTTGACGGATGCCGACCAGGTGGTGCCATTGCTTCGGTATTCACATTAGGGCCTCTTCGCTGCAAGCCAGCTCCCACAGAGATCACACTGTCCTTGTGGGACGC
>NZ_JAAHBU010000166.1 GCF_010671725.1 Pseudomonas brassicae | reverse complement strand
GCGTTTTTTTTTGTCCCGAAAAATTCAGATAACTAGTATCCGTCTATCGCGGGCGTGTGGGGCTGCTGGGGGCTGCCGTTTGCGTTAGAATGCGCCCCTTCGTCGTCGATCTCTACCTGTTCCTGGTTCAACCCGCTAATCCCTCAGGGCAGGTTAAGCCGATCACGGTGACAATCTTTCAGGTGTGTGTTGCTCATCATGCAGGTGTTGATTCACACAACAGTTAATGGATCCAGTGATCGCATGGAAATCCATGGCCAGTATTTTTCGATAGATCAGGCTGGGCCTTTTAATAGTAAGCGCACAAGGAAGCGTTGATGAAGCTTCTCATGATTACCAACTCTCCAGAGATGGCACGTTTTGCTATCCAGAACGGTGTCGACCGTATTTTCGTGGATACGGAAATTCTAGGTAAGGAAGCCCGTCAGGGGCACCTGAGCACGGTGATCAGCAGGCACACGCTTGATGACGTTCGTCACGTCAGGTCCGCGGTGCCACCAGGGCGGTTGCTGGTGCGCATCAATCCGATTCATGAGGGCACCCAGGCCGAAATCGACAAGGCCATCGAAGCTGGGGCCGATATCCTGATGTTGCCCATGTTCCGCAATGCGGATGAAGTTCGAATATTCACCCAGGGTGTGGGCGGGCGTGCGCGCTGCAGCCTGCTGGTCGAGACGGTCGGTGCCGCAAACTCGCTACTCGAGTGCGTGCAAGTCCCTGGCGTGGATGAAGTTCATATCGGCTTGAACGATTTTCACCTGGAGCAGGGCTTGGATTTCATGTTCGAGCTCTTGGTCAATGGCACGGTGGATGAGCTGGCTGCGATTTTGCGCGAAGCGGGCGTCCCCTTCGGCATTGGCGGTATCGCGCGCGTGGGTGAGGGCATGTTGCCCGCCGAGCTGTTGATGGCCGAGCACGCTCGGCTCGGCTCCACTGCCGCGATTCTTTCCAGAACCTTCCATGGCGGCTCGTCCTCGCCGGAGCAGATCCAGGCGCAGATGGATTTTCCGGGTGAAGTGCGCAAATTGAGCCAGGTGTATGAGCATTACCTACATGCTGCGCCGGTGCTCCTGCAGGCGGCTCACAGTGAGGTGCGTGCGAGCGTGCAGGCCATCGTGAAATCCCTGCGTGTGCGCAGGGAAAAGGGCGAAGGGCGAGTGACTGAATGACCACACAGGGGCGGCGTAGCTTGCTCGGTGCTGGCTTGTTGCTGAGTGTGGCCTTGATGGCCGGACGTTTGGCGGGCTTCGGGCGCGAGGTGTTGCTGGCATCATCGCTGGGATTGTCCGAACAGGCAGATATCGCGATCGTACTGCTGACAGTGCCCGACCTGTTGGTCAATCTTCTGCTTTCGGGGGGAATTGGCGTCGCGCTGGTGCCCGCGATGCGTGCGGCAAGCCCTGCCCAGGCCGCAGCCCTTTTCCGGCAGGCATCGCTGACATTGGGTTCAATCTTTGCGGTGTTTGGCCTGTGTTTTGCGCTGCTGCCCTCGATTTGGCTGTGGTTGTTCGCGCCGGGGCTTGAGGGCGCTGCGCGATGGTTGGACGGCTGGATGCTGTATGCCATCGCTGCAGCCATTCCCTTTGCGGCACTATCAGGGGTAAGTACTGCCGCGCTCAATGCGCGTGAGCGCTTTTTCGTGGCCGGGTGCGGCACGCTTGTTTTCAACCTGTGTGTCATCGCTGCACTGCTGGTGGCGATGATCGGGGCGCAGGGCTACCTTGCCTGGTTGTGCCTGGGCATATTGTCGGGCGCTTTGCTGCGTTGGTTCAGCCAGTGGGGGGCCCTGCGTGCGAGCACGCCGCCGCAAACGCAACCGCACCAGGGCTGGCTGCTTGATCGCCGATTGCTTCAGGGGTTCGTGGCCGGGCTGGCCTCCGCCTCTTTGCTTATACTGGTGCCGGTCGCCTTGCGGGCTGGTGCGTCCTGGTTGGGCAAGGGGGAGTTGGCAGCCTTCAACTATGCAATCAAGCTGGTTGAACTGCCGCTCGGCATTTTGATCACCACGCTCGCAACGGTTGCATTTCCACGACTCAGTCAGGCGCATCAGCAGAACGATGCGACAGCATTCGAGGGGCTTCTGAGGTTGGGCTTGCAGCGCTCGCTGATGCTTTCGATCGTGGTCGTGCTGTGCGGCTGGCCGTTTGTCGATGCCGTAGTGGCCATTCTTTTTGGTTCCGGGGGGGGCAGCAGCGAAGGGCAGGCACACATTACCGCGTTGACCCAGATCGCCTTGCTCAGTGTGCCGTGGGTTGGCATCGCCAGCCTCGCGTCCGCGGCGCTTAACGCCCGCAGGCTGCCGGGGGTCGTGCTGCGCCGCACGGTGCTGGTCATGCTGGCGTTTCCTCTGCTGTGCCTTCCTGGCCTGCTGATGGGCGAACCCACCGTGCTCATGTGGGCACTGCCGCTGTTTCATCTCATTCTGGCAGTCAGCCTCATGAGTGCAGTCGCAGGCAAGCGCTTGCGGTTGGGCCGCGCACAGCTGTCCACGGTTTTGCTGTACCTGCTGGTGATAGGCAGTGTCGTAGTGGTGGGAAAGGCGGGCGACACCTTTGTGCTCAAGCCGCTGGCAGCGTTTCTGCCCGGCCCTGTTGATTTCTGGCGTGTGCTGCTTGCCGGCGTGGTATTTGCTGGCGCTGTGGCTGCGGGTCTATTGGTGTTGCGCTCTGTTAACCGGCGTGAGGAATAACGTGAAAAGACTGTTCGACATGCTCTGCGCCGCCGGAGCGATCGTAGTGCTGTCTCCTGTGTTGATTGGAGTCGCTGCGCTCATCTATTTTTCCGACTTCGGGCCTGTGTTGTTCAAGCAGCGTCGAGTAGGGCGCGCAGGGCGCGAGTTCTTCATTTATAAGTTCCGCAGCATGGTGCTCAATGCCGAAAGCCTGGGGGGGTACTCCACTGCCGAAGGTGATCCGCGCATCACCCGTGTAGGTCGGTTCATCCGGCGCACCAGCCTGGATGAGTTGCCGCAACTGTTCAATGTGTTGCTCGGCCATATGAGCGTGGTCGGGCCGCGCCCGGACGTACCCGCGCAGCGAACGCTGTATACCGAGCAGGAATGGCGTATTCGACATAGTGTTCGTCCAGGTATCACGGGGCTCGCGCAGGCAACACTTCGTTCGGCTGCGACCGAGCAGCAGCGAAAGCAACTGGACCTGCAGTATGCCCAGCAAGCGTCGTTGATGAAGGATCTCGAAATTATCGCGATGACGTTCAAACAGGTTTTCGGAAAAGGCGGCAACTGAAATGTGCGGTATTTTTGGATATTTTCATCGTCAGGGTCAGTCGTTGGCCTTGGATACCGTACGCGCCATGGGGGAGACGATCCGCCATCGCGGGCCAGATGACCAGGGTGTGTTCAGTGCGCCGGGGTTGGCTTTGGGCAATCAGCGTCTTTCAATCATTGATCTGGCGGGCGGCCATCAACCTTTTGTTTCAGATGATGGCAACGTCGTCGTTGTGCAGAATGGTGAAATATTCAATCACCTGGAGTTGGCGCAGGAACTCGCAGGTACTGCCCATGCCTGTCGCACACACTCAGATACCGAGGTGCTGTTGCGGCTTTACGAGCGTGACGGCATATCGTTCGTCAGCAAGCTCAACGGCATGTTTGCCATCTCGATCTACGATGCGCGAGAGCAGGCCATGTACCTTGTACGTGACAGAATCGGCGTCAAGCCTCTGTACGTGCACGATGATGGTAGCCAACTGACGTTTGCGTCGGAAATAAAGTCCATTCTCAAGGCCGGCATCCCTCATCCACCGATGGATGAGGAGGCACTTCATCACTACCTGACATTCAACTATGTACCTGCACCCTTCACCTTGTATCAGGGTGTGCGTCACCTCATGCCGGGGCACCTGATGAAGGTCACGCGCGAAGGTGCGCAGGTATCCTGCTGGTGGGACCTGGCGGCCATTGAGCCGGTTCACGGGCGTAGTGAAGAGGAATGGATCGAAGAGTTCAACACCATTCTCGATGATGCCGTGCGTCTGCGTCTGCGTTGCGACGTGCCGTTCGGGGCATTCCTCTCTGGCGGGGTGGATTCAAGCACTATCGTGGGCCTGATGGCTCGGCACATGAACGAGCCGGTAAAGACCTTCTGCATCGGTTTCGACGATCCGCGCTACGACGAGTCGGCCTATGCCGAGGAAGCCGCCCAGCGTTTCGGCGCACAGCATGTGATGGAGCGCGTTGAGCCTGACATGCTGGACTTGTGGCCGATGGCTACCTACCACTGCGACCAGCCCCACGGCGATGTATCGTTCCTGCCGACGTATCGGGTTTCGGCCTTGGCTGCCGCGCACGTCAAGGTCGTTCTGACCGGTGATGGCGGTGATGAGCTGTTTGCGGGCTATGACAAGCACCGCGACTTCTTTGCCAGGCCTGAAGTGGCAACGTGGAGCGACGAAGAGTTCCAGCGCAAGTATTTCGACAGCATTTCGCTGTTCACGCATCAGGGCAAGCAGGCGCTCTATACGCCTGAACGTGCGCGCCGTCTGGACCGGTTGGACTCGTTTGACGTGGCCGCCCCTTACTTCAAGGCGGTTGCTCATCAGGATCGTATCAACCAGGCCTTGTACCTGGACATGCAGCTGTTGTTGTCTGGCAACAACCTGGTCAAGCCAGATCGCATGGGCATGGCCGTATCGTTGGAGGCACGTACACCGTTTCTGGACTATCGCATGATGGAGTTTGCGTTCCGCATGCCTGGCTCGCTGAAGCTCAAGGACGGTGTCACCAAGTACCTCTACAAGAAGGCGGTGGCGCCTTTGATCGGCGACAACCTGGCGTATCGGAAAAAACAGATGTTTACGGTTCCGGTAGGCGAGTGGTTCAAGACGACCAAGGCGGATTACTGTCGTCAGAACATGCCGGCCGAGGTGTTCGATCAGGACGCGATGGCGCGTATGAATGACGCCCACATTTCAGGTGAAGAAAACCGAACGCGTGAGCTGCGTGCCCTGATTGCCTTGAGCCACTGGCAAAAACACTGCTAGTGGTTTTCCCATGCACGTGAACGTTTTTCTGCGCGTCGGCCGACGCCCCGAAACAGGATGAGGGAACAGGCAACGTGAGTATTGCTGGATGACTGGTAATGAGCCTTTAGCGTGCATCCCATCGCCAGCCGCGCGTATGCCGGTGGTGCTGGTTGCTTATGGCGGCGGACATGTCGCCATGTTGGCCCCCGTAGCACGCAGCCTGCTGCAGCGTGGCCACGCTGTCGTGTTTCTTGCGTTGACCACGGCCGGTGCGTACCTGGAGCGTGTTGGCATACCGTGCATCGGCTACAGGCATTTGCCGGAGGCCGGCAGAACCGAGGTTGCCGAGTGGGGTCGGCAACTGACCCGCGAGCTGGCCCCTGGGGGAGCGGTGCCGCTGGAAGAGTCGATTGCCTACATGGGGCTCAATTACCGGGAGCTGGTCGAAGAGCACGGCCCTGAAGACGCGGCACGGCTGTTCGCCGAGAAGGGACGGCAGGCATTCTGCCCCGTCGCGATGTTCAAGCGCTGGTTCGCAGAGCTGCGTCCCTCGCTGGTCATGGCGACCAACTCGCCGCGCAGTGAGCAGGCCGCTCTGCAGGCTGCCGGTGAGCTGGGTATTGCATCGATCTGCGCAGTGGATCTTTTTGCAATGCAGGAGATCCAGTGGATAAGGACACCTGGCTATGCAAGCCGAATCTGCGTGTTGAACGAACAGGTGAGGGATATGTTCGTCGCGCAAGGTTGTCGTGCTGATAGCGTGGTGGTCACCGGCAATCCGGCATTCGAGCGCTTGCAGCAGCCGGAGGTACGTGAAGCCGGCCGCGCCTTGCGCGCTGCCAAGGGCTGGGGTACGGCCGAGACGGTGGTGCTCTGGGCTTCGCAGGTGGAGCCCGAGCGCCATCCGTTTACGGCACTTGCAGGCGATCCGACCTTTCCGCGTCGAATCGAGGCAAGCCTGCGCGAGTTTGTCTCGGCTCATGAGCAGTACCGGCTGGTGGTGCGTTACCACCCCAGTGAGCGTGTCGAATTCCAGGCAGGCCAGGGGCGTGTTGAGTTGAGCCCCTCCAGTGAGGATCTGGCGACGTTGTTGCATGCGGTGGATGTTGTCGTCGTTGCGACCTCCACCGTGGGGCTTGAAGCCTGTTTGGCGGGGCGTGCCGTGCTTTCGGTCAAAGGGTCCATGTTCACCCCGGATGCACCCTATGGTCAGATGGGCATTGCGACAGAGGTGGCCTCTGCCGAGCTGCTTGGCCAGGCGTTGTCCTCGATCGATCTTCAGGCAGTTGTGCGTCCTGACGAGTTGCCCGAGCGCAGTGAGCAGCTCAGCCCTACCGAGAAGCTGGTTGCAGTGATCGACGCATTGCTGGAGGCAGACGGCGTGCTTCGGCAGGGGTAGACGCATTGGCGCCTTTCCAACATCAGGGTGCAGCGTTGAGATCGATATGTACGTCATTTCTGTGCCGTTGAGCCAGGCTGCCATGCATCGCCTGAATATCGATGCTTGTGTGGCCGGTGACCTTTCAGAAATTCAATTGGATGACGATGAGTTCGCGGCACTCTGGCACACAGGTATTTTCAGCCAGGCCAATAGCGTACTTGGGGTAAATATCGATAGCTACGAGGACGAAGCCGTGCTGGGTAGGGGGCGGCTTGAGCTGCTCAGGGGGCTGGTGCACGCCTGCATGGTGGAGCATTCATCGGTCGATGCACTGTTCAGGCTCCGGTCGCAGGTCGACATTGCGCTTGAACATGGAACCGGGATGTATCTTTACTTCTAGACCTCATGTGCAACAAGGGCCCGTAATGGGCCCCTTGGGCAAGGTGTCAGTGCTTGCTGTCGTCACCCGACATGCTCAGCAATTGCTTTTCGTGGTTCCAGTCGAAGGGCTCATCGTTCTCTTCTGCTTCAAAACGACGCTCCTCCAGTTCCTGGTACAGGTCCAGTTCCTCGTCGGGCATGTAATGCAGGCAGTCACCACCGAAGAACCACAGCAGGTCGCGAGGGATCAGGTGGGCGATCTGTGGGTAGCGCTGGATGACCTGGCAGATCAGGTCCTGGCCCAGGTACTTGCTTTCCGGGTCGACGGGCAGTTGCTGCATCAGGTCGTCGAAGCGCTCCAGGAACAGCGCGTGGCTTTCTTCCGGCACCTGCTCGGCCTCACCCAGCGCGGCCAGGATCGTGCGCAGGTGGGTGAGCAGGGCGAGATGGTATTCCAGTTGAGCGGTGGCGGTAGCCATGCTGGCGATCCTCTAGAGCAAAAAACAGGCGCGCGAGTATACGGCTCCCTGCGCCTGATGTCCCGGCTGATCGACGTTCAGCGCACCTTGCCCTCCGCTGGCAGCAGCTCTTCCTTGCTGAAGGCATCCACATCGATTACCTGACGCCGTGCAGCTTCGGCCTCGTGCAGGCTTTGCGCTTCGCCTGGCTGCAGTACATTGGCCTGGAGCGCCGCATCAATCAGTGACTGGCCCGGCGCGGGGGCCAGTTGCCCGCCCTTGTGCGCCTGATGAAGCTTCTTGTGCAGCGGTGCGCAGGCGACAAGCAGGTCGCTGGCCTGTTGCAGCGCACCGACCGGGTCATTGGCATCAGTCGGGCGATAGCAGCCGGCAAGCAGTTCTTCCAGTGCGGGGTCTCCTTTGGCACGCCCCAGCAGGCCGGCGACCTCGGCATCCAGCGCGTCGGAGGGGCCGGTATGGCGGCGCCCGAAGGGGAAGACCAGCACGCGCAATGCGGCGCCCAGGAAGCGGTTCGGGAAGTTCTCGAGCAGGCGGTCCAACGCCTTCTCGGCTTGCCCCAGGCTCTCTTCCATTGCCCAGCGCAGCAGTGGTTGCAGGTAATCGGGCGAGTTCTGGTCGTGGTAGCGCTTGAGTGCCGCCGAGCCAAGGTACAGGTTGCTCAGCACATCGCCCAGGCGCGCCGACAGGCGCTCGCGGCGCTTCAGTTCGCCGCCCAGCAGCATCATGCACAGGTCTGCGAGCAAGGCGAAGGCCGCTGCCTGGCGATTGAGGGCGCGGAAGTAACCCTGGCTCAGGGCATCGCCCGGCGCTTTCTCGAAGTGCCCCAGGCCCAGGCCCAGCACCAGGGTGCTGGCCGCATTGCCCACGGCAAAGCCGACGTGCCGAAGCAGCAGCGCGTCGAACTCCTTGAGCGCCTGGTCGTGATCCTCGCGGCCGGCCAGGGCCATTTCCTTGAGCACGAAGGGATGGCAGCGGATCGCCCCCTGGCCAAAGATCATCAGGTTGCGCGAGAGGATGTTGGCGCCTTCCACGGTGATGAAGATCGGCGCGCCCTGCCAACTGCGCCCCAGGTAGTTGTTGGGGCCCATGATGATGCCCTTGCCGCCGTGCACGTCCATGGCGTGCTGGATGCATTCGCGCCCGCGCTCGGTGAGGTGGTACTTGAGAATGGCGGACAGCACCGAAGGTTTTTCCCCCAGGTCGACGGCGTTGGCAGTGAGCTGGCGTGCGCTGTCCATCAGCCAGGCGTTGCCGCCGATGCGTGCGAGCGATTCCTGGATACCCTCGAAGGCGGCCAGGGGCACATTGAACTGTTCGCGGATGTGCGCGTACTGGCCCGTCACCAGGCTGGTGTACTTGGCGGCGCCAGTGCCGACGGCAGGCAGCGAGATCGAACGGCCCACCGACAGGCAGTTCATCAGCATCATCCAGCCCTTGCCGAGCATGGCCTGGCCGCCGATGAGGAAGTCCAGCGGGATGAACACGTCCTTGCCGCTGTTGGGGCCGTTCATGAAGGCGGCGCCCAGTGGCAGGTGGCGCTGGCCGATCTCGACGCCGGGGGTGTCGGTGGGGATCAGCGCCAGGCTGATACCCAATGCTTCCTCTTCACCCAGCAGGTGGTCGGGGTCGTACGCCTTGAAAGCCAGGCCGAGCAGGGTGGCCACCGGCCCGAGAGTGATGTAGCGCTTCTCCCAGTTCAGGCGCAGGCCAAGCACCTCTTCCCCTTGCCACTGGCCCTTGCAGATGATGCCGGTGTCCGGCATGGCGCCTGCGTCGGAGCCCGCCAGCGGGCCGGTCAGTGCGAAGCAGGGGATGTCGTCGCCACGCGCCAGGCGCGGCAGGTAGTGATTGCGTTGTTCATCGGTGCCGTAGTGCAGCAGCAGCTCGGCCGGGCCGAGGGAGTTGGGCACCATCACGGTGGACGCCAGGTCGCCGCTGCGGGTGGCCAGCTTCATGGCGACCTGCGAGTGGGCATAGGCTGAAAAACCCTTGCCGCCATACGCCTTGGGGATGATCAGGGCGAAGAAGCCATGCTGCTTGATGTGCGCCCAGGCCTCGGGCGGAAGGTCCATGTCCTGGCCGATCTGCCAGTCGCTGACCATGGCGCACAGCGCCTCGGTGGGGCCATCGAGAAACGCCTGCTCTTCGTCTGTCAGCTGGACCTTGGGGTAGGCCAGCAGCGTGTTCCAGTCGGGGCGGCCACTGAACAGTTGGCCATCCCACCACACCGTGCCGGCATCGATGGCCTCGCGCTCGGTCTGTGACATGGGCGGCAGGGTGCGCTGGAACCAGCCGAACAGGGGCGCCGTCAGCCAGCTGCGGCGCAGGTCGGGCAGCAGCAGGGGCGCCGCCGTGGCCGCCAGCAGCAGCCACAATACCGTCAGCAGCCACCCCGGCGCATGGCTGAACAGCCCCATTGCCAACAGGTAGGCGGCGACGATGCCCATGGCCGGCAGGGCCGCCACGCGCCGGTGCGCCAGGTAGGCGATGCCGATGACGAGGACCACTAACCACAACAGCAACATATGCTTTCCTCCGTGAAACTCCAGAAATAGCCATCCGACAGAGCTTAGACCGCTTGTGCCAAACAACCCATCTGAACAGTGACAGGACATGACGCCCGGAAGTTCGTTGCAATCGAGCCGGGCGCACAGTGATCGTTCATGCGTACGGTTGGGGTAGACTGGCCATCCACTGCACTCATCAGGAGTCGTCATGCTGAAGATCTGGGGACGCAAGAACTCGTCCAATGTGCGGAAAGTGTTGTGGTGTGCCCAGGAACTGGGCCTGGACTACCAGTCCATCGATGCCGGTGGCGAGTTTGGCCTGGTTGACCAGCCGCAGTATCGCGCATTGAATCCCAACGGCCGGGTGCCGATGATCGAAGACGGCGCACTGGTGCTGTGGGAGTCCAACAGCATCGTGCGCTACCTGGGCGCGCGCTATGGCGCAGATACCCCGTGGTATCCGGCTGACCCAGTGGCGCGGGCCCAGGCCGACAAGTGGATGGACTGGACTACCTCGTCGCTGGCCGTGCCGTTTCGCCCGCTGTTCTGGGGGGTGTTGCGCACGCCCGCCGAGCAGCAGGACTGGGTGCAGATCAACGCCGCGCACAAACAGTGCGCCGAGCTGCTGTCGATCGCTGACCAGGCGTTGGCTGCCCAGCCCTACCTGTCGGGGGAGGACGCCGGCATGGGCGACATTCCGCTGGGCTGTTTCGTCTACGCCTGGTTCGAAATGCCGATCGAGCGCCCCGAGATGCGCCATCTGCGCGCCTGGTACGAGCGTCTGCGCCAGCGCCCTGCGTATCAGGCCGCGGTCATGACCGCGCTGACCTAACGTCGTAGCTGATAGTTACTATCGATACACTTCACTGTACTTGCGTGGCCTGGGCAAGCACCATGGCCACATTCGCCGCGGTCGACCGTGATTGACCGCCTGATTCGTGAACCTTCCAACTGGTGCGTAGACCCGCTATGAGTTCTGCTCTGTCCATTCGGCAGCTAACCAAGACCTACGGCAATGGCTTCCAGGCCCTCAAGGGCATCGACCTGGACGTCGCCGAAGGTGATTTCTTCGCCTTGCTCGGCCCCAACGGCGCCGGCAAATCCACCACCATCGGCATTCTTTCGACCCTGGTGAACAAGACCAGTGGCACGGTGAATATCTTCGGCCACGACCTGGACCGCGAGCCGGCCGCGCTCAAGCGCAGCATCGGCGTGGTGCCCCAGGAATTCAATTTCAACCAGTTCGAGAAAACCTTCGACATCGTGGTGACCCAGGCCGGTTACTACGGTATCCCGATGAAGGTGGCCAAGGAGCGCGCCGAACAATACCTGACCCAGCTGGGCCTGTGGGACAAGCGCGATGTGCCGTCGCGGTCGCTGTCGGGCGGCATGAAGCGCCGGCTGATGATTGCCCGTGCGCTGATCCACGAGCCGCGCCTGCTGATCCTCGATGAGCCGACTGCCGGTGTCGATATCGAGCTGCGTCGTTCGATGTGGAGCTTTCTGACCGAGCTCAACCAGAAAGGCATCACCATCATTCTGACCACCCACTACCTGGAAGAAGCCGAGCAACTGTGTCGTCACATCGGCATCATCGACCACGGCACCATTGTCGAGAACACCAGCATGCGCAAGCTGCTCGGTACGCTGCACGTCGAGACGTTCCTGCTGGACCTCAAGCATGACCTGGCGCAAGCGCCGCAACTGAGCGGCTATCCGTGCCGGCTGATCACCCCGCATACCCTGGAAGTGCAGGTAGACAAGGAGGTAGGCATCACCGCGCTGTTTGGCCAACTGGCCTTGCAGAACATCGAGGTGCAGAGCCTGCGCAACAAGACCAATCGTCTCGAGGAGCTGTTCGTGTCCCTGGTGGAAAAAAACCTGGCGAAGGTGGCGGTATGAGTTCGGAGCTGCGCGCAATCTGGTCGCCCTCAACACCATCGTCTACCGCGAAGTACGTCGTTTTACCCGGATCTGGCCGCAGACCCTGCTGCCCCCGGCCATCACCATGGTGCTGTACTTCGTGATCTTCGGGAACCTCATCGGCCGCCAGATCGGCGACATGGGCGGTTTCACCTACATGGAGTACATCGTGCCGGGGCTGATCATGATGTCGGTGATCACCAACTCCTACGGCAATGTGGTATCGAGCTTCTTCGGCAGCAAGTTCCAGCGCTCGATCGAAGAGCTGATGGTATCGCCGGTGTCGCCGCACACCATCCTCATCGGCTACACCCTGGGCGGCGTGCTGCGCGGGCTGGCGGTGGGCGTGATCGTGACCTTGCTGTCGCTGTTCTTCACCCACTTGCAGGTGCATCACCTGGGCGTGACGGTGCTCGTGGTGCTGCTGACGGCCACGATCTTTTCACTGCTGGGCTTTATCAATGCGGTATTTGCACGCAACTTCGATGATATTTCGATCATCCCGACTTTCGTGCTGACCCCGCTGACCTACCTGGGCGGCGTGTTCTATTCGATCACGTTGTTGCCGCCGTTCTGGCAGACCGTGTCAATGGCCAACCCGGTGCTGCACATGGTCAACTCGTTCCGCTACGGCATCCTCGGGGTGTCGGATATCCGCATCGGCGTTGCCATCACCTTCATGCTGGTGGCCACGGCGGTACTCTATCTGGGCTGCATCCGCCTACTGGTCAGTGGGCGAGGAATGCGCAGCTGACTTGTGCTTGCGTCTGCGCCACTGCCTGCCTACCCACCAGCGCCAATAGAGCATGGTCAGGCAGTAGGCCAGCGCCCCCAGCAGCACCCCGCACACCACCGAGCCCAGCAGGAACGGCTGCCACAGCGTTGACAACTGGTCGGTGATCCACTCGAAGGTCAGTTCTTCGGGCAGCGTGCGCGGCGGTATCTGCATCAGCCATGCGCCCATCTGGTAGGTGCAATAGAACACCGGTGGCATGGTGAACGGGTTGGTCAGCCACACCAGGCTGACGGCGATCGGCATGTTGCCGCGCACCAGGATCGCCAGGCTGGCGGCCAGCAGCATCTGCATGGGGATGGGGATGAACGCGGCGAACAGCCCGACAGCCATCGCCCGCGCCACCGAATGGCGGTTCAGGTGCCAGAGATTGGGGTCGTGCAGCAGCCGGCCGAGAAAGCGTAAGGATTTGTGTTCCCGAATGCTCGTCGGATCGGGGATGTAGCGTTTGAAAAGTCGACGCGGCATGTGGGGTCTCGGCGCTCTGAAGGTGGCCAGTATGCACGGATTCTAAACAGCGCCAATTCAGACTTTGTGACAATTAATAAGCGAGTTGCCAGCCTGATTGATCTAAGCCTGAGGGGGAAGATTGCTCGGGAGCTGCAACGCATGCGCACAGGGATGTTGGCGCTTGCCCTCGGATTGCTGTGCCTGAGGGTATTACCGGTTTTGCCGTCGGTCGGCCTGTTGGCTGCCATTGCCAGCGTGGGTGCACTTTGTCTGCTGCGCCGCTGCACTGTGCCCGGCCTGTTCCTGCTGGGGTTCGCCTGGGCATGCGTGTCGGCACAGTGGGCGCTGGATGATCGCCTCAGCCCGCACCTGGAGGGCGTGACCCTCGTGGTTGGAGGGCGGGTGGGTGGCCTGGCGGCAGCAGGGTGAGCGTGCGGTGCGGTTCGAGTTGGCCGATGCCGCTTCACGCCGTGCGACGTTGCCACGCCGTATCAGCCTGAGCTGGTTTGGCGGGCCGGCGGTACGCAGTGGCGAGCGCTGGCGCCTGGCCGTGCAGCTGCAGCGTCCGGCCGGCCTGCTCAACCCGCATGGCCCCGATCAGGAAGCCGCCTTGCTGGCTCGGCGCATCGGTGCCACCGGCAGCGTGAAGGCGGGCGAGCGCTTGGCACCGGCTGCGTATGCCTGGCGCGACAGCGTACGCCAGCGCCTGCTCGCGGTGGACGCCCGCGGGCGTGAAAATGCCCTGGCCGCGCTGGTGCTGGGGGATGGCGCCGCGCTGGCGCGCCACGACTGGCAGATCCTGCAGGCGACCGGTACGGTGCACTTGCTGGTGATCTCCGGTCAGCATATCGGGCTGTTGGCCGGCCTGGTGTATGCGCTGGTGGCCGGGCTGGCCCGCTGGGGGCTGTGGCCGCGGGCCTTGCCCTGGCTGCCATGGGCGTGTGGCCTGGCCTTCGCGGCGGCCTTGTCCTATGGCCTGCTGGCGGGGTTCCAGGTGCCGGTGCGACGCGCGTGCATCATGTTGGCGGTGGTGCTGTTGTGGCGCCTGCGCTTTCGGCATCTTGGCGTGGGCGTGCCGCTGCTGCTGGCACTCAACGGGGTGTTGCTGGTCGAGCCACTGGCCAGCTTGCAGCCCGGTTTCTGGTTGTCGTTCACGGCAGTGGCAGTGCTGACGTTCATTTTCAGTGGCCGGCTGGGTGCCTGGAGTCCCTGGCGAGCATGGGGGCGGGCGCAAGGGTTGATCGCCATCGGTTTGCTGCCGGTGTTGCTGGTGCTGGGGCTGCCGGTAAGTCTTTCGGGGCCGCTGGCCAATCTACTGGCGGTACCCTGGGTGAGCCTGGCCGTGCTGCCCCTGGCGTTGACCGGTACGCTGCTGTTGCCGGTGCCGCTGCTGGGCGCGGGGCTGCTGTGGCTGGCGGGTGCGGCACTGGCAGGATTGTTCTGGCTGCTGGCGCTGCTTGCGCAGTGGCAGGCGGCCTGGATACCTGCGGCGTTGCCGGTATGGGCGTGGCTGCTGGTATGCATCGGCGCCGTACTGGTCTTGCTGCCAAGCGGCCTGCCGATGCGCCTGCTGGGCTGGCCCTTGTTGCTGATGGCGGTGCATGCGCCACGCGCCGAGCTGCCTGCCGGCCAACTGGAGGTCTGGCAACTGGACGTGGGCCAGGGCCAGGCCTTTCTCTTGCGCACGCGCCAGCACGCGATGCTCTACGACGCCGGGCCTGCCATGGGCGGCAGCGACCTCGGCGAGCGGGTGGTGGTACCCACCTTGCACGCGCTGGGCGTGCGCGGCCTGGACCTGATGCTGCTCAGCCACGCGCATGCGGACCATGCCGGTGGTGCGCTGGCCGTGCAGCGAGGCTTGCCGGTCGCGCGGGTGGTCGCAGGCGAAGCCGCCGACGCGCCGAGGTCGTTGCGAGCGCAAGCGTGCACCAGCGGCGAGCGCTGGCAGTGGGATGGCGTGCACTTCAGCCTGTGGCAGTGGCGCGATGCGGGGGACAGCAACCAGCGCTCCTGCGTGCTGCGCGTGGAGGCGGGTGGCGAGACCTTGCTGCTGACCGGCGATATCGATGCGCGTGCCGAGCGTGCCTGGTTGCGTGGGCCCATGGCGGGCCGGGTGGACTGGTTGCAGGCCCCGCACCATGGCAGCCGAACCTCCTCCAGCCAGGCCTTTGTGGAGCATACCCAGCCGCGTGGGGTGCTGATTTCGCGGGGGCGCACAACGCCTTTGGTCACCCGCACCCGCAAGTGGTGGCACGCTATCAGGCGCTGGGTATCCGCGTGCATGACAGTGCCGTGCAGGGGGCCGTGCGGCTGCTGCTGGGGCGTTTCGGCGAAGCGCTCGGGCAGCGCAGTCAGCGGCGCTTCTGGCGTGAACCGACATGACGTTGTTCGGCGTTGTGGCCCCCTATGGTAAAGTGGCGGACTTTTTCGAGGGGGTCCTTACTGTGTGGGAATTGGTCAAGTCCGGTGGTTGGATGATGCTGCCGATCATTCTGAGTTCCATCGCTGCCATGGCTATCGTCGCCGAGCGCCTGTGGACCCTGCGCGCCAGCCGCGTAACCCCGCCGCACCTGCTCGGGCAGGTATGGCGCTGGATCAAGGACAAGCAGCTCAACAGCGAAAAGCTCAAGGCCTGCGTGCCGATTCACCCCTGGGCGAGATCCTGGCTGCGGGCCTGGCCAACTCCCGACATGGTCGCGAGATCATGAAGGAATGCATCGAAGAGGCCGCCGCGCGTGTCATCCATGAACTGGAACGTTACATCAACGCACTGGGCACCATCGCGGCAATGGCACCGTTGCTCGGCCTGCTGGGGACGGTGCTGGGCATGATCGACATTTTCAGTGCCTTCACGGGGTCTGGCATGACCACCAACGCTTCGGTGTTGGCCGGCGGTATTTCCAAGGCACTGATCACCACCGCGGCGGGTTTGATGGTGGGTATCCCGGCGGTGTTCTTCCATCGTTTCCTGCAACGGCGCATCGATGAACTGGTGGTCGGCATGGAGCAGGAAGCGATCAAGCTGGTGGAGGTTGTGCAGGGCGACCGCGACGTCGACCTGAGCGAGGCCAAAGCGTGAAATTCCGGCGCAAGCCACGCGAGACCGTGGACATCAACCTGGCATCGCTGATCGACGTGGTGTTCATTCTGCTGCTGTTTTTCGTGGTGACCACCACCTTCACCCGCGAGACCCAGTTGCGCGTCGAACTGCCCGAGGCCGTTAGTGGTGCGCCGGCGCCGGACAGCGAACTCAAGCAGTTGGAAGTCACCATCAGTGCCGAAGGCGTCTACTCGGTCAACAACCACCTGTTGCCCAAGAGCGACCTGGGCACGTTGACCGAGGCCATGCAGAAAGAGTCCCAGGGTGACACCAAGATGCCGTTGTCAATCAGTGCCGACGGCAAGACCCCGCACCAGGCGGTGGTCACGGCCATGGACGCGGCGGGCAAACTCGGTTTCAGCCAGTTGCGCATGACCACGGTCGAGGCCGCGCCGGAGGCACCCTGATGGCGTTTGCCGATCGCTTGCTGCAGGCCTGGTATGCCGGCCATCCGGCATTGCTGCTGCTGCGTCCGCTCGAAGCCCTTTACCGCCGGGTCGTGCGGGGCAAGCGCGAGCGCTTCCTGGCCGGGCAGGGCAAGATCTACCGCGCACCGGTCCCGGTGCTGGTGGTAGGCAACATCACGGTGGGCGGTACCGGCAAGACCCCGCTGATTCTGTTTCTGATCGAGCACTGCCGCCAACGAGGCCTGCGTGTAGGGGTGGTCAGCCGTGGCTATGGCGCCACGCCGCCACAGTTGCCCTGGCGTGTGCGCGCCGATCAATCGGCCGAGCAGGCAGGCGACGAACCCTTGCTGATCGTGCAGCGCACCGGCGTGGCGCTGATGATCGACCCTGACCGCGGGCAGGCGGTGCGTGCCCTGCTCGACGCCGAGCCGTTGGACCTGATCCTGTGCGACGACGGCATGCAGCACTACCGCCTGGCGCGTGACCTGGAGCTGGTGCTGATCGATGCCGCCCGTGGCCTGGGCAATCGTCGTTGCCTGCCGGCCGGCCCATTGCGTGAGCCGGTCGAGCGCTTGAACGAGGTGGATGCGGTGCTGTTCAACGGCGCGCGGCCGACCGTGACGACGGCTTTGCCTTTACACTGGCGCCCACGGCGCTGGTCAACCTGCGCAGTGGTGAGCGCCGTGGCCTCGACCACTTTGCGCAGGGGCAGGCGCTGCACGCGGTGGCCGGGATCGGCAACCCGCAACGGTTCTTCAATACCTTGCAGGGGCTGGGCTGGCAGCCGCTGCCGCACGCGTTTGCCGACCATGCGGTATACAGCGCCCAGGCCTTGAGCTTCAGCCCGCAGCTGCCGCTGATCATGACTGAAAAGGATGCGGTGAAATGCCGTGCTTTCGCCGCTGACGACTGGTGGTATCTTGCGGTCGATGCAGTACCTTCGCCGGCCTTTGCCGCCTGGCTCGACGCGCAACTGGCGCGTTTGCTGCCGGGGCAGTGCCGGCCCTGACATTTTTCTTTTTCCGGCCACAGGCCTGAGGCATTTTCATGGACACCAAATTGCTCGACATCCTTGCTTGCCCGATCACCAAAGGCCCGCTCAAGCTCAGCGCCGACAAGACCGAGCTGATCAGCAAGGGGGCCGGCCTGGCTTACCCGATCCGTGATGGCATCCCGGTCATGCTGGAAACCGAAGCGCGCACCTTGACTGACGACGAGCGTCTGGACAAATGAGCCTGGATTTCACCGTCGTGATTCCCGCACGCCTGCGTTCTACCCGCCTGCCCGGCAAGCCGCTGCTGGAGATCGCCGGCAAGCCGATGGTGCAGCACGTGTGGGAACAGGCGCGCAAAAGCAGCGCCACACGGGTTGTGATCGCCACCGATGACCCAGGCATTGTCAGCGCCTGCCAGGCGTTTGGTGCCGAGGTGTTGCTGACCCGTGAAGACCACGAGTCGGGCACTGACCGCCTGGCCGAAGTCGCCACCCAGCTGGGGCTGGCGCATGACGCCATCGTGGTCAATGTGCAGGGCGACGAACCGTTGATTCCGCCTGTGATCATCGACCAGGTGGCCGCCAACCTGGCAGCGCACCCTGAAGCCGGGATTGCCACCTTGGCCGAGCCGATCGAAGATGTCGACGTGCTGTTCAATCCCAATGCGGTCAAGGTGACCGCCGATTGCAATGGCCTGGCCCTGACTTTCAGTCGGGCACCGCTGCCGTGGGCGCGTGATGCGTTCGCGCGCGGGCGCGAGCAGTTGCCCGCCGGTGTGCCGTACCGTCGGCACATCGGCATGTATGCGTACCGCGCCGGCTTCCTGCAGGACTTCGTCGGCTGGGGCCCTTGCTGGCTTGAGCAGACCGAAGCGCTGGAGCAGTTGCGTGCGCTGTGGAATGGCGTGCGCATTCATGTGGCCGACGCGCTGCAGGCGCCGCCGGTAGGCGTAGACACCCCTGAAGACCTGGAGCGCGTACGGCGCTTGCTGGAGGCCTGATGCGCGTTCTGTTCGTGTGCCTGGGCAATATCTGCCGTTCGCCGACGGCCGAGGGCGTGTTGCGCCATCAGTTGCACCTGGCGGGCCTGGCTGATCAGGTTGAAGTGGCCTCGGCGGGCACGGGTGACTGGCATGTGGGCAAGCCGCCCGACAGCCGTACCCAGCGTGCCGCGTTGCAGCGTGGTTATGACCTGTCGGCGCAGCGTGCGCAGCAGGTGAGCCCACAGGACTTTGGCCGCTACGACCTGATCCTGGCCATGGACAACAGCAACCTGGAGCACCTCAAGGCCCTGCAGCCGTCCAACGGCAAGGCTGAGCTGGACCTGTTTCTGCGCCGCTTCGACGCTGAAGTGGATGAGGTTCCCGACCCGTACTACGGCGGCGAAGCGGGTTTCGATCGCGTGCTGGACCTTGTCGAATCTGCATGCCGTGGTCTGGTGGTCGAGCTGAAGGGGCGGGTATGAGCGTGCAGGTGCAGTCGCAGGTATCGCTCAAGCCCTACAACACGTTCGGTATCGAGGTGAAGGCGCAGTACTTTGCCCAGGCCCACAACGACGACGAGGTACGTCAGTTGCTGGCTCATGCGGCCGAGCGACAGCTGCCGGTGCTGGTGATCGGTGGGGGCAGCAACCTGCTGCTGACCGCTGATGTTCCTGCGCTGGTGCTGCGCATGGCCAGTGCGGGCGTGCGCGTGCTGTCAGATGACGGCCAGCGCGTGGTGGTCGAGGCCGAGGCGGGTGAGCCCTGGCATCCGTTCGTGCAGTGGACGCTTGCCCACGGCCTGGCTGGGCTCGAGAATCTCAGCCTGATTCCGGGCACGGTAGGGGCTGCGCCGATGCAGAACATCGGCGCCTACGGCGTGGAGATCAAGGACGTGTTCGCCGGCCTGACCGCACTGGACCGCCAGACCGGGCAGTTGCATGCGTTCGATCTTGAACAGTGTGATTTTGCGTACCGGGACAGCCTGTTCAAGCGCAATCCGGGGCGCTGGTTGATTCTGCGTGTGCGCTTTGCGCTCAGTCGTGCACAGCAGTTGCACCTGGATTACGGCCCGGTGCGTCAGCGCCTGAGCGAACAGGGCATCGAGCAGCCGACAGCGCAGAACGTCAGTGATGCCATCTGCAGTATCCGTCGCGAGAAGCTGCCTGACCCGGCCGAGCTGGGCAATGCCGGGAGCTTCTTCAAGAACCCGGTAGTGAGTGCGCAGTTGGCTGCGCAGGTGCGTGATGCGCACCCCGGCGTGGTGGGTTATCCACAGGCTGATGGCCAGGTGAAGCTGGCGGCGGGGTGGTTGATCGAGCAGGCCGGCTGGAAGGGCTTTCGGGAAGGGGATGCTGGAGTGCACCGCCTGCAGTCGCTGGTGCTGGTGAATTATGGACAGGCCAGTGGTGGTCAGCTGTATGCACTGGCACAGCGGATCCAGGCCGATGTGCTGGCGCGCTTCGGCGTCGAGCTCGAGATGGAGCCTAATCTGTACTGACCCGCCCAATACAAGATCTACAGGCAATAAAAAGCCCCGCCAGTTTGCACTGGCGGGGCTTTTTAATGGCCGTCAGACGAGCGGTTTATGCTCTTCTTCGGTTTGCTCGGCGCGTGCTGCAGCGGCAGCCGCTTCAGCTTCGCGCTTGCGACGACGCACTTCACGTGGGTCGTTGGGCGCGCGACCGTTGGCCAGGGTGACGACCGGTGCTTCAACCTCTGCAGGTTCGCCAGCCGGTGCTTCAGCCTCGGCAACCGGTGCAGGCTCTGCGACCACGACTGGCTCGGCCTCCACCGCAACCGGCGCTTCAGGCTCGCTCGGCAGGGCAATCACAGGCTCGGCAGCGACCGGTGCTTCAACCTCGGCTTGAGCCGGTGCCTGGGCGACAGGCGCTTCGACAGGCGGTTCAACCGGGGCTTCAACAGGCGCTTGCACCGCGGCTTCGACAGGTTGCGGAACCACTTCGACTTCAGGCTCAAGGCTCGGCTCGGCGGCTTGCACGGGCGCCTCGAAAGGTTGCTCGACTGCAGGGGCTGCGACAGCCTCTTCGACGGCAGTTTCGACAGCAGGCTGTTGCACGGCTTCAACTGGCTCGACGCTGGCTTCAACAGCCACAGGCTCGACAGTACCCGCCTCGAATGGCGTTTCGGCTACCACTGCTGGCGTGTCGTCAACCGAGGCAGTAGCGCGCTCGGCCTGAACGTTGGCCTGTGCTCGGCATCAGCGCTGATGTTGCTGGTGGCAACGGCGGCGGTGACGGCCAGGCCGGCAGCCAGTTCGGCGACCGATGGCTGAGCGGTGTTCTCGCTGCGGGCTTCGGTGGCTTGCTCGGATGCTTGTTCGGTGCCTTCTTCGGCGCCGTCTTCGCTGCCTTCTACCACGTTGCCGTTGGCATCACGCTGACGCTCGCGACGGTTGCTGCGACGACGCTGACCGCGCGAGCGACGACGAGGACGTTCGCCTTCGGCGCCTTCCTGGTTGTCATCCTGCAGCAGTTCTTCGTTCGGCAGTTGCTCTTCTGTCACTTCCTCGACCGCTTCGGCCGGGCGTGGCTGACGCTCCTCACGTGGCGGGCGCGGTGCGCGCTCTTCACGTGGCGCACGCTCTTCGCGCGGTGCACGTTCTTCACGTGGGGCGCGTTCTTCGCGAGGCTGACGTTCTTCACGCGGTGCGCGCTCCGGGCGTTCTTCACGCACGGCGGGGTGGCAGCATCGAGCGGCTCACGCAGTTCACGTACCGGGCGCTCTGCGCGATCTTCGCGTGGGCGACGATCTTCACGCGGTGCGCGCGGTTGACGCTCCTCGCGCGGTGCGCGAGGTGCACGTTCTTCGCGGGCGGAGGTCTCTTCGCGGGCTTCGCGTGGCTGGCGCTCTTCACGCGGGGCGCGCTCGGCACGCTCTTCGCGCGGCTTGCGGTCTTCATCGCGACGGCCGTTGCGGTTGCGGCTCTGCTGGCGACCGTTACGGCGTTCTTCGTTGCGCTGCGGGCGCTCGGTGGCAGGCTTCTCGGTCACTACCGGGGCGGCAGCAGCCGGTTCGTCCTTGCCGGCGAACAGGCTCACCAGCGACTTCACCAGGCCCTTGAACAGGCTTGGCTCAGGCATGCTGTGTACCGGTGCAGTCGGTGCGACTGGCGCTTCCGGGGCAGGAACGGGGGCGTTGGCGCGGGCCGGAGCGGTCTTGACCGCAGCTTCCTGGCGAACCAGGGTGCGGGTGGCGGCGGCGGGTTGCACTTCTTCGGTTTCGGTCGCAGCGATTTCGTAGCTGGACTGGCTGTTCAGCGCTTCCGGGCTGTCATCGCGCAGGCGCTGGACTTCGAAATGCGGGGTTTCCAGGTGGTCGTTCGGCAGGATGACGATACGTGCCCGGGTGCGCAGTTCGATCTTGGTGATCGAGTTGCGTTTCTCGTTGAGCAGGAACGCGGCAACCGGGATCGGCACCTGGGCGCGCACTTCGGCAGTGCGGTCCTTCAGGGCTTCTTCCTCGATCAGGCGCAGGATCGCCAGCGACAGCGATTCGACGTCACGGATGATGCCGGTGCCGCTGCAGCGCGGGCAGACGATGCCACTGCTTTCACCCAGCGAAGGGCGCAGGCGCTGACGCGACATTTCCAGCAGGCCGAAGCGCGAAATGCGCCCGACCTGAACGCGTGCACGGTCGGCTTCGAGGCACTCGCGCACCTTTTCTTCGACGGCGCGCTGGTTCTTGGCTGGAGTCATGTCGATGAAGTCGATGACGATCAGGCCGCCGATGTCACGCAGGCGCAGTTGGCGGGCGATTTCCTCAGCCGCTTCCAGGTTGGTCTGCAGGGCGGTTTCTTCGATGTCGCTGCCTTTGGTGGCGCGCGCCGAGTTGATGTCGATGGACACCAGTGCTTCGGTCGGGTCGATCACGATCGAGCCGCCGGACGGCAGGTCGACCACGCGCTGGAAGGCGGTTTCGATCTGGCTTTCGATCTGGAAGCGGTTGAACAGCGGCACGCTGTCTTCGTACAGCTTGATCTTGCTGGCGTACTGCGGCATCACCTGGCGGATGAAGGTCAGGGCTTCTTCCTGGGCGTCGATGCTGTCGATCAGCACTTCGCCGATGTCCTGGCGCAGGTAGTCGCGGATGGCGCGGATGATGACGTTGCTTTCCTGGTAGATCAGGAACGGTGCGGCGCGGTCAAGCGAGGCTTCCTTGATGGCGGTCCACAGCTGCAGCAGGTAGTCCAGGTCCCATTGCATCTCTTCGCTGCTGCGGCCCAGGCCGGCAGTGCGCACGATCAGGCCCATGTCGGCAGGCGCGACCAGGCCATTGAGCGCTTCACGCAGCTCGTTGCGCTCTTCGCCTTCGATGCGGCGGGAGATGCCGCCGGCACGCGGGTTGTTCGGCATCAGCACCAGGTAACGACCGGCCAGGCTGATGAAGGTGGTCAGGGCTGCGCCCTTGTTGCCGCGCTCTTCTTTCTCGACCTGGACGATGACTTCCTGGCCTTCGCTGAGCACTTCCTTGATGTTCACCCGGCCTTCGGGCGACTTCTTGAAGTATTCGCGGGAGATTTCCTTGAGGGGCAGGAAGCCGTGACGCTCGGAGCCGAAGTCGACGAAGGCGGCTTCAAGGCTGGGCTCGATGCGGGTGATCTTGCCTTTGTAGATGTTGGCTTTTTTCTGCTCGCGTGCGCCGGACTCGATGTCCAGGTCGTAGAGGCGCTGGCCGTCTACCAGAGCAACACGCAACTCTTCGGGTTGAGTTGCGTTAATCAGCATTCTTTTCATGTAGTACCGTCGGTTTCCGGGCTGCCGGAAACGGCGTTCGGCACACACGACTTCTCACGGTCGGTGTCAGGGTGCGTCAGGGGTGGCGGGCCATCCCGTGTCCAGCGGCTTGCGGTCGGACTGGTCACCCAGTGCTGCCGAAGTCGCGACGACGCGTCCTGCTAGCTGTGGTGTCAAATGCACTCAGTCAGGAGGAGGAATCAGCCTTCGGCCGTGGACACCCACTGGGTATCTTGATCAAGACCGGGTCCGGTTCGCGGGCCAGAGGGCCTGCGGGCTGGACGCAGTACTACACGGTCCGACGGTTGTGCATCTCCACCCTACACGTATCCCTGATAATTCGGGTGCTGCCGCGCGCTGAATCCGCAACGGGTTGCAGTTATCGCCAGCTCCATACGGGAGCCCGCGCTTTCTATGGCTAAGGCTGGTATTTCCGAAGTATCCGCCATGACTGCGTGAAAGCGATTGCACTGAAGGAGTGGGCATCGAGAAAAAACGTGCAGGAGGGCCAAACACCGCTCTTGTTGTTTTTTATCGGTCTTCTCTCATCGGTGCTGGTAGCGATTCCAGGCACTTCTGTAAACTGGCGAACGCCCCGTCGGACGGCCTCGCGTCCTCGAGAATTGCGTAGGTCAGGGCCGGCTCAAAGCCATTGGTCCGCTGGCCAGCCGCTTTTGGCGGCGTTCGCGACTATAGCAGCAATCATTAAGTGCTTCAAATCCATAAAAAATTGTTATGATTCGCAAATGACGACTACTACCCCTCCGACCTCCGGCGTACAGCTGATCGAGGTCGCGCCGGAACTTGCCGGCCAGCGCATCGACAACTTTCTGATCACCGCACTCAAGGGCGTTCCCAAGACCTTGATTTATCGCATTTTGCGCAAAGGCGAAGTGCGTGTGAACAAGGGGCGGATCAAGCCTGAGTACAAACTGCAGGCCGGCGATATCGTGCGTGTACCGCCCGTTCGTCTGCCCGAGCGCGACGAGCCGGTGCCGTTGGCACAGGGCCTGCTTCAGCGCCTCGAAGCAGCGATCGTGTACGAAGACAAGGCGCTGATCGTGCTCAACAAGCCAGCCGGTATTGCCGTGCACGGTGGCAGTGGGCTCAATTACGGCGTGATCGAAGCCTTTCGTCAGTTGCGCCCCGATACCAAGGAACTGGAGCTGGTGCATCGCCTTGATCGCGACACCTCCGGGCTGCTGATGATTGCCAAGAAGCGCAGCATGCTGCGCCACCTGCACGCCGCGCTACGCGGTGATGGCGTCGACAAGCGCTACATGGCGCTGGTGCGTGGCCACTGGGCGACCGCCAAGAAGCAGGTCAATGCACCACTGCTCAAGAGCAACCTGCGTTCGGGTGAGCGCATGGTCGAGATCAACGAAGAGGGCAAGGAAGCCTTGACCCTGTTCCGCGTGCTGCGGCGTTTCGGTGATTTCGCGACCATGGTCGAAGCGCGCCCGATCACCGGGCGTACCCATCAGATCCGTGTGCATGCCCTGCATGCGGGCCATTGCATTGCCGGCGACAGCAAATACGGCGATGAAGACTTCACCCGCGAGATCCGCGAACTGGGCGGCAAGCGTCTTTTCCTGCACGCCTATGCGCTGACCGTACCGCTGCCGGATGGCGGCGAGCTCAAGGTCGAGGCGCCGGTGGACGAGATGTGGGCCAAAACCGTGGAGCGTCTGAGTGCGCCGTGATTACGACCTGCTGATTTTTGATTGGGACGGCACGCTTGCCGACTCGATCGGGCGTATTGTCGAGGCGATGCATTGTTCGGCCGAGCGTGCGGGATATCCGCTGTGTTCGGATGAGGCGGTCAAGGGCATCATCGGCCTGGCATTGCCGGAGGCGATCAGTACCCTCTACCCGCACCTGGATGAAGGCGAGGTTGTCGCGTTCCGTCAGCACTACGCCGACATCTATATGGCACTCGACCGCCAGCCATCACCGCTGTACCCCGGTGTGCTTGAAGCGCTCCAGGGTTTCAAGGCCGAGGGTTATCACCTGGCTGTGGCCACCGGCAAGGCC
>NZ_JAAHBU010000165.1 GCF_010671725.1 Pseudomonas brassicae | reverse complement strand
TTGCCAGCGAAGGCGTCAGACTTGCAAGGTGACCTCTCCCAACTGCCCTCCAAACGGCCCAAAGCTGCGCTCCACCATCAACCGCCGCCCATCTGCCTCCACGATCAGCACCGTACTCGCCCGCGTGCCGTAGTTCTGGCTGGCAATAAACACACTCGACAGCAAGCGCTCGGTCGCCAGCCCCACACCGGTTTGCGGCAACTCGGCGTCCTCGGCCTGTTGCTCATCGCCCAGCAAGGCCAACAGCCGCTGCGGCCTTGGGTCGTGCAACTGATGCTCAAGCGCAGCGCGGGCCTTGACCAGCTTGGGCCACGGCGTATCGAGCCCGGCGTTGGACAACCCGTAAACACCTTCAGCCAGTAGCAGCGGCGCCGCCTCCTGCGCATTCAGGTAACCCAACTGCCCGGCATCGCCCACCAGCAGGTTGAACCCCGAATACTGATGGCTGCGGCTGGCCACGTGGTCCAGGTACGCCTCCACGCCCACTTCGCCATTCAGATAGCGGGCTACCAGCTCCCCGCGCGAGCGCGCACCCTGCGGCTGCTGCGGGTCACGAATATTGGTCAAGGCCGCAAAGCGCCCTTGCGGGCCCACCCCCAGCCAGGTGCCGCCAGCCTCCAGGTCGCGCCCGGCGTACACCCCCGGTGCATCTGCCCAGGCCCCCAGCGTCTGGCTGGGGCGGGCGTAGAACTCGTCACGGTTGGCCGCGACGATCAGCGGCCGGGCATGCCCCGGTCGCCACGCAAAAACAATCAGACACATAGGTTCGCTCCCAGTGTTTTCAGCCACTCTACCGGCACTGGCGTTCGCTATCCATCGACTAAACGTGTCTTCACTAGAGCCACAGGCCCACCTTCCGTTACCATGCCGGACTGATTTTCGGGGGCGACAATGGAATTCGTGGTCTATCTGCTGCTGGGCGCCTGCGCGGGCGTACTGGCCGGGCTGTTCGGCGTAGGCGGCGGCATCATCATCGTACCGGTGCTGGTGCTCAGCTTCACCCTGCAGGGCTTCGATGCCTCGGTGCTGACCCACCTGGCGGTCGGCACCTCGCTGGCGACCATCGTGTTCACCTCGGTCAACGCCATCCTCGAGCACCACCGCCGTGGCGCGGTGCAGTGGCCGATCGTGCTGTGGATGACCGTGGGCATCCTGCTCGGCGCTGGCGTGGGGGCCAAGACCGCCTCGCTGATCCAGGGCCCGAACCTGCAGAAGATCATCGGCGTGTTCGCCCTGCTGGTGGCCGCGCAGATGGCCCTCGACCTCAAGCCCAAGGCCAGCCGCGGCGTACCCGGCAAAGTCGGCCTGGGCGCGCCGGCGGCGTGGTGGGCTGGGCGTCGGCGATCTTCGGCATCGGCGGCGGCTCGTTGACCGTACCCTTCCTGACCTGGCGCAGCCTGCCCATGCAGCAGGCAGTGGCGACGTCTTCGGCCTGCGGCTTCCCGATTGCGGTGGCCAGCGCCCTGAGCTTCATCGTGCTGGGCTGGGACGAGACGCACCTGCCGCCGCACAGCCTGGGCTTCGTGTACTTGCCGGCGCTGCTCGGAATTGCCCTGACCAGCATGTTCTTTGCCCGCTTCGGCGCGCGCCTGGCGCATAAACTGTCGCCACGTCTGCTCAAGCGGCTGTTCGCCGCCCTGCTGTTTTGTGTAGGCCTGAGCTTTTTGCTTTAACGAGAGGAGTCACCATGCTGCCTTACCCGCAGATCGATCCCGTGGCATTGGCCCTCGGGCCGGTCGAGATCGACTTTTTCGGCCTGATCCACACCCTCGGGCCGCTGAAAATCCACTGGTACGGACTGATGTACCTGATCGGTATCGGCGGCGCGTGGCTGCTGCTGTCTACCCGAATGAAGCGCTTCGACCCGACCTGGACGCGCGAAAAACTGTCCGACCTGGTGTTCTTCCTGGCCATGGGCGTGATCGTCGGCGGGCGGTTGGGCTACGTGCTGTTCTACGACCTGAGTGCCTACCTGGCCAACCCGGGCCTGATCCTGGAAGTGTGGAAGGGCGGCATGTCGTTCCATGGCGGCTTCATCGGCGTGATGCTGGCGGCGTTGTGGTTCGGCAAGCGCAACAACAAGTCGTTCTTCGAACTGATGGACTTCGTTGCCCCCGTGGTGCCGATCGGCCTGGGCGCCGGGCGCATCGGCAACTTCATCAACGCCGAGCTATGGGGCAAGGCCACCGATGTACCGTGGGCCATGGTGTTCCCGCCGTTCAGCGACCCGGCGCAATTGCCGCGTCACCCGTCGCAGCTGTACCAGTTCGCCCTGGAAGGTGTGGCACTATTCCTGATTCTGTGGCTGTACTCGCGCAAACCGCGCCCGACCATGGCTGTTTCGGGGATGTTCGCGTTGTTCTACGGCATCTTCCG
Organism: Pseudomonas brassicae; assembly: GCF_010671725.1. Lineage (GTDB taxonomy): Bacteria > Pseudomonadota > Gammaproteobacteria > Pseudomonadales > Pseudomonadaceae > Aquipseudomonas > Aquipseudomonas brassicae. The sequence continues at coordinate 1,285 of NZ_JAAHBU010000165.1, read as the reverse complement.
CTTCATCGTCGAATTCGTGCGGGTGCCGGATGCGCAACTGGGTTACCTGGCCTTCGGCTGGCTGACCATGGGCCAGGTGCTGTGCGTGCCGATGATCGTGGCTGGCATTGCGCTGATCTGGCTGGCCCACCGTCGTGCGCCGAGTGCCAAGGGCGCCGCGCTTTAATTTTCACCGCAGGGGCCTGGCCCCTGCCGGTTTTGATACAGGTAAGACATGAAGCAATATCTAGAGCTGGTTCGTGATGTGATCGAGAACGGTACCTTGCAGGGCAACCGTACCGGCGTGCGCACCATCAGCCTGCCGGGCGCCATGCTGCGCTTCGACCTGCAGAAGGGCTTCCCGGCCATCACCACGCGCAAGCTGGCGTTCAAGTCGGCGATTGGCGAGATGGTGGGCTTCCTGCGCGGCGTGAAGAACGCTGGCGAGTTCCGTGAACTGGGCTGCAAGGTGTGGGACCAGAACGCCAACGAGAACGCCCAGTGGCTGGCCAACCCGTTCCGCCAGGGGCATGACGACCTGGGCGAGATCTACGGCGTGCAATGGCGCCAGTGGCCGGCTTACAAGCGCGTGCCGCTGAGCAACCCGTCAGCCATCGAGCTGGCGCAGCGCAGTGGCTTCGTGAAGATTGCCGAGGCCGAGGAAGACGGCGAGGCGTTCGTGGTGCTGTACAAGGCCATCGACCAGATCCGCCAGTGCATCGACACCATCCACAACGACCCGGGCAGCCGACGCATCCTGTTCCATGGCTGGAACTGCGCGCAGCTGGACGAGATGGCGTTGCCGCCGTGCCATCTGCTGTACCAGTTCCACCCGAACGTGGAGACCAAGGAAATTTCCCTGACGCTCTACATCCGCTCCAACGACCTGGGCCTGGGTACGCCGTTCAACCTCACCGAGGGCGCGGCACTGCTGTCGTTGGTGGGTCGCCTGACCGGCTACACGCCGCGCTGGTTCACCTACTTCATCGGTGATGCGCACGTGTACGAGAACCACCTGGACATGCTCAACGAACAGCTCAAGCGCGAGCCGCTGGCGGCGCCCAGGCTGGTGATCTCTGATCGCGTGCCGGAGTATGCCAAGACCGGTGTGTACGAGCCGCAGTGGCTGGAGAAGATCGAGCCGAGTGACTTCAGCCTGGAAGGCTACGAGCACCATGCGCCGATGACGGCGCCGATGGCGGTCTGATCCCGCCGGTTTTGTATTGACCGAGCTGGCCCCTTCGCTGGCAAGCCAGCTCCCACAGGCTCTGCGGTAATCTTGAAATCACTGCTGTACCTGTGGGAG
>NZ_JAAHBU010000164.1 GCF_010671725.1 Pseudomonas brassicae | reverse complement strand
CACCGGAGGCGGAGAAGCAGATCATCGGGCAACGGTTTTCCAGGGCATGGTTGGCAGCCCGTACGAAACGCTCACCAACGATGGCGCCCATCGAACCGCCCATGAAGGAGAATTCGAAGGCGCTGACCACCACCGGCATGCCCAGCAGGGTGCCGCTCATGGAGATCAGCGCATCTTTCTCGCCGGTCTGCTTCTGTGCGCCGACCAGGCGGTCCTTATACTTCTTGCCGTCGCGAAACTTCAGACGGTCGACCGGTTCCAGGTCTGCACCCAGCTCGTTACGGCCTTCGGCATCGAGGAAGATGTCGATGCGCGCACGTGCGCCGATGCGCATGTGGTGGTTGCACTTGGGGCACACATCCAGGGTCTTTTCCAGCTCCGGACGATACAGCACGGCCTCGCAGGACGGGCACTTGTGCCACAGGCCTTCGGGTACCGAACTCTTCTTCACCTCGGAACGCATGATCGAAGGGATCAGTTTGTCTACCAACCAGTTGCTCATGCTTTCTTTCTCCAGTAGCGGCGACCGGCAGGCAAGAGTTGCCAGGTCGCGCGTATGCCCTTGAGCTCAATTCGTGTATGACGCGATGATCAAGCGGCTCCGGTGGTGCGCGTGCAGCGCGGTACCACCCTGATGCCCCTTGATCGTCAACCTGTAAAGGCGACGCCTGCGGCGCCACCCGATAATTTCCGGCAGCAATGGGCTGCGAAAGCTATGGACGATGGCGCACCGCCCGCCGTCACATCGGCCGTGCAGCCGGCCTTCATGCCTGGCGCACCGCGCGCATGAACGCCTCGATGCGCGCAGGGTCCTTGATGCCCTTGGCCTGCTCTACCCCACCGCTGACATCCACCGCGTACGGCTGCACCTGGGCGATGGCTGCGCCGACGTTGTCGGGCGACAGGCCACCGGCCAGGATGATCGGTTTGCTCAGGCGCTCGGGCACCAGCGACCAGTCGAAGGCTTCGCCGGTGCCACCCGGCACGCCGGCCACATAGGTGTCGAGCAGGATGCCGCTGGCGTTGGCGTAATGCCGGCACTGCGCCTGCAGGTCATCGCCCGGGCGTACCCGCAGGGCCTTGATCCAGGACCGGTTGAAGCCGTCACAGTCGGCGGGGGTTTCATCACCATGGAACTGCAGCAGGTCCAGCGGCACCGCCTCCAGCAGCTCGTTGAGCTCGCAGCGGCTGGCATTGACGAACAGCCCAACGGTGGTCACGAACGGCGGCAAGGCGGCGATGATCGCCCGCGCCTGCCGCACCGTCACCGCCCGCGGGCTCTTGGCATAGAACACCAGGCCGATGGCATCGGCCCCTGCCTCGGCCGCAGCCAGCGCATCCTCGATACGGGTAATCCCGCAGATCTTGCTGCGAACAGCGGACATGGCCTGTGAACCTCAGCTGAGCCGGAAAGTCCCGGATGTTAGCAAATGCCTTGCGGGCCGTCAGCCGTCAAAGACTCGTAGCCGGTGAGGAAGTGCGGCCCGATGAAGCGCTGGGGCAACTGGAACTCGTCGTGGTACTCCACCTGCACCAGGTACAGGCCGAACGGATGCGCCGTCACCCCGCCGGAACGCCGCACGCGGCTTTGCAGCACCTCACGTGCCCACTCCGGCGGCCGCTCGCCGGCACCGATGGTCATCAGCACCCCGGCAATGTTGCGCACCATGTGGTGCAGGAAGGCGCTGGCACGGATGTCCAGCACGATCATGTGCCCATGGCGGCTCACCCGCAGGTGGTGGATCTGCTTGACCGGCGACTTGGCCTGGCACTGGCCAGCGCGGTAGGCACTGAAGTCGTGGGTGCCGACCAGATAGGCCGCCGCCTCGGCCATGCGCTGCACGTCCAGCGGACGATGGTTCCAGGTGACCTGGTCACCCAGGTGCGCGGGGCGGATCTGGTCGTTGTAGATCACATAGCGATAGCGCCGGGCGATGGCCTTGAAGCGCGCATGGAAATTGGCCGGCATCTGCTGCGCCCAGGCCACGCTGACGTCATGCGGCAGGTTGATATTGGCGCCCATGGTCCAGGCCTTCATGCTGCGCACCGCCTGGGTATCGAAGTGCACCACCTGACCACTGGCATGCACGCCCGCATCGGTCCGCCCGGCACAGTGCAGCGACACCGGCGAATCGGCCACTTTGGACAGCGCTTCTTCCAGGGTCTGCTGCACGCTCAGCACGCCACTGGCCTGGCGTTGCCAGCCACGGTAGCGGGTGCCTTTGTATTCCACGCCCAGCGCGATTCTGAAATAGCCTTCGGCCGCCATTTCAGCAGCGGCGTTATCAATGATTTCCAAGGGGATACAGCCTGTCGGTTGGCACAATGGCGCGGATTATAACGACAACGGCAGCCACAAGGGCTGCGTCGGCCTTTCAGGAACGCGTTCAGTTCATCTGCGAACGCAGGTCGATGGCTTCCTTGCGCTGCGCTTCGGTGCCTTCCTTCATCACTTCGTCAAGGATGTCGCGCGCGCCGTCGTTGTCACCCATGTCGATGTAGGCACGTGCCAGGTCGAGCTTGGTCGCCGCCTCGTCGGTGCCGGCCAGGTAGTCGAACTCCGGTTCGTCGAGCAGCAGGTCGGCCGCATCATCGGCGGTGAAATGCGGTTCGATGGACGGCTGCTCCAGGCTTTGCGAAAGCTTGTCGAGTTCGGCGTTGACGTCGTCCAGCTCGGCCGTAAAGCTGTCGGCCAGCGGGTCCGGCTCGTCGGCCAGCGACAGGTCGAAATCGTCGGCCAGGGCCAGGTCCGGGAAGCTGTCGTCCAGCCCCAGCGATTCGTCGAATGCGGCAAGCTCCGCCTCGATGTCCAGCGGCGCTTCGGGCTGCGGCTCGGCGGCAGGCGGCACCGCGTCAAGCCCCATGTCCAGGTCGAAGTCGGCCAGGTCATCAAGGGTGGCAGCGGGCTCGACAGCGGGTTCGGCCGCAACGTCTGCCGGTGCAGCTACGGCCTCAGGCACAGGCTGCGGCTCGGCCTGCGCCTGGGTCTGCTCCTGCAGCAGGGTGTCGAAATCGAGGTCGTCGAGCGCAGCGATATCCGCCGGTGGCGTGGCTTGCGGCGCCTGCGGGTCATCCATGCCCAGGCCTTCGAGCCCGTCAAGGTCATCCAGGCTCAGGTCGAACGCGGTATCCAGGTCGTCTTCGCCGGGCAAGGCAACCTCGGCCTGCGGCTCGGGCTCGGGATCAGGCTCCAGGTCATCCTGCAGCAGTTCCTGCACGTACTGCGCATCCAGTTCGGCAGCCAGCGC
>NZ_JAAHBU010000163.1 GCF_010671725.1 Pseudomonas brassicae | reverse complement strand
CAGCTCATCGGGGGTACCGGCCATGACCAGTGCGTTGCGCGCCGGGTCCACCAGCAGGAAGGCGTTCTCGCGGGCAAACGGCGTGAGCAGCTTGCGCATCTCCACCGCCGAGATGTAGTCGAGGTGAACAGCCGCGCGCTCAGCCCACCCCCCGGCGCGGGAATGCGCCGCTGCGGGGTGAGCTGCCCGGCCACGGCCTGCCCGGCCGGCACCACCAGGTAGCGCTCGCCCTGGCGCACCAGCGCGTTGCCGGTCCACGACAGCAGGGTTTCCAGAATCGACAGCGCCTGGCCCTTGTCCACCGGCTTGGCGGTGGAGAACGACACCTCGCCGCTGACGCCCTGGGCAATGCTGAAATCCTCTTGCAGCAGGTCACCGAGGATGGTGTTGATCACCGCGGCAATCGGCTGGTTGGAGAAGTTGAAGGTCACCTTGTTCTGCGGATCTTCGACCTTTCTGGGCGCGCGCGCCGCAGCCGTGCCGACGAACTGCTGGCTGCCACGCACGATCTGCTGGCGCGGCGGCTGGGGCGACACCAGGGCACCAGGCTGTGGAGCTGCCAGCGGCCCGCCAGGCACCGGCAAAGGGGCGTCGACACCGGTACCGGCCAGCCCTTCGCGAATCAGGCGATCGTCTTGCGAGGTGGATTGAACAGGGTTGACGCAGCCTTGCAGCAGCAGGGTCGCGAGGCACGAAAGCGCAAAACGATTGACCACGAATTTCAATCCTTGATAACGATCAACAATCAGTAGGGTTCAGGGGAATGTCATCGGCAACCTGGGCGTGGAAAGCTCCAGGGTCTGCCGGGTGGGTCCATTGACCAGTTCGATATGCCGCTCGCCGATACGCTCGAGCAGCCAACCATTGGGCAGGGTCTGTCCCTCCTTGAGCGACAGCGCCTCACCGGTGTTGTCCTTGAGCATGGCCACGCGCACCTGTTGTGCCGCCACGATGCCGGTCAGCACCAGGCTGTCGAGCATCGGCGCGGCATCGAAGGTAGCCACTGGGGCATTGGCCGCATCGGGCTGGCGCTGGGCGTGGAACAGCGGCGCCAGCCAGACCTGTTGATAATCCTGCAAGGGCGTCGGCGTGACCGGCACGCCGGCTTCGGCAGGCGGCGCCAGCGGTGCAGGACTGCGCGCCTGCACCGCGGGCCAGTGCACCGCAGCGCCCAGGCCATTGAGCAGCAACATCCACACGCTCAACAGCACGGCCGTGACGCCAGCCAGGGGCAACAGGGGTCGGTAGCGCTGACGCAGTTCATTCATGGCGGGTGTCCTGGGCAACGCTCAGGTAGCCGCTGACCTGCACCTGCACGGCCAGCCGGCCGGCCTGGTCTGGTACGGCGGCGGGCTGCTCGCTGCGGCGAATGTTCAGGGCGTCCACGCGCAGGTAGGGCGCCTCGTTTTCAAGGCGGTGCAAGGTTGCGGCCAGCGACTCGATACCGCACTCCAGGTCGACACTCACCCGGACCACCATCAGCTGGCCCTGCGCCTGGGCAGGTTGGGGCTCGCGGTTCAGCACGCTACAGGCCAGCCCCGTGGCCGGCTGCAGCGACACGCGCTCGGCCACCAGTTGCATCAGTTGCGCCGAACCCGCTTGCGGTTCGTTGCCGCTGAGCAGGCTGTCGCTGTGCAATGGTTGCTCGCGTACGGCACTCAGCCGCGCCTGCATCACGTCGCGCTGCGCCTCCAGGGCGGCAAAGCGCTGATAGGACGCCTGCAGCAGTTGCTCTTCTTCAGCCATCTGCTGCAGCGGCGCCACCAACCACCAGTGCACCAGCATCAGGTAGGCCAGCAATACGCCCGACAGGGCCAGGATGATTGCGCAGGCACGCTGCATGCCTCGGGTCAGTTGCATGGCGTCAGGCTCCCGGTTGGCGGCGCTGGGCCACGAGGGTAAAGCGTTCCAACCCGGTGTCGCGGTCTGGTTGCAAGCCACCCTGGAAACTCGCCTGGGTGAGGCCGGCGCAGCGCGCCAACTGGCCCGGCAAGCTGCTGGCCTGTCGGCTCGCGCCGCTGAGCCTGACGCTGGCGTCGGCGCGCAGCTCCAACTGGTCGAGCCAGGTGTCGGCAGGCAGGCAGGTGGTCAGCAGGTTGAGCAGCGCCACGCTGGTCTGGCGCTCGCTGCCCTGGCTCTGCAATGCCCGGTCGGTCTCGGCGCGCGCCAGTACCTGCTTGCGCATGGCGTCGACCTGCAGAGCACGGCCGCGCAATTGCGTCACCTGCGCTTGCATCTCGTGCAGCGCCTGCTCGCGATTGCCCAGCCAGGTGCCCAGGCTCACCACCAGCAGCAGCGCGATGGCGGCACCGAACCCGTACCTCAGGTGCTGCACACGCTGGGCCTGGGGGTCGCGCTGCGGCGCGGGCATCAGGTTCATGGCATACGCCTGACCGGCCGCATCCAGGGCGTCGACCCGCACCACCTGAATGCCCTCGGCCTGGGCCTGCTGCAGCACAAGGTCCAGGCGGGTACGCGGTATCACCAGCAACTGCACGTCCAGCCAGCCCGGCGTATCGGCAGCCTGGGCGCGTACATCGAAATACAGTTGATCGGCATTGAACGGGGTGTGCTTGTCCAGTTCATACCCCACCACCGCCCGAAGGTTCGCAGCGGCCTGGCGAGGCAGTTGCAAGGTGCACAACAGGGTTTCGCCCGGCGCCAGCAACAAGGTCACTGCACGCCCAGGCGTGACGCCGTGAGCCTGGTGCGAAGGCCACTGGAGCGCCACGGGCGTGCGCTGCGTGCTCAACCGCTCGCGCAGGGCTGCAGGTGCACAGGCCAGCAATTCCTTGCGCCACCAGCGCAGAAAGCCCGGCAGGCGCGATGCGTCATACCGCGCGCGCATTTGCCCCAGCAGCACGTCAAGTGCCGGCGGCATGCTTTTACCTTTCATTGCGCAAGCGCTCCCACCTGTTGGCCTGTACGAATCGCAACACTGATCAATGGCCAGCGCACCGGCCCATCCGCCTCGGCCTGGATGCGTACCCGCTGCGGCAAACGCTCTGGCCACGGCCACTGTTCCAGCCAGCCGGTCATGCGGCGCTCTTCATCGAGGCCGCGATAGCTGAAATGCAGCGACTGAAGGCGGCTCATCAAGATCTGCTCGCTGCCCCACGGCCGCTGGCCATCGAGCTCAAAAAAACTTCACGTTCAACTGCCATGTGCCGTCGCTGGCCTGCACCGATTCCAGCTCATGCAGTTTCAGGCCGCCACCGATGCCCAGGGGTACCGGGGCAAAGAAGCGCAGGCGCTGGGCATCGCCTTCGAACAGGCGCTCCCAGCCGCCTGCGTCGGTCAGCGCAAGCGGGCGCACGTCCTGCAGCGCCTGGCGCACGAAGCGCTGCGAGGCGCGCACTTCGTCGAGGCGCTCGGCGTACTTGGCGCTGCTGCGCAGCGAGCGGTTGCCGGTGGCGAAACTGCTCGCCACCAGCACCAGCAACAGGCCCAGCAAGCTGATCGCGACGATCACTTCAAGCAAGGTGAACCCCTGCATGCGTCTCATGGCTGCAGCCTCGGCTCAAGGCCGCGCACCTGCAGCGTGGTGAAGGTTTCCTCACGGCCGGCATGGCTCAGCGTGAGACGCAGGTGCAGCAGGCGCACGGCCGAGGCGGCGCCCTGTTCGGTGCACTCAAGGCGCCAGTCGATGCCGTCCTGCTGGCCGCGGGTGATGCCGGGCTGCAACGGCCCGGCGCTGCTGTCCTGCATCAGCGAACGGGCCAGCAGGCCCATGCGCGTCTTCATTTCGCTGCGGGCAAACGACTGCATCGACTGGCCCATGCTGTTCAGCACGATGCCCAGCCCCATCGCCAGCAACGCCGTGGCAGCGACCATCTCGATCAGGGTAAAACCGCCTTGCCTGCGCCTCATCGCGTGCCCTGCGCCAGGCTGACACTGCCGGTGAGCCAGCCCACGTCGATGCGGGTGTGGCGTGCCGCGCTGCTCAGTTGCAGGTTGCCGCCGCTGCTGCTGCCATCGGGGTAGAAGGCAAAGGCCGCACCTTCGCCCGCCACACCCGCCGCGGTTTCCAAGCGCAGTTCGGTGCCCTGTTCAAGGCAGCGTGGCGGGCGTTGTTCGAGGTGGTAGCAGCGTGTACGCAGGTCCACCTGCAACGCCACCGGCCGGCCCTCGAACACCGCCAGGCTGCGCGCCTGGCGCAGGCTCTGGATCAGCTCGGCGGTGGCCTGACGCTCACGCGCGCTGGCCAGCCCCCGGCTGACCCCGGAGGCCAGCAGGGTGAAGGCAATGCTGATCACCACCAGCACCGCGAGCATCTCCAGCAGGGTGAAACCGCTCTGGCGCAAGGCTATTCCCAGTTGCCCAGGTCGGCATCGGTACCGCTGCCGCCGACGCGGCCGTCACGCCCCAGGAACACCAGGTCGAAACTGCCGTGCTCGCCGGGGCTCTGGTAGCCGAACGCATGCCCGAACGGGTCGAGCAGGTCGCTGTTCTTGGCATACGGGCCTTGCCAGCCGCGTGCGGCGGCAGGCGCTGTCACCAGGTCCTCGAGGCGTGCCGGGGCGGCGCCGACGTCCATGGCGTAGTTCTCGACCTTCATGCTCAGGCTGGCCAGTTGCGCCTTGCCCGCACCGTACTTGCCCTTGTCGACGTTGCCGCCCACCTGACGCACCACGATGGTTGCCACGATGCCCAGCAGCACCACCACGGCAAGCATTTCCAACAGGGTAAAACCTTGGTTACGACGACGGCTATGGCGCATGTTCACCTTCTCTTCCTTTAGATATTGCTGGTCAAACTCATCAACGGCAGCATGATCGCCAACATGATGATCGCGACCAGGCCGGTCATGATCAGGGTCAGCATCGGCACCAGGGCCGCCATGAAACGCTTGAGCGTGCTCTGCGTCTGTTTGTCATAGATTTCGGCGAGCTTGAGCAGCATGGCGCCCAGTTGCCCGGACTGCTCGCCGACACGAATCATCTGTACCGCAAGCTCGGGGAACACCCGGGTCTGCTCCAGCGCGGCCGACAGTGCGCGGCCCTCCTTGGCACCCAGCGTGGCCTGCTCCAGTGCTGCGCCCATGGCGCGGTTGCTGGCCACCTGGCGGGTGATGTTCATGCCTGCCAGCAGGCTGACCTTCTTGTCCAGCAAGGTGCCCAGGGTGAGGGCGAAGCGTGCGGTCTCCATGCCCTGCATGACCGGGCCGAAGGCCTTGAGCCGCAGCAGGCGGGTATCCAGCGCCAGGCGCCGCGCCGGGTCGCGCAGATAGACGGCCAGCCACCAGCCGCCCACTGCCAGCAGCAGCACCAGGTGCAGGGTCCACTGCGCCAGGAACTCGCCCACGTGCAGGATCACCTCGGTGATCAGCGGCAACTCAACGTTCAGGTCCTTGAAGATCGGCACGAACTGCGGCACCACATAGGCCAGCAGCAGGATCAGCGAGCCGAGCACGCCGACCACCAGGAACGCCGGGTAGATCAGTGCGCTGATCATGTCGCTGCGCATGCTCTGCGAGCGCTCCAGGTAGTGCGCCAACTGCGCCAGGGTTTGCGCGAGCATGCCGGCCGCTTCGCCGGCGCGCACCAGGCTGAGGTAGAAGTTGGAAAACACCTGGCGCTCTTCGGCCATGGCCGCCGACAGCGAGCTGCCGCCCTTGACCTGCTCCAGCAAGCGCGCGAGCAGCTCGCCCATGGGCTGCTTGCCGGCCTGGCGAGCCTGCAGCGCCAGCGCGCTTTCCAGCGGCTGGCCGGCATCGAGCAGGGTTGCCAGCTGTTCGGTGAACCGCGCGATTTCGGCGCCTGGGATGGTCACGCGGCTGAACAGCCCAGCCGTCAGCACGCCGCTACGCGCCGGGCGGATATCGATGATCATCAGCCCGCCGGCCTGCAACTGGCTGACGCCTGCTCGACGCTGCCCGCCTCCAACTGCCCGCTGGTGCGGCTGCCGTCCTTCTCCAGGGCCTGGTAGCGAAACTGCGTCATGCCCCGGCCCCCGTGTCATCGCGGGTCACGCGTAGCACTTCTTCCAGGCTGGTGACACCGGCCAGCGCCAGGCGCAGGCCGTCTTCGTAGAGGGTGCGCAGGCCGCCCTTGCGCGCCGCCTGCTCAAGCGTGGCGCTGTCGGCCTTGCCCATCAGCAGCGCGCGGATCTCTTCGTTCATCACCAGCAATTCGGTAATTGCCACCCGCCCCTGGTAACCGCCATTGGGCGCATCCGCCCTGGGCCGGTACAACTGCACGGGACGTGCGTCGGTGTAGCGCTCCAGGTGGTGCTCTGCCACCAGTGCCGCCGGCGCATCGAAGGCTTCGAGGTGCGCAGGGTTCAGGCGGCGTACCAGCCGCTGCGCCAGCACGCCATTCACGGTCGAGGCCAGCATGTAGCCTTCGGCGCCCATATCCAGCAGCCGCGCGATACTCGCACAGGCACTGTTGGTGTGCAGGGTCGAGAGCACCAGGTGCCCGGTAAGCGCCGACTGGATGGCAATACGGCAGGTTTCCAGGTCGCGGATTTCGCCGATCATGATCACGTCCGGGTCCTGGCGCACGATCGAGCGCAGCGCCCCGGCAAAATCCAGGCCGATGGCCGGCTTTACCTGCAGCTGGTTGATGCCGTCGAGCTGGTATTCCACCGGGTCTTCGACGGTGATGATCTTGCGCTCTGCGGTATTGAGCCGTGACAGCGCGGCATACAGGGTGGTGGTCTTGCCCGAACCGGTGGGGCCGGTGACCAGCAGGATGCCGTGCGGGCGCTGCAGCACATCGAGAAAGCGTTCCAGGCGCTGGCCGTCGAAACCGAGGTCGACGAAGTCGAACGCAATCGTTTGCCTGTCAAGCAGACGCATCACCACCGATTCGCCGAAACTGGTGGGCAGCGTGGAAACCCGCAGGTCCAGCTGCTTGCCCTGCACGCGAAAGACGATGCGCCCGTCCTGGGGCAGGCGGCGCTCGGCGATGTCCAGTTTGGCCATGATCTTGATGCGCGAGATCACGGCGGCCGCCGAGCTCACCGGCGGCGATTCGGACTCGCGCAGCAGCCCGTCGACGCGGTAACGCACGTTCAGTCGGTTCTCAAAGGGTTCGATGTGCACGTCCGAGGCGCGCATCTCGACCGCGCGCTGCAGGATCAGGTTGACCAGCTTGATCACCGGCGCTTCGGAGGCCAGGTCCTTGAGGTGATCGATATCGTCCGGCTCGGCGCTGTCCTCGAAATGCTCGGTCAGCGAGCCCATCGCCGTACGGCCCTGACCGTAGCTGCGCTCGATCAGTTGCTCGACTTCGCTGTGCAGGCCCACCAGCCGCCGCACACGCAGGCCGGTGGCATATTCGATGGCCTGGAAGGGGTAGTCGCTCAGCGGGCGCGAGCCCACCACTTCGAGCAGGCCATCGCCAGCGCGGCCCACGGGCACTACGCCGTGGTGCAGCAAAAAACGCGAAGGCAAGCCTGGCAGGTGTTCGGCGTCGACCGGCTCGGCCTGGCCGGCGAAGCGTGGCCAGCCCAGTGCCGCGGACCAGGCCGTGGCCAGGTCAGGCTCCGACACCAGGCCCAGGCGCCCGAGCAATTCGGGCACGGCACTGTCGGGCTGGTCGCCACGCAGGCGAGCGAGTTGCTCGAGCCCGTCACGGCTCAGGCTGCCTTGAGCCACAAGGCGCCCTATGAGGTTTGCGATGATGTCCATATCTTCACGGCACTCGGGCTACAGCGAGCGCACAACCGATTAAGCGGGTGCGCAAAAAAAGTAGGAAATGATAACAATTTGCGCGGGATAAAAACACACTCCCGAACCAGGCAGTTAATCGCCTAGCGTTCCTGCCAGCGCAACACCCGGTACAAAGTGCCATCGCCGTCGCCCGGATTCAGCACTACCGTGGTCAGCACACCAGCGGTGGTGCCGTTGCCCAGCTCGGCCTGGCTGTCGATGCTGAGCATCGAGCCGGGGTTGCTGACAACCGCCGATGCGGCTTTGAGGCCCAGCGCCTTGCGCAGGGTCGGCGCCGCGTACGCCGCGACCGGTACCCCGTCACCGCCCCACAGGGTGATGAAGGGCAGTACACGCTGGTAGTGCTCGGTGGTCAGGGTGGTGACCTGCAACAGCTCTTCGAGGTGGCGCAGCGGCTTGCCCTGCGTACGGTGCTGTTGCAGCTGGCGCGCGTGCAGCGCCGCCCGCACGGCTGAGCGTCACGAACGGGTGCCGCCCGAAACTGCGCACCTTGGCGGTGCGGTGGGGGTCTAGCAGTTCACCATGAAAGAACAGCTGCACGCCGGGGGCAAGGCCTTGGGTGAGGGCCTGCAAGGCACCGCCGAGGTTCTCCCAGGCATCGCTGTCGGCCGCACCGGCCGGCAGCATTGAGCCGGTGAACAGCACGGGCGCTGCCAGCCCCAGCAACTGGAAGCTCATCGCGGCGGCGCTGTAGGCCAGGGTGTCGGTGCCGTGCAGTACCAGCACGCCATCGCAGCCGTGCACGTCCACGGCGTCGATGATCGCCTCGCGCAGGCGCTGCCAGTACTGCGGCGTCATGTTGGCGCTGTCGATCAGCGGCAGCAGTTCGCGAAACTGCCAGGGCGCCAGGCCCGCATGCGTGGCCATGTGCGTACGCATGCGCTGCTCGAAACCGGAGGCGGGGGCCAGGCCGTGTGCGCCGGCCTGCATGCCGATGGTGCCGCCGGTGTAGAGCACCATGAGGTTGTGCGCAGGGGCGGGGGGCATGGCGTGTCTCCGTGGTCGGCAACGTCTGGGCCGACCACCTTACGCCATCCCCCGGCAGGCTGTCAGCGCTTGAGGGGGTCGACGTTGCTCTTGGCCGGCCAGGCGCGGGTGTCCAGGTCCAGATCAGGGAACTGTGCCGAATCGAACACCGGTGTCTTCACCCCGGCGGCGCGTTGCGCGTCATAGTCGCGCAGCACCCGCAGGGCGATCTTGAACAGCAGCGCCACGGCGATCAGGTTGACGAAGGCCAGCATCGTCATGGTGATATCGGCGAATGCGAACACCGTGGCCAGGTTCTGGATCGCGCCCCACAGGATCAGCACCAGTACCAGCACGCGGTAGCCGATCAGCGCCTTGCGGCTGTCGCCCACTAGAAAGCGCAGGTTGTTCTCGCCCAGGTAGTAGTTGTAGAGGATCGAGGTGAACACGAACAGCGCCAACGCCACGCTGATGAACATGCGCCCCCAGTCGCCCACCACGGCGGCCAGCGAGTTCTGGGTCAAGGCAATGCCGTCGCCTTCGAAGCCCGGGGTGTAGAAGCCCGACAGCAGGATCAGCAAGGCGGTGCAGGTGCAGATCACGAAGGTGTCGAGGAACACGCTGAACGCCTGCACCACGCCCTGCGCCACCGGGTGCTCGACCTGCGCCACGGCGGCCACGTTGGGCGCGCTGCCCAGGCCTGCTTCGTTGGCGAACACGCCGCGCTTAACACCCATGATGATCGCGCTGCCGACCAGCCCGCCGAACGCCTGGTCGAGGCCGAAGGCGCTGTTGACGATGGTCATCAGCATGGCCGGCACCTGGTCGAACTGCAGCACGATGACATAGATGGTCACGGCGATGTACACCAGGGTCTTGATCGGTACCAGCAGGTCGGCCACCGCCGCGATGCGTTTGATCCCGCCGATGAACACCAGGCCCAGCGCCACGGCCAGGCCGATGCCGGCGTAGGTGGTGCTGACGCCGAAGGCATCATTGAGCGAGTGGGTCACGGCATGGGATTGCAGGCCGTTGAAGGCGAAGCCGAAGGTCACCAGCAGCAGGAATGCCATGACCATGCCCAGCCAGCGCTTGCCCAGGCCGTGCTGAATGTAGAACGAAGGGCCGCCACGGTACTGGCCGTCGGCGTCGCAACGCTTGTACAGCTGGCCCAGGGTGCATTCCATGAAGCTGCTGGACATGCCTACCAGTGCGGTGACCCACATCCAGAACACTGCGCCAGGCCCACCGAGGGTCACGGCGATGCCGACACCTGCAATGTTGCCGGCGCCGACCCGGCCGGCCAGGCTGAGCATCAGCGCCTGGAACGAGCTGAGCTGGTCGCTGCTGTTTTTCAAGCTATCGCGGAATACCGCGAACATGTGGAAGAAGTGACGCAGTTGAACGAAACGCGAGCGGATCGTGAAGTAGCTGCCCAGACCGACAATGAGCACGATCAGTACCTTGCCCGAGAGGAAGTCGTTGATGACTTCAAGCATGGAATTTCCTCGCTTTAACCGGTGGCGAATCAACGGCGACGCCAAGCCCCGGGGTGCTGACCCGTGCGGTGGGACAAGAAGAGGGGAGGCGTGACGCGATGATTCGCGAAGTGTGTTCAGGTGTTGTGTTGCGCGCTCGGCCACAGGCCAGAGGGCGCGCACTATACCGGTGCGCGGCCTGCACGTCTGCAACTTATGGGCAACTGGCCCGCCAACCGTTACCATCGCGCCGACCTTTGGAGTGCTCAGCAACGGACGTGCCCATGCAAAAATACCGCTCGGCGCACCAGCGCCTGTGCGCGGCGGTGGACCTGAACTGCGCGGCGTGCGCGCACATCTGGCTGCCCGATCAGCGTCAGCTCGAGACGCTTATGCGCCGGCAGCCGATTACCTGCCAGGCCTGCGATCAGGGGCTGGTGCTGGCCGATGCCGACTACCAGGCGATGACGCGTCGGCTTACCCGTGCGAAGTTGACCGAAGGGGTGGTCATCGCCGCGACCCTGGGGTGGACCCTCAGTGTGCTCGGTGCCTACTACTGCCTGGGCAATGTCGCGAGCGTGATCGTGGGCGCCGGGCTCAGCTTTGTCGGCTGGTCGATGAAGGAAGTCTTCAGCAGCGCGTCATTCCTGAATGTCGAGCTGCAGCCTTCTGGGCAGGCATAAAAAAAGGGCCCTGGAAGAATGTTCCAGGGCCCTCAAAAGGTGAGAGGTGTCTAGTCCCTCAACCTGGTGAGCGGTAGTACGGCGGCGGTTACGCTTTGAGCGGAACCAGGCGCGGTGCAATCATGTTTTCCGGGCGCAGGATGTCGTTGAGCATCGCTTCGTCCAGCAGGCCTTCCTCACGCACCAGCTCCAGTACACCGCGGCCGCTTTCCAGCGCGATACGGGCGATACGGGTGGCGTTTTCGTAGCCGATGTACGGGTTCAGGGCGGTGACCAGGCCGATCGAGTGCTCGACCAGTTCACGGCAGCGCTGTTCGTTGGCAGTGATACCGACGATGCAATGCTCGCGCAGCATGTCCATGGCGCGTTGCAGCAGGCGGATCGAGTCGAAGATCTTGTAGGCGATCAGCGGCTCCATCACGTTCAGTTGCAGCTGGCCGCCTTCGGCCGCGAAGGTCAGGGCAATGTCGTTGCCGATGATGGCGAACGCCACCTGGTTGACCGCTTCCGGGATAACCGGGTTGACCTTGCCAGGCATGATCGAGCTGCCTGGCTGACGCGCTGGCAGATTGATTTCGTTGATGCCGGTACGCGGGCCGCTGGACAGCAGGCGCAGGTCGTTGCAGATCTTCGACAGCTTGACCGCAGTACGCTTGAGCATGCCCGAGAACAGCACGAAGGCGCCCATGTCGGAGGTGGCTTCGATCAGGTCGGCAGCCGGTACCAGCGGCTGGCCGCTGATCAGCGCCAGGCGCTGTACGGCCAGGGCCTGGTAGCCCGGGTCGGCGTTGATGCCGGTACCGATCGCGGTACGCCCAGGTTGACTTCGGTCAGCACTTCCGGCGCCAGGGTGCGCAGGCGGTTGAGGTCTTCGGTCAGGGTGGTGGCGAAGGCACGGAATTCCTGGCCCAGGGTCATCGGCACCGCGTCCTGCAGTTGGGTACGGCCCATCTTCAGTACGTGGCTGAACTCTTCACCCTTGGCAGCGAAGGCCTGGATCAGGCTGTCGAGGCTGGCCAGCAGCGCATCGTGGCCCAGCAGCAGGCCCAGACGGATGGCGGTCGGGTAGGCGTCGTTGGTCGACTGCGCCATGTTCACGTCGTTGTTCGGGTGCAGGTACTGGTACTCGCCTTTCTGGTGACCCATCGCTTCCAGCGCGATGTTGGCGATCACTTCGTTGGCGTTCATGTTGGTGGAGGTACCGGCACCGCCTGAATCATGTCGACCACGAACTGCTCGTGGAAGTCACCGCGGATCAGGCGGGCACAGGCCTCGCTGATGGCAGCGTGCTTGGCATCGCTCAGGTGGCCCAGCTCGCGGTTGGCGTCAGCGGCCGCCTGTTTGACCATGGCCAGGCCGACAACCATTTTCGGGTAGTGCGACAGCGGCACGCCAGAGAGGTGGAAGTTGTTGGCAGCACGCAGGGTCTGGATGCCGTAGTAGGCATCAGCAGGGACTTCGAGGGTGCCAAGCAGGTCTTTTTCGACACGGAACGATGCAGCAGCGGACATGATAGATATCATCTCGAGTTGGGCCCGGCACATGCCGGAATGGCGCCAATCCTAGGCCTGTGCGGATTTTGCGGCCAATGCTGTTGCGCGCTAACCTATGCACAAACGGCATAATGATCCATGTGACGCCAACCGACATTCGAGCGTGTGCCATTTTGGTGCAGGCCTGGAGAACGCGATGAACCTCGAAAGCAAATGGCTGGAAGATTTCAGTGCCCTGGCCGCCACCCGCAGCTTCTCCCAGGCGGCAGAGCGGCGCTTCGTCACCCAGCCGGCGTTCAGCCGACGCATTCGCAGTCTGGAAGCGGCGCTGGGGCTGACACTGGTCAACCGTTCGCGCACCCCCATCGAGCTGACTGCAGCCGGCCAGCTGTTTCTGGTGACGGCGCGCACGGTGGTCGACCAGTTGGGTGAAGTGCTGCGCCACTTGCATCATCTGGAAGGCGGGCAAGGCGAGGTGATTCAGGTGGCGGCGGCGCACTCGCTGGCGCTGGGGTTCTTTCCGCGCTGGATCGCGCAGTTGCGCAACGACGGCCTGAACATCGCCACGCGGCTGGTGGCGACCAACGTCGGCGATGCGGTGCACGCGCTGCGCGAAGGCGGCTGCGACCTGATGCTGGCGTTCTATGACCCGGATGCGGCACTGCAGATGGACGCCGAGATCTTCCCGTCGCTGCACCTGGGGCACACCGAGATGTTGCCGGTGTGCGCTGCGGATGCCGACGGCAAGCCGCTGTTCGACCTGGAAAACGATGCCAGCGTGCCGTTGCTGGCCTACAGCGCCGGGGCCTTCCTGGGGCGCTCGGTCAACCTGCTGCTGCGCCAGCGCAACCTGCGTTTTACCACCCTCTACGAAACCGCCATGGCCGACAGCCTCAAGAGCATGGCGCTGGAAGGCCTGGGCATTGCCTGGGTGCCACGGCTGTCGGCGCGCGCCGAGCTGGAGCGCGGCGAGCTGGTGATCTGTGGCGGCGCACAATGGCACGTGCCGCTGGAGATTCGCCTGTACCGCTGCGCGCTGGTGCGCAAGGCCAACGTGCGCCTGCTGTGGCGCAAGCTCGAAGGTGGGCCGGCGACCGCGCCGGCTTGACCCCAGGGTCAGCCCGGAGCGCTGCAAATGCCCGAAAAATAAGGCTGACAGTTGGTCGCCGGGGTGCATCAAAGCCACCGCTATGCGATATACTGCGCGGCCTTCGGTCGGCACACCCGGCCTTAATTCGCATAACAAGCCACGCCGGTCGTCCTGCGTGGCTTGTTGTTTTTTGACGCGCCTGAAGGCGCCCAAGAGAAGAGGCTCGACGATGAGTGCACTGGTTGGCGTGATCATGGGCTCCAAGTCCGATTGGTCCACCCTTAGCCACACCGCCGATATGCTGGAAAAACTCGGCATTCCCTACGAAGTGAAGGTGGTCTCCGCCCACCGCACCCCGGACCTGCTGTTCCAGTACGCCGAAGAGGCCGAAGGCCGTGGCATCGAGGTGATCATCGCCGGTGCCGGCGGTGCTGCCCACCTGCCAGGCATGTGCGCTGCCAAGACCCACCTGCCGGTGCTCGGTGTGCCGGTGCAGTCGGCCATGCTCTCGGGCGTCGACTCGCTGCTGTCGATCGTGCAGATGCCCGCCGGCATCCCGGTTGCCACCCTGGCCATCGGCAAGGCCGGCGCGATCAACGCCGCACTGCTGTCGGCGAGCATTCTGGGCGCCAAGCACCCGCAGTTCCATACCGTTCTGAAACAGTTCCGCGCTGAGCAGACAGACAACGTTCTGGACAATCCAGACCCGCGCCAGGCCTGAGGTCACACGCATGAAAATCGGTGTAATCGGTGGCGGCCAACTGGGCCGCATGCTGGCCCTGGCGGGCACTCCGCTGGGCATGAACTTCGCTTTCCTCGACCCTGCGCCGGACGCCTGTGCCGCCGCCCTGGGCGAGCACCTGCGTGCCGACTACGGCGACCAGGACCACCTGCGCCAGCTGGCCGACGAAGTCGACCTGGTGACCTTCGAGTTCGAGAGCGTACCGGCCGAGACCGTGGCGTTTCTGTCGCAGTTCGTGCCGGTGTACCCCAGCGCCGAAGCCCTGCGCATCGCGCGTGATCGCTGGTTCGAGAAGAGCATGTTCAAGGACCTGGGCATTCCGACGCCGGCCTTTGCCGACATCCAGTCGCAAGCCGACCTGGATGCGGCCGTGGCCAGCATCGGCCTGCCGGCCGTGTTGAAAACCCGCACCCTGGGCTACGACGGCAAGGGCCAGAAGGTTCTGCGCACACAGGCTGACGTTGTCGACACGTTCGCCGAGCTTGGCAGCGTGCCGTGCCTGCTCGAAGGCTTCGTGCCGTTCACCGGCGAAGTGTCGCTGATCGCCGTGCGTGCCCGCGATGGCGAGACCCGCTTCTACCCGCTGGTGCACAACACCCACGACAGCGGCATCCTGCGCCTGTCGGTGGCGAGTGAAGACCACATGTTGCAAGGCCTGGCCGAAGACTACGCCGGCCGCGTGCTCAAGCAGCTCGACTATGTGGGCGTGCTGGCGTTCGAGTTCTTTGAGGTCGACGGTGGCCTGAAAGCCAACGAAATCGCCCCGCGCGTGCACAACTCCGGGCACTGGACCATCGAAGGCGCCGAGTGCAGCCAGTTCGAGAACCACCTGCGCGCCGTGGCCGGCCTGCCGCTGGGCTCGACCGCCAAGGTTGGTGAAAGCGCCATGCTCAACTTCATCGGCGAAGTGCCAGCAGTGGACCAGGTCGTGGCCATCGACGACTGCCACCTGCACCACTACGGCAAGGCCTTCAAGGTTGGGCGCAAGGTCGGCCACGCCACGCTGCGTTGCGACGACATGGCCACGCTGGAACAGAAGATCCAGCAGGTCGAAGCGCTGATCGCAGGCTGAGTTGAACCATTTCACCGGTGCATCCCTCTGATGGCAGGATGCCAAAGCGCTGACTAGGCTTTGGCTCGTGCACTCAATTCAGAGGGAATGCCATGGGTATCATCGGAACCATCTTCATCGGCCTGATCGTGGGCTTGCTGGCACGTTTCCTCAAGCCGGGCGACGACAGCATGGGTTGGATCATGACCATCCTGCTGGGTATCGCCGGCTCCCTGGCGGCAACCTACGGTGGCCAGGCGCTGGGGATCTACCATGCGGGCGAGGGCGCTGGCTTCCTGGGTGCGCTGGTGGGCGCGATCATCCTGCTGGTGATCTACGGCATGATCAAAAAGCGCTCATAGGACGCTAGAATGCTCGGCAATCGAACCTTTTCGTTGCCGAGCCTTTTTCATGCGTCGAATCCTGCTGCTTTCCTTGTTGCTGTGTAGTGCCGTGGCGCGGGCCGAGCTGCCCGAAACCGACTGGCTGGAACTGATGCCCGCGTCGGACCAGAAGGCACTGGAACAGATGCCCGAGATCGACCATGACTCTCCCGAGGCCATGGGCACCTTTACCGACAAGGGCGGCCTGAAGCAGAGCAAGGGCCTGCCGGCGGTGATGT
This sequence comes from Pseudomonas brassicae, assembly GCF_010671725.1. Classification (GTDB taxonomy): domain Bacteria; phylum Pseudomonadota; class Gammaproteobacteria; order Pseudomonadales; family Pseudomonadaceae; genus Aquipseudomonas; species Aquipseudomonas brassicae. The sequence goes on along the minus strand of NZ_JAAHBU010000163.1, from coordinate 12,103 downwards.
ATTCGAACAAGACGGTGGCGGCCATGAACGGCAAGCAGATCCGTCTGGGCGGATACCCCGTGCCGTTGGAGACCGACGCCAAAGGCAACAGCACCTTGTTCTTCCTCGTGCCTTATCCTGGTGCCTGCATCCATGTACCGCCACCGCCGCCCAACCAACTGGTGCTGGTGCGCTATCCGCACGGGTTGAAGCTGGACGATATCTACACTCCGCTGTGGGTCAGCGGCACGCTGAAGGTGGAGAAGGTCAGCAATGACCTGGCCGATGCGGCGTATGCGCTGGATGCGGGGAAAGTGCGTGTGGTGCAGGATGCCGATCTGTAACCGCGTCGCCTTCTTCGCTGCAAGCAGCTCCCACCAACCCTGTGGGAGCTGGCTTGCCAGCGAAGGGGCCCGAATAGACGACACATGACCACCCTGACTCTGCACAACCTGCACTGGTCCCCCAAGGGCCATGGCCACTGCCACCACCAGTTCCAGCTGCGTGACGTCGACCTGCAGGTGAACCCTGGCGAGTTCGTCGGCCTGATCGGCCCCAACGGCAGCGGCAAGACCAGCCTTCTGCGTTGCGCCTATCGCTTCAATGCGCCCGAGCGTGGGCAGGTCACCCTTGACGATCACGACCTCTGGCGGCAGACCCCACGCTGGTGTGCCCAGCGCATCGCGGTGGTGCTGCAGGAATTCCCCGATGCCTTCGGCCTGAGCGTCGAAGAAGTGGTTGCCATGGGCCGTACCCCGCACAAGGGGCTGTTCGACGGCGACAGCAGCGACGACCGCCAGCGCGTGCAGCAGGCGCTGAGCGCCGTGGGCCTGCAAGGCTTCGACGACCACGCCTTCGCCACCCTCTCGGGCGGTGAGAAACAACGCGTGATCCTCGCCCGCGCGCTGGTCCAGCAACCGCAGGTACTGATCCTCGACGAACCGACCAACCACCTCGACCCGCGCTACCAACTGGCCCTGCTGCACCAGGTGCGCCAACTGCGCATTGCCACCCTGGCCAGCATCCATGACCTGAACCTGGCCGCCGCCTTCTGCGACCGCCTCTATGTACTCGACCGCGGCAGCGTGGTCACCAGCGGCACGCCGCACGAGGTGCTCACCGCCGAACTGCTGCGCGAAGTGTTCGGCGTCGAGGCGCTGATCGACCGCCACCCGCTGGCCGACCATCCACGCATCACCTGGATAACCCCACGATGATCCGCTCCACACTGCTGCTCGGCTTGTGCCTGTTCGCCGGCAGCGCGCTGGCCGAGGCCACCCGCTACCCGCTCACGGTCACCAGTTGCAACCGCGAGGTGACCTTCGCCAAGGCCCCCGAACGGGCCCTGAGCCACGACATCAACATGACCCAGATGATGCTCGCCCTCGGCCTGCGTTCGAAGATGGTCGGCTACAGCGGGGTCAGCGGCTGGAAGGCAGTGACCCCGGCACTGCGCAAGGAACTCGATGGCTTGCCGGAACTGGCCAGCAAGTACCCGTCGGTGGAAACCCTGCTCAACGCCAACGTCGACTTCTTTTTCGCCGGCTGGGACTACGGCATGCGTGTGGGCGGCGACCTCACCCCGCACAGCCTGGCGCCGCTGGGCATCCCGGTGTATGAGCTGACCGAGTCGTGCGCGTTCGTGATGAAGCGCCCGCCGGCCAGCCTCGACGACACCTACACCGACCTGCGCAACCTGGGGCGCATCTTCGACGTGCAGGCCCGCGCCAGCCAGTTGATCGAACAGATGCAGCAACGCGTCGCACGCGTGCAGCAGCACCTGCCGGCACAGCGCCCACGGGTGTTCCTGTATGACAGCGGCGAAGACCGTGCGATGACCTCCGGCCGCCTGGGCATGCCCGAAGCCCTGATCAACGCCGCCGGCGGGCGCAACATCCTCGACGATGTCGAGGCCAGCTGGACCCGCGTCAACTGGGAGAACGTGGTCGCGCGCAACCCCGAAGTGATCGTGATCGTGGACTACGGCGAGATCAGCGCCGCCCAGAAGCAACAGTTCCTCGAACAGCACCCGGCCCTGCAATCGGTGGCGGCGATCCGCGACAAGCGTTTCGTGGTCATCCCGTACGTGGCCGCCACGCCGAGCCTGGACAACGTCGAGGCCATCGAGGCCATCGCCAAGAGCCTGCACGGCGCATGAACGGCCGCTATCGCCTGATGCTGCTGGCGCTGGCCGGCCTGCTGCTGGTGTCGTGCGTGGTGTCGCTGGGGTTCGGTTCGGCGCCCGTGCCGGTGTCGGTGGTGTGGCAGGTGTTGCTGTTCAAGGTGCTCGGCATCGCCCCTGACGCCCCCGCCTGGACGCCCGGCCAGGAGCACATCGTGTGGCTGATCCGGGTCCCGCGCATGCTGCTGGGTGCCCTGGTGGGCGGCGGCCTGGCGCTGATCGGCGCGGTATTGCAGGCGGTCACGCGCAACCCGCTGGCCGACCCTCATCTGTTGGGCGTGACCTCGGGCGCAACCCTGGGAGCGGTGCTGGTGGTGCTGCACCTGGGCGAGTTGATCGGCGTGCTGACGCTGCCGCTGGCCGCCTTTGTCGGCGCCTTGTGCAGCATGCTGCTGGTGCTGGCGATTGCCAGCCGGCATGGCCGCCTGGACAGTGATCGGCTGCTGCTTTGCGGTGTGGCGGTGGCGTTCGTGATGATGGCGCTGGCCAACCTGTTGCTGTTCATGGGCGATCACCGCGCCAGCTCCGCGGTGATGTTCTGGATGCTCGGCGGCCTCGGCCTGGCGCGCTGGGAGCTGCTGGCGATACCGGCGGCAGCGTGGTGCTGGGGCTGATGTTGCTGCTGGGCATGGCGCGCTCGCTGAATGCGCTGATGGCCGGCGAGCAGACCGCCGTGACCCTGGGCCTGAACGTCCGTTCGGTGCGGCTGGTGGCGTTTCTGATCTGCTCGCTGCTGACCGGGGTGCTGGTGGCCATCAGCGGCTCGATCGGCTTTGTCGGGCTGATGGTGCCGCACATCGCGCGGCGCCTGGTGGGCGCCGAGCACCGGCGGCTGTTGCCGGTGGCGCTGTTGCTGGGCAGCCTGTTCCTGATCTGGGTGGATGTGGCCGCGCGCACCCTGATCTCACCCGAGGATCTGCCCATCGGCATCGCCACCGCCGCCCTTGGCGGGCTGTTCTTCATCGGCATGATGCGCCGGCGCTGAGGCCGGGCGCTCAGCGCGCCTGGGGCGCCGGGGTGAAGTCGCCTGCTGCACCGGGCCGGGGTTGTCGGCAAGGTCGCGACCGTAGGCACAGAAGCGCCAGGGCCAGCGCTTGTCCAATGCATGAAACTGGTTGTTGAGCTGTGCGCGATAACCCTGCATGTTCGCGCAATCGACCGGCCCCTGGTCGGTTCGGTCGTACTTGTACATGACGCTGGAGAGTTCGTTGGGTGACGACAGGGCCATGACCCGCCAGGCGTCATCGCCGTCGCGGCGTGCCAGGCCAGGTTTCTGGGTGGGCGGGGTATCGTCGATTTCACGCAGGGCAAACGAGGCATGCGTGTGCCACGCCCCACCCACCGGCTTGCCGATTACGCAGGCGATGTAGATACCTTCTGTGGGCGGCGTCGCCAGGTTCAATAGCGGTTGCGCTTCGATGGGCTGCGCTGCGCCGTAGCCGGCGCCCTGCTCACAGTCAGTGCTGCGGGCCGCGCCGGTCTTGACCTTCACCTGCTCGAAGCCCTCGCCCAGGCGCAGGTCCCAGCGCGCCGGCCGCAGCACACCCTGCTCATCGGGGATCTGGCTGCGGCTGCTCCAGACATGCTGGAAAGGTCGCGTGATGGGCACCTGGGGTTCAGTGTCGAGGCCGCCGACATCAAACGAACCATCCGCCTTGAATGCGCCGATCAGGCTGTGTACCGCGGTGAAGTAGCTGGCCCCCTCGCGCGCCTCGCCCTGCTGGTTCGCACCGATCTCGCAAGGACGCGCCAGGCCGCAGCCGTTGTAGCCACGCTCAAGCGTGGTATTGAGTATCCCGATGATGGTGTCCTGCAAACGCTCCACCACCGGGCCGCCGGAAGAGCCGCCCGCCACCCCCGCGCAGTCATTGCCCAGCGCAGCGGGCCAGAACCATGGTGCGAACGACTCATAGAGCGCCTGGCGCGGCTGGCTGGTGCACTCGGCATGACGCAGGAACTGCTCGCGCGGGTCCACCCCGATCACCGGTACCTGAAGTAGTTCGAGCGGGCGCACATCGCCGCTGAAGGCGCGCAGTTGCAACGGCCGGATCCCGAGCGCAGCGAGCTCACCATAGGTGGCGGCCAGTTCCAGCACGGCCAGGTCGACGTACTTCATCGTGGCGTACAACACCCGCCTGACCTGTTGGGGCTGGTGCTGGGCCTGATTGTCATGGAAGAACGCCGGGGTGAAGCGCCAGTGCGCGGCGGCCTCGCGGTTCAGCCACACTTCGTTCTGGTTGAAGTAGTTGACGCAGTGCCCTGCACTCAGATCAATGCCGGCGCACTCGCCGGCGGCGTACGGCTGCCGCGACCAGCGTGGCAGTGCAACTGCTGTCCGCGCGCAACTGCCCGACCGCAAAAAAACGTGCCGCATAATTGTCGCTGGCCGACAGCAGCCTGGCCGGCGCAGCGGCGTCGGCCTGCACCTGGCCTGGCGCGCGCAGCTCAGCGGTGGCCTGCGCCACCGCGCCAAGCAGCCCGCACAGGCATGCAACCCTCAAGCGTCGACACACGTGGCTGTCCATAGCATTGACTCCGTAGGTACGTGGCTCTGATGGCCATCATGCTCGGCACGATCAGCTCACACGTCTACTGATACAAATGCCAGGTGCCCTCGGTCAGGTCTTGAGACGTATTGTCGCGGTGCACGGTTCGAAGCCCGTGATAGCCTAGCGTTCGCTTGACGCACAAGAAGACTGACCTCCAACGGAATGCCAACCAATGACCGTACATCAGCCCCCTGACACCCCCTCGCACGACCTGCAACGCAACCTCACCAACCGTCACATCCAGCTCATCGCCATTGGCGGCGCCATCGGCACCGGCCTGTTCATGGGCTCGGGCAAGACCATCAGCCTGGCCGGCCCGTCGATCATCTTCGTCTACATGATCATCGGCTTCATGCTGTTCTTCGTCATGCGTGCCATGGGCGAACTGCTGCTGTCGAACCTCAACTACAAGTCATTCATCGACTTCGCCGCCGACCTGCTCGGCCCCTGGGCCGGCTATTTCACCGGCTGGACCTACTGGTTCTGCTGGATCATCACCGGCATCGCCGACGTGATCGCGATCGCCGCCTACTCGCAATTCTGGTTCCCCGAGCTGCCGCAATGGGCGCCGGCACTGGCCTGTGTCGGCGTGCTGCTGTCGCTCAACCTGATCACCGTGAAGCTGTTCGGCGAAATCGAGTTCTGGTTCGCCCTGATCAAGATCATCGCGATCCTGGCCCTGGTGTGCACCGGCCTGTACATGGTCTTCGTCGGCTTCCAGTCGCCCGGTGGCAGCAACGCGCAACTGAGCAACCTGTGGAACGACGCCGGCATGTTCCCGCATGGCCTGATGGGCTTTTTCGCGGGCTTTCAGATTGCCGTGTTCGCCTTTGTCGGCATCGAGCTGGTGGGCACCACCGCCGCCGAAGCCAAGAACCCCGAGCGCACCCTGCCGCGCGCGATCAACTCGATCCCGATCCGCATCATCATGTTCTACGTGCTGGCCCTGATCGCGATCATGGCGGTGACCCCATGGCGCGACGTGGTGCCGGGCAAGAGCCCGTTCGTCGAACTGTTCGTGCTGGCCGGGTTGCCGGCGGCGGCGAGCATCATCAACTTCGTGGTGCTGACCTCGGCGGCCTCCTCGGCCAACAGCGGGGTGTTTTCCACCAGCCGCATGCTGTTCGGCCTGGCCCAGCAGGGCGATGCACCAAAAAGCTTCGAGACCCTGTCCAGCCGCAAGGTGCCGGCCAACGGCCTGTACTTCTCGTGCACCTGCCTGCTGCTGGGCGCGGCACTGATGTACGTGATCCCCGACCTGATCGAAGCCTTCACCCTGGTGACCACGGTGTCGGCGATCCTGTTCATGTTCGTGTGGACGCTGATCCTGCTGTCCTACCTGACCTACCGCAAGGAGCGCCCGGCGCTGCACCAGGCCTCAAAGTACAAGATGCCGGGCGGGCGCTTCATGTGCTGGGTGTGCCTGGCCTTCTTCGCCTTCATCCTGGTGCTGCTGTGCCTGGAGAGCGATACCCGCCAGGCACTGCTGGTGACGCCAGTGTGGTTCGTGTTGCTGGCGGTCACCTACCAGAGCGTACGGCGCAAGCGCCAGGCGCGTGCGCCGGTGCCCGCTGCCGCGCCGCGTCAGTCGTAGTCGTACTCTTGCTGCTGGAGGGCCTCGGCAAGCCCTTCCAGCACACCATCGGCCTCGGCCCGCTGCTCGGGCGATGGGCCGCTGGCAAACTGGCTGCGCTGCTGGCCCAGGGTGAGGAACGCATTGTCGCCATCACCCCAGATATACGAATAGACCAGCAGGAAGCTGTCCGACTCGGGCGTGGCGTACTTCGCCATCTGACGCAGAGGGGCCAGCAGTTGGATCATCTCGCCGTAGTTGTTGGTGAACTCCACCAGCGCGAACTGCCAGACCTGCGACGCCTCGTCGTACTGCATCAGGCTCCCGTACATGCAGTCGACCCAGCCCTGGAGCACATCGCCCAGCGCTGGCGCATTGTCAGGCGCCTTCTGCTCCAGATCACGTACCCCGTGTACCTCGGCGGCGTCCAGCCACTGCTGCCAGTCATCGAACTCGCCAGCGCCCACTGCGGGTGAAGTGATCGCGGCCTGATATTGGGCCGGGGTGATGTTGCAGCGAAAGTACAGCGATGACGCTTCCATGGCGAAAGTCCTTGAGCCGAGGTGAAGTGAGGGCGCAAGGGTAAACCAAAGCCATGGTCGATTGCTGTGCATGCATCACGTCGCTGCACCACCACTGGCGCCATCACGGTGCACGCCCACTGCAGGTGAAGCCAGGCCGCCCGCTCTGGCACGCCTGCATGCAACATCGGCACAGCCCTTGCTAAAGCTCTCTGCAGAAGTCGCCATCTGCCCACCAGAACAATTCGATTCCATGGAGAGAGCACTATGAAGCGTCGCAGTCTGATCAAGGCATTCACCCTCAGCGCGTCGATTGCCGCGATGGGCCTGAGCTGGACGGTCCAGGCCGCCGAGACCATCAAGGTCGGCATCCTGCATTCGCTGTCGGGCACCATGGCGATCTCCGAGACCTCGCTCAAGGACATGGCCCTGATGACCATCGAGCAGATCAACGCCAAGGGCGGGGTGAACGGCAAGCTGCTCGAAGCAGTGGTGGTCGACCCGGCCTCCAACTGGCCGCTGTTCGCCGAAAAGAGCCGCCAGCTGCTGACCCAGGACAAGGTGGCGGTGGTGTTCGGCTGCTGGACCTCGGTGTCGCGCAAGTCGGTGCTGCCGGTGTTCGAGGAACTCAACGGGCTGCTGTTCTACCCGGTGCAGTACGAAGGTGAGGAGATGTCGCCCAACGTGTTCTACACAGGCGCCGCGCCCAACCAGCAGGCGATCCCGGCGGTGGACTACCTGATGAGCGAGGACGGCGGCGCGGCCAAGCGCTACTTCCTGCTGGGCACCGACTACGTCTACCCGCGCACCACCAACAAGATCCTGCGCGCCTTCCTGCACAGCAAGGGCGTGGCCGACAAGGACATCGAAGAGGTGTACACCCCGTTCGGCCACAGCGATTACCAGACCATCGTCGCCAACATCAAGAAGTTCTCGGCCGGCGGCAAGACCGCGGTGATCTCCACCGTCAACGGCGACTCCAACGTGCCGTTCTACAAGGAGCTGGCCAACCAGGGCCTGAAGGCCACCGACGTGCCGGTGGTGGCGTTCTCGGTGGGCGAAGAGGAGTTGCGCGGCATCGACACCAAGCCGCTGGTGGGTCACCTGGCGGCATGGAACTACTTCGAGTCGGTGGACAACCCGGTCAACACGCAGTTCGTCTCGGACTGGAAGGCCTACGCCAAGGCCAAGAACCTGCCAGGGGCCGACAAGGCGGTGACCAACGACCCGATGGAGGCCACCTACGTGGGCATCCATATGTGGGCGCAGGCTGTGGAAAAAGCCAAGTCCACCGACGTGGACAAGGTGCGTGAAGCGCTGGCCGGGCAGTCGTTCAAGGCACCGTCGGGCTTCACCCTGAGCATGGACAAGACCAACCACCACCTGCACAAGCCGGTGATGATCGGTGAAATCCAGGATGACGGGCAGTTCAGCGTGGTGTGGCAGACCGAGCAACCGCTGCGTGCGCAGCCGTGGAGCCCGTTCATACCGGGTAACGACAAGCGGCCCGATTATGCCGTGAAAGGTAACTGAGGCGGGGGGCCGCTTTGCGGCCCATTCGCTGGCAAGCCAGCTCCCACAGGGATCCAAGGCGCTCACACAACCTGTGGGCGCTGGCTTGCCAGCGATGAGGCCCTGACCGTCACCTCACTTCTCAAGGAAGCCGCCATGCCCAAGGCACTCCACACGCTGCTGCTCGCCCTGCTCCTGCTGCTGCCCCTGGCCGCGCAGGCCGGCGACGCCGACTTCTTCATCGCCGCCAAGCCCAACGAGCAGGCCAGCCTGCTGCAGGGCTGGGCGGCGCAACCCGACACCGCGCGCCTCGACCTGCTGACGTCCCTTCAGCAAGGTCGCCTGGGCCCCGACGACCACCGCAAGCTGCGCCTGAACAACCGCCTGCGCGGGCTGGTCGAGAATGCGCTGGCCAGCCATCAACTGCTCAGCAGTGACGCCAAGGTACGCCTGAGTGCTGCCCAGCAACTGCAAAAAAGTGCACAACCGGCCCAGGTCGCCTTCCTCGACCGGCGCTTCGCCAGCGAGACCGACGCCGCCGTGCACGCCGCCCTCGGCCTGGCCCTGGCCAACCTGCAACTGGTCGCCAACGACCCCGCCGTGCGCCTGGCCGCGGTACGCCTGCTGGGCGAAACCGGCGACCCGATGGCCCGCACCCGTCTCGAAAGCCTGCTCGACCCCGGCATCGAAGCCGACCCGGCAGTGCGCACCGCCGCAGAAACCAGCCTGGCCCAGGTCAAGCGCAAACTGCTGATCGGCGAACTGCTGGGCCAGGCCTTCAGCGGCCTGTCGCTGGGCTCGATCCTGCTGCTGGCAGCCCTTGGCCTGGCGATCACCTTCGGCCTGCTGGGGGTGATCAACATGGCCCACGGCGAGATGCTGATGCTCGGCGCCTACAGCACGTATGGGGTGCAGTTGCTGGTGCAACGCTACGCCCCCGAGGCGCTTGCGTTCTATCCACTGCTGGCACTGCCGGTGGCCTTCGCTGTCAGCGCCGGGGTCGGCATGCTGCTGGAGCGCACCGTGATCCGCCACCTCTACGGCCGCCCGCTGGAAACCCTGCTGGCGACCTGGGGCATCAGCCTGATCCTGATCCAGGCCATCCGCCTGCTGTTCGGCGCACAGAACGTCGAAGTGGCCAACCCGGCCTGGCTGTCCGGTGGCGTGCAAGTGCTGCCCAACCTGGTACTGCCTTACAGCCGCATCGTGATCATCGGTTTTGCCCTGTTCGTGGTACTGCTGACCTGGCTGCTGCTGAACAAGACCCGCCTGGGCCTGAACGTGCGCGCCGTCACCCAGAACCGCAACATGGCCGCCTGCTGCGGCGTGCCCACCGGTCGCGTGGACATGCTCGCCTTTGGCCTGGGCTCGGGTATCGCCGGCCTTGGCGGCGTGGCCCTGAGCCAGATCGGCAACGTCGGCCCGGACCTGGGCCAGAGCTACATCATCGACTCGTTCCTGGTCGTGGTGCTCGGCGGTGTCGGGCAACTGGCCGGCACCCTCTGGGCAGCCTTCGGCTTAGGGATAGCCAACAAGTTGCTGGAGCCGCAGATCGGTGCGGTGCTCGGCAAGATCCTCATCCTTGCGCTGATCATTCTGTTCATCCAGAAGCGTCCGCAAGGTCTGTTCGCCCTCAAGGGACGGGTAATCGACTGATGAACCAGCCACTGCTTGTCACTGCCACGCAAAAAGCCGGCCCGCGCCTGACCCTGGCCATCGGCGCCCTGGTGCTGCTGGTGCTGATCGCCCTGCCGCTGCTGTCGCTGCTGCCGGCCGGGCACAGCCTGCAGGTGTCGGCCTACACCCTGACCCTGGTGGGCAAGATCCTCTGCTATGCCGTCGTTGCCCTGGCGCTTGATCTGGTGTGGGGCTACGCCGGGCTGCTGTCGCTGGGCCATGGCCTGTTCTTCGCCCTGGGCGGCTATGCCATGGGCATGTACCTGATGCGCGAAGCGGCCGGTGACGGCCTGCCGGCGTTCATGACTTTCCTCTCGTGGACCGAGCTGCCGTGGTACTGGGCCGGCACCCAGCATTTTGCCTGGGCGCTGTGCCTGGTGGTGCTGGCGCCGGGGCTGCTGGCGCTGGTGTTCGGCTACTTCGCGTTCCGCTCGCGGATCAAGGGCGTGTACTTCTCGATCATGACCCAGGCCCTGACCTTCGCCGGCATGCTGCTGTTCTTTCGCAACGAGACCGGCTTTGGCGGCAACAACGGCTTCACCAACTTTCGCCGCATCCTGGGCTTCGAGATCACCGCCCAGGGCACCCGCGCGGTGCTGTTCCTGCTGACCGTGGCCTTGCTGGCGGGCAGCCTGTACGCGGGCTGGCGGCTGGCGCGCAGCAAGTTCGGGCGGGTGCTCACGGCGCTGCGCGATGCCGAGAACCGCCTGATGTTCTGCGGCTACGACCCGCGCGGCTTCAAGCTGTTCGTGTGGGTGTTGAGCGCAGTGCTGTGCGGCCTGGCCGGGGCGCTGTACGTGCCGCAGGTGGGCATCATCAACCCCAGCGAAATGTCGCCGACCAACTCCATCGAGGCCGCCGTGTGGGTCGCGCTGGGTGGGCGCGGCACGCTGATCGGGCCGCTGCTGGGCGCAGGCCTGGTCAATGGCATGAAGAGCTGGTTCACCGTGGCGTTCCCCGAGTTCTGGCTGTTCTTCCTCGGCGCGCTGTTCATCCTCGTGACGCTGTACCTGCCCAAGGGCGTGGTCGGCCTGCTGAAGAAAAGGGGCGAACAATGAGAAGCGTACCGCTACCCGCCGTGCACCCCGAATTCATGCTCGAACCGATCCTCGACGCCGGCAGCGGCCGTGACGCCATCGGCCTGGGTCAAAGCCGTCAGCCAGGCCTGGACGTGCGCCATGGCACCGTGCTGACGCTGGAAGACATCAGCGTCAGCTTCGACGGGTTCAAGGCCCTGAATGACCTGAACCTGTACATCGGCGTGGGCGAGTTGCGCTGCATCATCGGCCCCAACGGCGCGGGCAAGACCACCTTGATGGACGTGATCACCGGCAAGACCCGGCCCAGCGCCGGCAAGGCCTGGTTTGGCGAGACCCTGGACCTGACCCGCATGAGCGAGGTGCAGATCGCCCAGGCCGGGATCGGCCGCAAGTTCCAGAAGCCCACGGTGTTCGAGGCCTTGAGCGTGTACGAGAACCTGGAGCTGGCGCAGAAGGCCGACAAGTCGGTGTGGGCCAGCCTGTGCGCGACGTTGAGTGGCGAGCAGAAGGACCGGATCGGCGAGGTGCTGCAGACCATTCGCCTGACGAGCTCGGCGCAGCGCCCGGCGGGGTTGCTCTCGCATGGGCAGAAGCAGTTCCTGGAGATCGGCATGTTGCTGATGCAGGACCCGCAGTTGCTGTTGCTGGATGAACCGGTGGCGGGCATGACCGATGCCGAGACCGAATTCACCGCCGAGCTGTTCAAAAGCCTGGCCGGCAAGCATTCGCTGATGGTGGTGGAGCACGACATGGGCTTTGTCGGCAGCATTGCCGACCATGTGACGGTGCTGCACCAGGGCAGCGTGCTGGCCGAGGGCTCGCTGGAGCAGGTGCAGGCCGATGATCGGGTGATCGAGGTGTATCTGGGCCGCTAAAGAGCTTCGCTGGCAAGCCAGCTCCCACAGGGATTTGCGGCGCTCACAAAACCCTGTGGGAGCTGGCTTGCCAGCGAAGCGGTGTGCCCAGCACACCGCCGGTAACTGGCCTCAGACCTTCTGGTACAGCTGGCTGCCTTCCTGGCGGAACCGCTCGGCCTGCTCGCGCATGCCCTCTTCAACCGCAGCCTCGAC
>NZ_JAAHBU010000162.1 GCF_010671725.1 Pseudomonas brassicae | reverse complement strand
CGACGAACTGGTGGCCACCGCCGGGGGCGCCAAGTTCGTCATGGCGTGTACATGACCTTCGGTGCCGACCCGCGCCTGCTGCCCGACAGCAAGGCGGTGGTGGACGAGTTCCGCAAGTCCGGCACCGAGCCCGAAGGCTACACCCTGTATGCCTATGCGTCGGTCCAGGCGCTGGCTGCGGCCTTCAACGGGGCCAAGTCGACCAAGGGCGAAGAGGCCGCCAAGTGGCTCAAGGCCAACCCGGTGAAAACCGTGATGGGCGAGAAGAAATGGGACGCCAAGGGCGACCTGACGGTTTCCGACTACGTGGTCTACCAGTGGGACAAGGACGGCAAGTACCACCAACTGGAAAAACAAAAATAACAACGGCCGGCGCCTCGGGCCTTCGCTGCCCGGGGCGCGCCCCGGTTTTCTGCCGTACCTGTCTTTTCTCGTAGATCTGCACAACCCGGCGCCGCTTGGGCCGCTTCATCCGCGGTGCAACGTGGTCGGCGCTTGTGCAATCTCAAATACGTGAGATTGCGTTATGGATGGTATTTTCCTGCAGCAACTGATCAATGGGCTGACCCTGGGGTCGGTCTATGGTCTGATCGCCATCGGCTACACAATGGTCTATGGCATCATCGGCATGATCAACTTCGCGCACGGCGAGGTGTACATGATTTCCGCCTACCTGGCGGCAATCAGCCTGGCATTGCTGGCGTATTTCGGTATCGAATCCTTCCCGCTGCTGATGCTCGGGACGCTGATCTTCACGGTGGTGGTCACCGGTGTCTACGGCTGGACCATCGAACGCATCGCCTACAAGCCCCTGCGCAACTCCACCCGGCTGGCACCGCTGATCAGTGCCATCGGCATTTCGCTGATCCTGCAGAACTACGCACAGATCAGCCAGGGCGCCCGCCAACAGGGCGTACCCACGCTGCTCGAAGGCGCCTGGCGCCTGGAAGTGGGCACCGGCTTCGTGCAACTGACCTACACCAAGATCTTCATCCTGGTGGCGGCCTTCGTCGGCATGGCGGCGCTCACCTACATCATCAAGTTCACCAAGCTGGGGCGCATGTGCCGTGCCACCCAGCAGGATCGCAAGATGGCCTCGATCCTGGGCATCAATACCGACCGGGTGATTTCCTACGTGTTCATCATCGGTGCGGTGATGGCGGCCCTGGCCGGCGTGCTGATCACCATGAACTACGGCACCTTCGACTTCTATGCCGGCTTCATCATCGGCATCAAGGCCTTCACCGCCGCGGTGCTGGGCGGCATCGGCTCGCTGCCCGGGGCGATGCTGGGCGGCATCATCCTGGGCATTTCCGAGTCGCTGTTCGCCGGGATGATCAACTCCGACTACAAAGACGTGTTCAGTTTCTCGCTGCTGGTGCTGATCCTGATCTTCCGTCCCCAAGGCCTGCTGGGTCGCCCACTCGTGGCGAAGGTGTAAGTATGTCTGCTGCCAATAACGCTTCCTTCGATATCAAGCGCAGCCTGGTCGATGCGGTTCTTGCCGGGCTGATTTCCCTGATCGTGTTCGGCCCCATCGTCGGCGTGGTGCTCGACGGCTACAGCTTCAACCTGCAACCCACCCGCGTCGCCTGGCTGGTGGCCGGGGTGATGCTGGGGCGCTTCGCGCTGAGCCTGTTCCTTCAGACCAGCAAGGGCGCGGCCATCCTGCAGGGCTTCGAGAGCACCGGCTCCGGCGTGCATGTACTGGCGCCGGACTACACGTCGCGGCTGCGCTGGATCATCCCGGCGTTGATCGTGATCGCCATCGTGTTCCCGTTCTTCGCCAACAAATACCTGCTCACCGTGGTGATCCTGGGGCTGATCTACGTGTTGCTGGGCCTTGGCCTGAACATCGTGGTGGGCCTGGCCGGGCTGCTCGACCTGGGCTATGTGGCGTTCTACGCCATTGGTGCCTATGGCCTGGCGCTGGGCTACCAGTACCTGGGCCTGGGCTTCTGGACGGTGCTGCCGCTGGCGGCGATTGCGGCGGCGCTGGCCGGGTGCATCCTCGGCTTCCCGGTGCTGAGGATGCACGGTGACTACCTGGCCATCGTGACCCTGGGCTTTGGCGAGATCATCCGCCTGGTGCTCAACAACTGGCTGTCGTTCACCGGTGGGCCCAATGGCATGCCGGTGCCTTCGCCGACGTTCTTCGGCCTGGAATTCGGGCGCCGGGCCAAGGACGGCGGGGTGCCGTTCCACGAGTTCTTCGGCCTGGACTACAACCCCAACGTGAAATTCCTGTTCATCTACATCGTGCTGTTCCTGGTGGTGCTGGCGGTGCTCTACATCAAGCACCGGCTCACCCGCATGCCGGTCGGGCGCGCCTGGGAGGCGCTGCGCGAAGACGAGATCGCGTGCCGCTCGATGGGCCTGAACCACGTGCTGGTCAAGCTCTCGGCGTTCACCATCGGCGCGTCCACCGCAGGCCTGGCCGGGGTGTTTTTCGCCAGCTACCAGGGCTTCGTCAACCCGTCCTCGTTCACCTTCTTCGAGTCGGCACTGATCCTGGCCATCGTGGTGCTGGGCGGCATGGGCTCGACGGTCGGGGTGGTGATTGCCGCGTTCGTGCTGACCGTGGCGCCGGAGCTGCTGCGCAGCTTCTCCGAGTACCGCGTGCTGCTGTTCGGCGTGCTGATGGTGTTGATGATGATCTGGCGACCGCGGGGGCTGATCCGCATCAGCCGTACCGGTGTGGTCCCGCGTAAAGGAGTGGCGCCATGAGCGACGAAGTGATTCTGTCGGTCGACAACCTGATGATGCAGTTCGGTGGCATCAAGGCGCTCAGTGACGTGAGCCTGAAGGTCAAGCGTAACGCCATCTTCGCCCTGATCGGGCCCAACGGCGCGGGCAAGACCACCGTGTTCAACTGCCTCACCGGCTTCTACAAGGCCAGTGGCGGCAGGATCGAACTCAACCTGCGCGGCAGCCGCACCAACGTGATCCAGCTGCTGGGCGAGCGCTTCCAGGCGGCGACTTCGTGTCGCCGGCACGTTTCGCCAGCCGGCTGTACTACAAGATGTTCGGCGGTACCCACCTGGTCAACCGTGCGGGGCTGGCGCGCACCTTCCAGAACATTCGTCTGTTCAAGGAAATGTCGGTGGTAGAGAACCTGCTGGTGGCCCAGCACATGTGGGTCAACCGCAACCTGCTGGCCGGGGTGCTCAACACCAAGGCCTACCGCAAGGCCGAGAGCGACGCGCTGGACCATGCCTTCTACTGGCTGGAAGTGGTCGACCTGGTCGACTGCGCCAACCGCCTGGCCGGCGAGCTGTCGTACGGCCAGCAGCGGCGCCTGGAGATCGCCCGGGCCATGTGCACGCGGCCGCAGATCATCTGCCTCGACGAACCGGCGGCGGGCCTCAACCCGCAGGAGACCGAGGCGTTGAGCAAGATGATCCGCGTGCTGCGCGACGAGCATGACCTCACGGTGGTACTGATCGAGCATGACATGGGCATGGTAATGAGCATTTCCGACCATATCGTGGTGCTGGACCACGGCAACGTGATCGC
Organism: Pseudomonas brassicae; assembly: GCF_010671725.1. GTDB lineage: Bacteria > Pseudomonadota > Gammaproteobacteria > Pseudomonadales > Pseudomonadaceae > Aquipseudomonas > Aquipseudomonas brassicae. The sequence goes on along the minus strand of NZ_JAAHBU010000162.1, from coordinate 7,098 downwards.
CGAAGGCGCGCCGCAGGACATTCGCAACAACCCGACGGTGATCGCGGCCTACCTGGGTGCTGACGAAGAGGAACTGGTATGAGTGGGCCGATCCTCGAACTGAAGGACCTGGACGTGTTCTACGGGCCGATCCAGGCCTTGAAGAAGGTCTCGATGCACATCGACGAAGGCGAGACGGTGAGCCTGATCGGCTCCAATGGCGCGGGCAAGTCGACGTTGCTGATGTCGATCTTCGGCCAGCCGCGTGCGGCGTCGGGGCAGATCCTCTACCGCGGTACCGACATTACCCACAAGTCCTCGCACTACATCGCCTCCAATGGCATTGCGCAGTCGCCGGAGGGGCGCCGGGTGTTCCCCGACATGTCGGTGGAAGAAAACCTGATGATGGGCACCATCCCGATTGGCGACAAGTTTGCCGCTGAAGACATGCAGCGCATGTTCGAGCTGTTCCCGCGGCTCAAGGAACGGCGCAACCAGCGGGCGATGACCATGTCCGGTGGCGAGCAGCAGATGCTCGCGATTGCCCGTGCGCTGATGAGCCGGCCCAAGCTGTTGCTGCTGGATGAGCCGTCGCTGGGGCTGGCGCCGATCGTGGTCAAGCAGATCTTCTCGACGCTGCGCGAATTGGCCAGGACCGGCATGACCATCTTTCTGGTGGAGCAGAACGCCAACCATGCGTTGAAGCTATCGGACCGTGCCTATGTGATGGTCAACGGGCAGATCCGCATGACCGGTACGGGGCAGGAGTTGCTGGTGAACGAAGAGGTGCGCAACGCGTACCTGGGCGGGCACTGACGGCACGTAGCGCAACGGACCTCGGCTTGCCGGGGTCTTTTTTATGGGCCTGCGCGGCGTTGTGGAAAAGTTATTTGAAGCTGTGCAAGTGGCGCGACACAACGTCGCTCCAACCACTTGTTTTCACGGGTATTGGAGTTGTCCCCGTTTCGTGTGGAGGTGACTGTGGGTAACTTGGTAGTACCTGGCTGCAGGCCACGTAACATAAGGCTTGCAGCCTGCTGTTCATTTTTTGATCGGTGGTTTTTCTGACGCCTGCAAGCCTATTTGTCAAGGCTTTTATCGGGGCGTCATTTCCCTGGCCAAGGTGCTTCAAGGCCTGTGGATAAGTCTGTGGGCAAGCCTTGGAAAGAGTGGCGCAGGGGCCGTAGTTCAAGGCCTCGGGCCATCACCGACGTTATCCTTTGTCGACGTGCTCGGCGCCGTTGTTCAAATGACCCGCTCCAGGTCAAGCTAAATACTTGCAAAACCCCGCAGCAACCCCCGAAAGTCGCGGCCTCCAGCGTTGCGCAGTTGCCCCCAGTCTGTGTGCAAAGGCCTGTGGATAAGGTGCGTACAGCTTGCGCGGGGCCTTGTGCAGCAAGGCTTTCCAAGGTTTGTTCGTTTTTTGTACAGTTGATTTTCGGCTTGCTGCGCACTTGGCTGGCGGGGCATGCTGCACGCCCTGTCGTCCCATGACATTCGCGAGGATATTGCCATGACTTCCACCGTATTCATCACCGGCGCCACGTCCGGTTTTGGCGAGGCCTGTGCGCGTCGCTTCGCCCAGGCGGGTTGGTCGCTGGTGCTGACCGGTCGGCGCCAGGAGCGCCTGGAGGCGCTGTGTGCAGAGCTGTCGCAACACACCGAAGTGCACGGCCTGGTGCTCGATGTGCGCGACCGCAAGGCCATGGAAGCGGCCATCGAAGGGCTGCCGCCACGTTTCGCCAAGCTGCGCGGGCTGATCAACAACGCCGGCCTGGCGCTGGGCGCGGACCCTGCGCCCACGTGCGATCTGGACGACTGGGAAACCATGGTCGACACCAACATCAAGGGCCTGATGTACAGCACCCGCCTGTTGCTGCCGCGGCTGATCGCCCATGGGCGGGGCGCGACGATTCTCAACGTGGGGTCGGTGGCGGGCAACTACCCGTACCCGGGCAGCCATGTGTATGGCGGCACCAAGGCATTCGTCGGGCAGTTCTCCCGGAGCCTGCGCTGTGATCTGCAGGGCACCGGCGTGCGGGTGAGCAACATCGAGCCGGGGCTGTGCGAAAGCGAGTTCTCGCTGGTGCGCTTTGCTGGCGACCAGGCCCGTTATGACGCGACCTACGCCGGCGCCGAGCCGATTCAGCCGCAGGACATCGCCGAGACCATCTTCTGGATTCTCAACCAGCCGGCCCACATCAACATCAACAGCCTCGAGCTGATGCCGGTGAGCCAGGCGTGGGCGGGGTTCTCGATCGATCGTTCGAAGGCGTGAGGCCCGCTGGCCTACTGCGCAGGGGCCGTTTTCAGGCCATCGTAGTAGTGCTTGGTCTGGAGCAGCCCCTGCTCTTTGAGCAGGTCATTGATGGCATCGTGCAGCCCGGCGTCGGCATGGTCGGCTTTCTTCTCCAGAATGCGCTGCAGGCTCAGGTAGAAGTCGTGCTTGGCCTTGGTAAAGGCCTGCTTGTCGGGTTTGCTGATGCTTTGGTAGTCGGCGGTGTCTGCGATCAGTTTGCTCAGGTCCATGGTGGCGCTCCTTGCGTGACTGGAGCGCCGAATCTAGCAAGCTGCTGCTTTGGCGGATACTGGCATAAATGACAGGTGGGGCGAGTGGCCCCTTCGCCGCCAGGGCGTCAGACGACGCGCTGCAAGCCTTCCAGGCAGGTCGCCAGATGATACGGGGTGGTCGATGGCATATCGTGCCGGCTGACCGCGCCGCTGGCGTCGCGGCATTCATGCCAGCCACCGGCATGCAGGAAATTCTGCTGCAAGGCGTGCAACTGCGCCAGCACCTTGCCCGCGCTGTCGGGCCGCAAGGTCAGTGCGCGCAGGTACTCGGCCTGGGCCCAGATGCGCTGGGTGGCATCGCGCACGCTGCCATCGACATTGAGCATCGCCAGCACCGCGCCGTCTTTCACACCGCACTGCTCGGCATAGCCGAACGCCCGGCTCAGCGAGCCGTGCAGCGCGCTGCCACGCAGCAGCGGTGAGGACTCCAGCAGGTAGAACCACTCGAACTGATGGCCTGGCTCGAACCAGTTATCCACAGCCTCGCGCGGTTTTTCCAGCATGACCCCGTGGGCCGGGTCGATGAAGCGTGCCTGCAGGGCATCGGTGAGCTGCAGCAGTGCGTCCTGCACTCGCACGTCGTGGCGTACCGACAGGGTCGCCAGGAAGGCTTCGGCCAGGTGCATCAGCGGGTTCTGCAACGGCCCGCTGCCCAGGCTCGACCAGTCCTCGGCCAGGCTCGCTTCGTACAGGCCCTCGTCGCTGGCAAAGCGTTCCAGTACCACTTCGAGGGCGGCATTCAAGGTCGACTCGACCATCGGCTCGTTCACCTTGCCCCAGTAGTGCGCGCAGGCGAACACGATGAAGGCGTGGGTATACAGATCCTTGGTACGGTCCAGCGGCTTGCCCTGGGCGTCGATGCTGTAGAACCAGCCACCGTGCTCGGCGTCGTGGAAGTGGCGTTGCAGCGTACGCAGCAGGGCGCCAGCACGCTCGGCGGCGCCGGGCTGCTCGATGCGGCTGCTGAACAGGTACAGCTGGCGCGCGCAGGCCATCGCGCGGTAGCGCTGCACCGGCAGGGGCTGGTGCTGTGCGTCGAGGGCTTCGAATGGCAGCGCCATGTCTGCGTTCCAGCCCGGGCCTTGCCAGAGCGGCACGATGCGCTGGGCGAAGTGCTGCTGGACACTGTCGAGCAGGGCTGGGAGGTCAGGCTGGGCGGTACGAAGGTCGGGCATGGAGAGGCGTCGTCGCGATGGGCGTTTGTGGCGCATGGTAGCAGGAATTGCGGTTCGGCTTGAGGGCCCCTTCGCTGGCAAGCCAGCTCCCACAGGGTATTGTGAGCAGCGCAGAACCCTGTGGGAGCTGGCTTGCCAGCGAAGGGGTCAGCCGATATTCCCGAGCCCCTGCCAGTACTTGGCACCAACAAAGATGAAGCGCAACTGCTGGGTGATCTTGGCCTGCGCGCTCAATTGCCCCGCCGCCGGCTCATCCTGCGAGTCGATCAACTCGGGCAGGGTGGCGAATACGGTCTTGACCACCAGGTCCGCCATCACCCCCAGCGCTGCCTCGTCCAGGTGCTGCCAGCGCGGCATGCGCCCAAGGTCGGCGGCCAGGTCCGAGCTGATCGCTTCACGCAAGCTGGCAATCGCCTGGCGCACCGGCTGCGAACCACCGTACTGCTCGCGGGCCAGAAACAGGAACTGCGCGCGGTTGGCTGCCACCACATCGAGAAAGATGCGCACCGACGCATCGGTGATGCCACCCAGCTCGAATTCGTTGTGGCGCACCAGGCGGATGGTCTGGCGAAAGGTCTCGTCGACCTCGTTGACCAGGGCCAGGCCCAGTTGGTCCAGGTCGGTGAAGTGGCGGTAGAACCCGGTCGGCACGATGCCGGCGCTCCTGGCCACTTCGCGCAGGCTGATGCTGCCGAAGCCTCGGCCGCTTTCCATCAGGTGGCGGGCGGCATCCAGCAGGGCCTGTCGGGTCTGTTGCTTTTGTTCAGCGCGCGGCAGCATGGCGAGTATCGGTTCACAGTCAAACAGCCCTGCACTTTATTGTGTCGGCAGGTAAAAACAAAGCCCGGTCAATGCACCGGGCTTGGTGCCGCCACGCTGGCGCACAGGCTCAGCTCGACCGGCTGTTGCGTTCACGCAGGCGATCCGAGCCACCTTCGGCCACGCGTTTGCTACGTTCGATCAGGCGGTCAGAACCGCCTTCGGCCAGGCTGCCGAGCGGCTGGGAAGTGACTGTGGCGCTGTCGCGGGCCTCGGCAGACAGGTTCTGTTCGGTTGCCGGTACGGCGAAAGCGTTGACGGCCAGCAGGGACAGGGTAAGGCTGAGCAGCAATTGGCGTTTCATGGTCTGGCGCTCCTTGGGAGGGCTGGAAAGTGGGTACGGGGCCAATGCTACGCTTGGGCGTCAGATAGAAAAGTTCATAAACATAATGGTAACAATCGACGGCGTTGATAGTCCCAGCTGTTAAGTGCCACTGCTGTCATCAGGAGATTCGTGCAATGACGCGCCCCGCCAAGATCATTTCCTGGACCCTCGCCAGCCTGCTGCTGGTGCTGGCGGTCCTGGTCATCGTCATCGCCACCTTTGACTGGAACCGGGTCAAGCCGACCCTCAACGAAAAAGTCTCTGAAGCCCTGCACCGGCCCTTTGCGATCAACGGCAACCTCGCCGTGCGTTGGCAGCGCGAACCCGAAGAGGGTGGCTGGCGCGCCTGGCTGCCGTGGCCGCGATTCATTGCCGACGACCTGACCCTGGGCAACCCCGACTGGCTCAAAGAGCCGCAGATGGTCACGCTGCAGCGGGTCGAGTTCCGCCTGGCGCCCTTGCCGTTGCTGGCCCAGCGCATCGTCATCCCGCGCATCGACCTGAGCCTGCCGGCCGCCAGCCTCAAGCGCCTGGCCGACGGGCGTGCCAACTGGACGTTCGACGTCGGGGCCAAGGACGAGAACGCAGCACCGTCGAAGTGGGTGCTGGACATCGGCGCCATCGGTTTCGACAAGGGCCAGGTGAGCCTGGACGACCAGACCCTCAAGACCGCTGTGAAGGTCCAGATCGATCCGTTGGGCAAGCCCATCGCCTACCGCGACATCGTCGGCAAGGCCTCGGCCGACAAGGCTGCCACAGCGGGCGCTGCGCCCCAGGACTACGCCTTTGCGCTCAAGGTCGACGGCCGCTACAAGGGCCAGCCACTCAGCGGCACCGGCAAGATCGGCGGCTTGCTGGCGCTGCAGGATGCGAGCCTGCCGTTCCCGCTGCAGGCCGACCTGCGCATCGCCGATACCCGCATCGCGGTAGCCGGCACCCTGACCGACCCGCGCAACCTCGGCGCGCTGGACCTGCGCCTGCGCCTGGCGGGTGCCAGCCTGGGCAACCTGTACCCGCTGACCGGCGTGACCTTGCCTGATTCGCCGGCCTACGCCACCGACGGCCACCTGATCGCCAAGCTGCACGAGCCGGGTGGCGCGTTGTTTCGCTACGAAGGCTTCAACGGCAAGATCGGCGACAGCGATATCCATGGCGACCTGGCCTTCGTCGCCAGCCAGCCGCGACCCAGGCTCACGGGCAAGCTGGTGTCCAACCAGTTGCTGTTCAAGGACCTCGGGCCGTTGATCGGTGCCGACTCGAATGCCGAACAGAAAGCCCGTGGCGGCGCCAGCAAACAGCCTGCGGGCAAGGTGCTGCCGGTGGAAGAATTCCGTACCGAACGCTGGCGGGCCATGGATGCAGACGTCACCTTCAGCGGCAAGCGCATCGTGCACAGCGAGGAGCTGCCGTTCAAGGACCTGAACGCGCATGTCGTGCTCGACGATGGCGTGTTGCGCCTGGAGCCGCTGAGCTTCGGCGTGGCCGGTGGCAAGCTCGATGCGCAGATCCGCCTCGATGGCCGCGTGGTACCGATGCAGGGCCGCGCCCGGCTGACGGCGCGCAACTTCAAGCTCAAGCAGTTGTTCCCCACCTTCGAGCCGATGAAGACCAGCTTCGGCGCGCTCAACGGCGACGCGACATCAGTGGCCGTGGCAACTCGGTGGCGGCCTTGCTGGGCAGTTCCAACGGCGAACTGAAGCTGTTGATCAACGACGGCGCGATCAGCCGCGGGCTGATGGAGATTGCCGGGCTCAACGTGGGCAACTACGTGGTCGGCAAGCTATTTGGCGACAATGAGGTGAAGATCAACTGCGCGGCGGCGGACTTCGGCATCAAGGATGGCCTGGCCAGTACCCGTCTGTTCGTGTTCGACACCGAGAACGCGATCATCTACATCGATGGCACGGCCAACTTCGCCACCGAGCAGTTGGATCTGAAGATCAACCCTGAGTCCAAGGGCCTGCGCCTGTTCTCGCTGCGCTCGCCCCTGTATGTGCGGGGGCCGTTCGCCAAGCCCAGTGCCGGGGTGCAGGCGGTGCCGCTGGCGTTGCGTGGGGCGGGGATGGTTGCGTTGGCCGTTGCGGTGGCACCGGCGGCCGGGTTGCTGGCATTGGTGGCGCCCAGTGGGGGTGAGCCGAACCAGTGCACGCCGTTGCTGGAGCAGATGAAGGCAGGCAAGGCGCCCAAGACCGTGAAAGCTCGCTGAAAGAGCTTCGCTGGCAAGCCAGC
>NZ_JAAHBU010000161.1 GCF_010671725.1 Pseudomonas brassicae | reverse complement strand
CCGCAAAGTCGATGTACTGCTGGTGGGTGGCGGCATCATGAGTTCGACGCTGGCGATCTGGCTCAATGAGCTGGAACCTGGCTGGTCGATGCAGATGGTCGAGCGCCTCGACGGCGTTGCCGAAGAAAGCTCCAACGGCTGGAACAACGCCGGCACTGGCCACTCGGCCCTGGCCGAGCTCAACTACACGCCCGAGAACCCCGACGGCACCATCAATATCACCAAGGCCATCGAGATCAACGAGGCCTTCCAGATCACCCGGCAGTTCCTCGCCTGGCAGGTCAAGAACGGCGTGCTGAAAGACCCGCGCTCGTTTATCAATGCCACGCCGCACATGAGCTTTGTGTGGGGCGATGACAACATCCGGTTCCTCAAGAAGCGCTACGAGGCGCTGCAGGCCAGCCCCTTGTTCCGCCCCATGCAGTATTCCGAAGACCCGGCGCAGATCCGCCAGTGGGTGCCGCTGATGATGGAAGGGCGCGACCCCAACCAGAAGATCGCCGCCACCTGGGCGCCCATCGGCACCGACGTGAACTTCGGCGAGATCACCCGTCAGTTCGTCAGCCACCTCAAGGCGCAGCAGAGCTTCAAGCTCGACCTGTCGAGCGAAGTGCAGGACATCAAGCGCAACGACGACGGCTCCTGGCACGTGCAGTACAAGAACCTCAAGACCGGCACCGAAGCGGCCACCGACACCCGCTTCCTGTTCATCGGCGCCGGTGGCGCGGCGCTGACCCTGCTGCAGAAATCCGGTATTCCCGAAGCCAGGGAATATGCGGGCTTCCCGGTGGGCGGTTCGTTCCTGGTCACCGACAACCAGGCCATTGCCCAGCAGCATATGGCCAAGGCCTACGGCATTGCTGCCACGGGTGCGCCGCCGATGTCGGTGCCGCACCTGGACACCCGTGTGCTGGATGGCAAGCGGGTGATCCTGTTCGGCCCGTTCGCCACGTTCTCCACCAAGTTCCTCAAAGAGGGCTCGTACTTCGATTTGCTCGGCAGCATGACCTTTCACAACATCTGGCCGATGACCAAGGTGGGCGTGGACCAGTTCGACCTGGTGCAGTACCTCGCCGGCCAGTTGATGCAGTCCGACGACGACCGTTTCGAGGCCTGAAGAGCTATTTCCCGAATGCGAAAAAAGAAGACTGGCGCCTGTGGCAGGCCGGCCAGCGCGTGCAGATCATCAAGCGCGACGAGGCCAAGGGCGGGGTGCTCAAGCTCGGCACCGAGGTGGTGAGTTCCGCCGACGGCAGCATCGCAGGCTTGCTGGGGGCCTCACCCGGCGCCTCGACCGCTGCACCGATCATGCTTGAGGTGCTGCAGAAAGTGTTCAAGGACAAGGTTGCCACACCGGCCTGGCAGGCCAAGCTGCACCAGATCGTGCCGAGCTACGGCACCCGCCTGAATGACGACCCCGAGCGTGTGATGCAGGAATGGAAGTACACCAGCGAAGTGCTGCAACTGACCCCGCCGCCGGGGGGCGACGCCCAGGCGCCGCAAGCCACGCCGGCCACCGACCCGATCGGCCAGAAGCATCTGGACACCGATGCCGAGCTGGCGCCATAGCGCCTCCTTGGCTTGACCCGGGCGGGCGTGCTTGCACACTGGCCGGGGCCTGGTCAGGCGCTGCGTTCGAGCGCAAACCAGCCTGGCAGCCGCTGCGGCGTCATCGGCATGGCAATCAGATAGCCCTGCGCCTCATCGCATCCCCACGCGCGGACCGTGTCCAGGTGCTCAAGCGTCTCGATGCCTTCGGCCACCACCCGGTAGCGCAATTTCTTCGCTAGGCTGATCAGTGTCTGCACCACGCGCTTGTCCTTCTCCTCGCTGTGGATGTTGCGAATCAGTGACTGATCGAGCTTGACCGTGGTAGCCGGCAACTGCCGCAGGTAGGTCCAGTTGCTGTAGCCCGTGCCGAAGTCGTCGATGGCCACATCGATGCCGGCGGCGCGCACGCGTTGCAGCTGGCGGCTGACTTCCTGGGGGTTGGCGATCAGCGTGCTTTCCGTGAACTCGAGCTCCAACGCGCTGGGCTGGACACCGTAACGCGTCATCAGCTCGAACATCAGGTCGGTAAAGGCTGCGTCTGACAGGTCCTGGGCCGTCACATTGATTGCGACCTTTATCGCCAGTGACTGCGCGTGCCATGCCGATATCTGCTTGATCGCGGCGTGCAGCACCCAAGTGCTCAAAGGCCGGATCAGCGCGGTTTTTTCGGCCAGGGGGATGAACTCGGCCGGGCCGATCGAGCCCAGGGTCGGGTGCTCCCAGCGCAGCAACGCCTCGACAGAGGTACACGCTCCGGTTTTCAGGTTGATGCGTGGCTGGTACACCAGGCTCAACTGGTCATTCAGGCGAATCGCTTGCGCCAGCGAGGTCAGTAGGAGAAAGGCACGTTGCTGCGCGGCGTCGAGTTCCGGCTGGTACTCGCACCAGGCAACCCCTCGGGCCCTGGCATCTTCCGCTGCGGTGATGACGGTGCGCAGTGCATCGCTGCGGTTGTCCCGGTAGCTGTCGAGGTTGAGCAGGCCCAGCGTCACCTCCAGTTTGAGCGGGATGCCATGGGCCGCCACCGGCACGTCGAAGTCGCGGGTCAGCGCAGTGCACAGCGGCGTCACCGGCTCACTCAGTGGCCAGAAAAAGGCGAAACGTGTGGGGCTTATGCGGTACAGCGCGCATTCAGGCGGCAGGCATTGCAGCAGGCGCTGCTTGAGCTCAAGCACCAGCGCCTGCATGAAGCAGTAGCCGAGCGCCTTGACGATATCGTTGAGAAAGGTCGGCGTCAGCGTATCCACCGCCACCAGCCAGCGATCCTCACCCTGGGCCGGGCAGTGCAGGATGTCCTGCTCGATGCGGGTGCGGTTCAACAGGCCGGTTGGCAGGTCTACAAACACTTCGCAGCGCAGGCTTTCTATGCGGTGCATGACCAGCTGTGCGTAGCGCTGCAGCACCGCGCGTTCAGCCAGGCTCATTGCCGGCCTGGGCTGAGTGTCGATGATGCACAGCGTACCCAGCCCCAGCCCCTGTGCGGTCATCAGCGGGGCGCCGGCGTAATAGCGAATGCCCGGCGCGCCGGTGACCAGCGGGTTGTCCTTGAAGCGTTGATCCAGGCGCGTATCCTCGATTTCCAGCACGTCGTTGCAGGTCAAGGCGTGTGCACAGAACGACGCGTTGCGAGGGGTCTGGGTGACGTCCAGGCCGACCTTCGCACTGAACCACTGGCGCTGCTCGTCGACGATGGAAATCAACACGATGGGGGCGGCAAAGTGCGCCGCCGCCAGGCCGACGATCAGTTCGAACACCTCGTCTTCGCTGTGTTCGAGGGCGCGCAGTTCGTTGACCGCCTGCTGGCGAAACACCTCGTTGATCGGGTAGGGTGGGTGCGCATTCAGCATCGTTCAACCTCGCCTGTGTGCCATGGCCTGTGTCGCTATCGCCTGCTCGGGGCGCCTCACGTTCTGAAGTGCGAGGTGAGTCGCTGCAGGTCTTGCCCCAGCGATACCAGCTCAAGGGTGGCGGTGGCACTGTGCTGGCTGGCGGTGGCCGACTGGTCCGCCACATCGCGCACATTGATGATGCTTTTGTTGATCTCGTCGGCCACGGCGCTCTGCTGCTCCGCCGCCGCAGAGATCTGCAGGCTCATCTGCTGAATGGTCCCGATCGACTGGTTGATCTCGCCAATCGCGTGTTCGGCCTTCTGCGCCAGCAGCACGGTGTCGAGCGTGCGTTCACGGCTGGAAGCCATCAGCGTCGACGCCGCCTGGGTGCCCTGTTGCAGGGCGGTGATGAGTGTCTCGATTTCCTGGGTGGAGTTCTGGGTGCGTTGGGCCAGCGAGCGTACTTCGTCCGCGACCACGGCAAAACCACGGCCTTGCTCACCTGCGCGTGCGGCCTCGATGGCAGCATTGAGCGCCAGCAGGTTGGTCTGTTCGGCCACCGCCTTGATCACATCGATCACCTGGCCGATCTGTTCGCTGTCCTGGGTGAGGGTATTCATTGCGCCGCCCAGCGCTTCTATGGCATCGGACAACTCGCTGATCTGGGTGGTAGCCTGCTTGACCACCGCACCGCCATGGCGGGCCTGCTCCTCGGCCAGGGTGGCGGCTGCGGAGGCGTCGGTGGTGTTGCGCGCAACTTCCTGCACGGTGGAGGCCATCTCGTGCATGGCGGTCGCGACCTGATCGACTTCCACCTTCTGCTGGCGCACGCCGGCGCTGGTCTGTTCGCTCATGGCCGAGAGCTTTTCGGCTGCGGTCGAGATGTGGCTCACGCCGCTACCGATGCCCTTGACCAGTGTGTTCAGGCTGTCGGCCATGTCCAGTACGGTATTCTGCAACTCGCCCAGTTCGTCGCGCCGCGCCGCCTTGGCCTGGGGGGTGAGGTCGCCCTTGGCGATGCGGCGCGCCAGTTCGACGGTGACCGATAGCGGCACGGTGATCTGGCGGGCGATCACCACTGCCGCAAACAGCCCGGCCAGCAAGGCCAGCAGCGACAAGCCGGCAATCTGCAGCAGCGCGTTGTGCTGATCGTCGCGGGCAAGTCGCTGCTGGGTGTCCATCAAGCCGGTCATGGTGGTGTCCATGGCGCCGCTGAACTGGTCGACCTGCTGGCGCAGTGTGTCCTTCTGTTCGAACAGCGCCTGTACCTCCTGCAATACCGTGCGATAGCGGCGCATGCCGGCGTATACGGCTTCAAGCTGGCCGACCTGCTCTGCGGGCAGCAGCGTGCGCGTCCTGCCGAGATCGTCGAGCAAGGCGTCGGTGGTGTTGAACAGCGTTTGCTGGTTGGGCGCGCTCGGCTCGCTGATGTAGCGGCGCAGTGCCAGGCGGAACTGTGCCATGCCGTTGCGCAGGTCGCTGATGCTGCGCAGGTTGCGAATGTGTGCAGGCTCGGGCGCCAGCAAGGCGCCGGCCGTGGCGCTTTCGACCAGTGAGGACAACGTTTGCGCGTAGGTTTCAGAGCGCTGCCCCAGCGGCTCCAGGGCCGCTGCCAGGGCTGTGTCGTTGTCGATCAGGCGCTGCACCGTCCGATCATAGTCGGCGGTGCTGGCTTGCAACTGGCGCAACGCGGTCTGGTTTTCGGCACGCTGCATCGACGCCAGCGCCTTGGATACCAGACCTTGAACCACTGCGAGGTGCTCGCGGTACGTCACCACATAACGCGGATCGGCGGCCACCTCATATTGTTTCTCGGTGCGACGCATGGTCTGCACGGCATCGTTGAGCGTGCGACCAGGCGCGTGGTGTCGAGCCGGTCTACCAGCAAGGTGTTGCTGGTATGGCCAACAAACGCCACGGCCAGTACGGCCAGTAACAGGAAGCCGAAACCGGCGCCGAGTTTTCGCGAGACTTTCATGTTGTCGAAGTGGGTCATTACGGTTGCCATTTTTTAGCCTCGATCACGCCGAGAGAATCCGGCAGGCACAAACAAGTCGTTGCTCGCAAGCGTGAGCCGTTGCGAAACAGGGTGGGGCCATCCAGGGCGGGGGAGGTAGCAAAGGGCCTGTGGTGCGCGAGGCCTTGGCGGGGATGCTATAAATTTTGGCAAAACTTGTACAACTATTTATTTTTGTATAGCAATTGAACTTCTGCGACAGCGTGATGCCGCAGTGCCATCACTGTTTGAGGCGCGGCCCAGAGCGCTTGCGTGCAACAAGCCCGCGCGTTGCGGGCGTGTGTGAGAGGCGGGTTCAGCAGGACGGGGCCAGCAACAAGGGCGAGGGCGCGCGGTGGTGGCTACAGGCGCGCCTGCCATTGTGCAGCCTTGCGCACGCTCAGGCGGCGCGCTCCAGGGCGCCCAGCAGGTCGACGAACTCCAGCGACAGTTTGTGGCGGGGGGCGAAGTGCACCAGCGGCACTGACACCTCGTGGGACTCGCGCATCTTGATCGAGCTGCTCAGGTACACCGGCAGCACCGGCAAGCCGTCGGCCAGCAGCGCGTCTACCAGGCTCTGGTGCAGGGCGGTACGGGCAACGAACTGGTTGACCACCACACCTTCGATCTGCAGGTCCTCGTTGTGGTCCTGGCGCAGGTCTTCCACTTGCTCCAGGACCTGCTGCAGGGCCTGGCGCGAAAAAGCATCGCAGTCGAACGGGATCAGCAACCGGTCGGCGGCCACCAGTGCGCTGAAGGTATAGAAGTTCAGCGAGGGCGGGGTATCGATGTAGATGCGCTCGTAGTCCTCGGACAGCTCCACCAGCAGCTTGCGCAGCTTGCGGATCTTGAACTTGCTTTCAAGTTTCGACTGCAGTTCGCCAGTTCCGGGCTGGCGGTCACCAGGTGCAGGTTGTCGTATCGGGTCGGGGTGATGGCAACGCGGCTGCGCAGGCTGCCGGGGGTACTGGCCAGGGTCTGCTTGAAAAAGTCGGCAATGCCCGAGGGAATGCTGTCGTCGGCAAGCCCGGTGAGGTAGTGCGTGGAGTTGGCTTGCGGGTCGAGGTCGACCAGCAGCGTGCGATAGCCCTCGGCAGCACTGACGGCCGCGAGGTTGCAGGCGATGCTGGACTTGCCGACGCCGCCTTTCTGATTGAATACGACACGACGCATGGGGCAGTTAATCCATGAACAGGGCCGATGGCCAACCAATGATAGATGTCAGAAGCTGGTTCGATGTTATGTCGGAAAAGTTACAGTTTTAAGACATGCCTTTCAGGCGCCCCGCCTTGTTCAGTACACGCCGGTGTGTGAAGTAGAATGGTCCGCTCCTCCTCACTGGATAAAGGCGGTTTTGGAATGGAAGCGGTTGCCACTTTTTCGACGCGGGATTTCACGCCGACCAGCGTGAGCCCTGTGCCCGCCATCACGACCGCATTGCCGGTGTCTGTCAGCACCCTGCACAAGCGCTATGCCGGTGCGATCGAGGGCCATTCGGCGACCGTGTTCACGGCGGCATTCGACCCTGCCAGCAGGACCGGCAGCTATATCGCCATCGAGAGCTTTGAAGGCAGCGTGAACGGCACGGCCGGCACGTTCAACTTCATCCACTCTGCATCCACGACCGGCAGCGATCGGGCGAACGAGTTCTTCAGTATCGTGCCAGGCAGTGGCACTGCAGACCTGCAAGGCATCGCGGGGACCGGCGGGCTGAAGATCGACGCCGACGGCACGCACCGTATCTGGCTGGATTACCAGCTGAGCTGAGCACCCGGTTGCCAGCCCTGTCGCAGGTTGCCGTGCGTCAGCGCGGCTGCCGCCGCCTGGGCAGGGGGGGATAATGGAGGCTTGCTCGCTCAGGAGTTCTTGCCATGACCCGCTTGCGCCTGGTGGTTGCGGGTAGCCTGTTGCTGATGGCTGGTGTGTTTTGCAGTGCTGCGGCCAAGCTCAACCTGCATTGGCGCTGAGGATGGGGGACGTGTCACGTTACGTGAAGAGGTGTCACGGCTGATTGGCGAGACCCCGGCGGTGTTACCTGCGGCCGGGGCGCGGGGTACGTTCTAGGACTCTTGATAGTAGGCGACGGTCTCTTTCAGCGCGTTGGAAAACTCGTAGATGTCGTCCAGCGAGCTAATGGGGTGGCGGGTTTCATTCTTGTCTTTATCAAAAATGCCAAGGTACTTCTGCGATCGATTGAAGTGGAGTCGCGCAATCGGCTTACGGTTGTTGTCGTCCAGTAAAATTCCGAAATAGCTTTGAGTGTCCCGGTGAGCGATGCGCTTCGCATCGATCACTGCTCTGACGATCGCTTTCACGATGTGGAAGCCTTCGAGCTCTTCCATCGTCGTGATGACGCGGTCTTCTGGCGTATCGGCAGGCTCTGTCTGGTTTTCTGCGACGACTTGCTCTGCGCGTGTTTGGTAGGGTACGCCGCTGATAGCTGATTTGAGTCGGTCGTTGATCTGATCATTTAAGAACTGTGAAGCGGCCTTCCGAGTGAGCTGTGCGAACTGGTCTCTGACTTTCTGAGTGATGGCGCCTTCATAGATACGGCTTGCAAAGAAGCGAACGAAGTCGTCATCGGGTTGGCTGAACTGGCTGGCCATCTCTTTTTTTGATCTGACCAACGTACTTGAGCTCACCCGCAGCATTGATGATCGAATCGACGTCAAAGGCGGATTTGGTAAGTTTCTGAAGCTCTGGAATCACGTGCTCATCAATGTCGAGCAAGTCGATCTCCAAGAAAGGTTTTTCATCCATCTTGTTCGCCGCATCCAAGTCAGTGAAGAACTTGTAAAATCGGCCGTTCGTCAGAATCGAAATTCTGGCGGTCGTGACATGAAAATATCGGAACAGCTGACTGGCGTGATTGATGTTGAGAGGTTCGCCGATCTTCTTGGTTTCGATCAGGATCTGAATTTCCCCGCCTTTCAGGATGGCGTAATCGATTTTTTCTCCCTTCTTGGTTCCGACATCACATACGTACTCGGGAACGACTTCGGAAGGGTCGAATACGTCGTATCCCAGGACCGTATGGATAAAGGGCATCACAAATGCTGTTTTAGTGGCTTCCTCTGTCTGGATAGTTGATGCCAATTGATTGACTTTTGCGGACATAGAGTTGAGGCGTTCTACAAATTCCATTTCTTGCTCCAGTGCTCTCTTAGCCCAATCGGGGCCTTAGAGGCATAACGCTACTACGAGTGATAACGGCTGAGTACTGAGCATTTGTCCATGCTGGATGCACGACCAGCCTGGGTGTAAGAATTGCGTTGCTTAATCTTGGGAAGTTGCCCTGTCTGGCACAGTGTTCCAATCGAGTCATGTTTGTGGAGCAGGTGCGAATTTCACTGCGTTCGTCAATGAGGTGCGCATTCGTGCTTGCATCGGTAGCGCCTGGCATCGACGCGTCTACAGCGTGAGTGCTCCGGCAGGTTGGAAGCGGATTTTGCCTTTTCGCTACAATCGCTGGCGCCGATGCTCGGCCAGGCCAATGATGGCGATATGGATAAGGTGTGACAGATGAACGTGCGGATTGCGTTGGCAGTTGTGGTACTGGCATTTACGACGGGGTGTGCTACCAGCCGGTCGGAAATCGATGTAAACGTTGCACAGCTCGGTGCTGGCCAGATTGTGGCGCCCGGTAATGGCAAGAAAGTGCACATCAGCGCGGTCGACGAGCGCGTCTTTCAGATCAAGCCCCGCAGCGCTGACATCCCCTCGTTGAAGAACGACGAAGTCACCGACCGGTCTATCACCGAGCGAGCCATCGCTCGCAAGCGAAACGGCTATGGCAAAGGCCTGGGCGATGTATTGCTGCCCTCCGGGCGCACCGTATCGCGACTGGTCAGCGATGCAGTCGCATCGGCCTACCGTCAGGCAGGCTACGAGGTGGTGACCGACGCCAACACGCAGGATGCGGCCACGGTGAAGGTCCATATCGTCGAGTTCTGGTCGTGGTTCTCCCCCGGGTTCTTTAGCGTCGCGGTCAACAACAAGTCGCACTTGACCATCGAGGCACCCGGTACCGCCCAATTGCAAGTGGTTACCCGTAAAAGCGACAACATGCAGGCCGTGACCGAGAACGACTGGAAAGAAATCACCGAAGCCGGGCTTGAGGAAATCACTCAGCAGACCTTCAAGCAGCTCTGACCAGGTATCAGCCTGTCGCGCTTTGAAACTTCTTGCGGTACGCCGTCGGCAGCAGCCCCACGCGGTTGAGGAACAGGCGGCGAAACGAGTTGCTGTCTTCGTAGCCGACCTTGAAGGTGATGCTGTCCAGGCTCATCTGGGTGGTTTCCAGCAGTTGCTTTGCCTGCTCCAGGCGCAGGGTCTGCAGGTAGGCAATCGGCGTGTAGCCGGTGGCGTCCTTGAACCTGCGCTTGAAGTTGCGCACGCCAAAACCGAACTGACTGGCCAATTCATCGATCAGCAGCGCTTCGCCAAAGTGTTCGTCCAGCCAGTTCTGCACCTGCAGGATCTGCTGGTCACCATGGCGCTTGGGCATCGACCACAGTACGTAGCTGGACTGTTCGCTGCGTACGTTGTCGATCAGCAGGTAACGGCTACACTGTTGCGCCAGCTCCAGCGAGGCGAAGCGTCGGATCAGGTGCAGCATCAGGTCCAGGGCGGCAGTGGCGCCACCGCTGGTGATCAGGCGGTCGTCTTCGCAAAGGATTTGCTGCGCCTGCAAGCGGACCTGCGGGTAGCGGCGGCGAAACGGCTCGGCGAACGCCCAGTGGGTGGTGGCGCGGCAGTCGTCGAGCAGGCCGGTCTCGGCCAGCATGAACGCCGCGTTGCACATCGCCGCCACGCTGGCGCCTTGTGCATGCTGTCGGCGCAGCCAGCCGGCATGTGCGGCGAAACCGGGCAGGGCGTCCTTGAGCGTGAACAGAAAACCCGGAATCACCACCAGGTCGGTGCGGGCAATGGCGTCCAGCGCACAGCTTGCCTGAAAACGCTGCCCGCCCAGGGTGCCGACGTCGCCCCCCTCCAGGGACGCGGTGACCACCTCGAACAGCGGCGCCTGCGCGCTGCTGAAGAAATTGGCCGCGCTCAGGAACTCCAGCGCAATCGAGGCACTGGCGGCAGAACAGTGCTCAACGAGCAGCAACGTGACATGCATGAAGGGCACTCTTGCAGTTTTCGCATGGAAAAAGTCATTTGCGAATCTACCGTGCCACCCGGGCAGGTGGCTAGACTGCTGCACTGATCACATTGGCGAGCAACCCATGAATCTCTGGTTCCGACTGTTGTTGATGCTGTTGCGCCGGCCCTGGCGCAAACCCGTGCACGGGCTGGCGACCACGGTGGTGCACCTGCGCGTATGGCCGCTGGACCTGGACCTGAACCGCCATGTCACCAATGGCCGCTATTTCACCCTGGCCGACGTCGGCCGCATGGACTATGTGCTGCGCAGCGGCGCTTTTCGGGTCGCACTACGGCGCAGGGCGGTGCCCATTGTGGGCGACGTGTGGGGCAAGTTTCGCCGCGAACTGCGCCTGTTCGAACGCTTCGAGCTGCACACCCGCATGCTCGGCTGGGACGAGAAATGGAGCTTCATGGAGCACCGCTTCGTGAAAGACGGGCGCGTGGTCGGCGTGGTGCTGATGCGTGGCCTGTTTCGCGCGCCCAAGGGCACGCTGGCGCCGAGCGAGTTCGTGCACGAGCTGGGGCTGAACCAACAGTCCCCGGCGTTGCCGCACTGGCTGCTCGACTGGTCAACCAGTTGCGACAAGCTCAGCCAGTGCCTGCGTGAGGAAGAGGCCGCGCCCGGCGCAACCGCGCCGACCACTACCAGTTGTAGCTGACCGAGCCCACCAGGCTGCGCTCATCGCCATAGCGGCATGAATTGGCGCAGTACATGTAGCGCTGGTTGGTCAGGTTCTGGGCTCGCGCACTGAGCTGCCAGTGCTCGTCCAGCGCATAGCTGACCCGCGCATCGAACAGCGTGTAGGCGGCGATCTTGCGGTCGCTGATGCTGGGCAGGGTGTGCGTGGTGCCGTTGTAGCGCGCACCGCCGCCGAGGGTGAGGTTGCGCAGCCCCAGCGCGGCGAGGCGATAGTCCAGCCACAGCGAGGCATTGTGGTACGGCGTGCCTTCGATACGTGACCCTTGCAGCAGCGCATCGTTGTCGGCAATCACGTGGGCGTCGGTGTAGGCGTAGCCGGCGTTGAACGCCAGGTTGTCGGTGAGCTGCGCCTTGGCCTCGATTTCGAAACCGGTGCTGCGCTCCTTGCCGGTCTGTTCATCGAAGTCGGAGCCGGGGATGGAGCTGGTCACGTTGCTCTGGGTCAGCTGGTACACCGCGGCACTGATCAGCAATTCGCGGTCGGCCGGCTGGTAGCGCAGGCCGATCTCGTACTGCTCGCCTTCAGTGGGCGAGAACGGCTTGCCATCGCTGCCACTGCCGGTTGCCGGCAAGAACGACTGGCTGTAGCTGATGTAGGGCGCCAGGCCGTTGTCGGCCAGGTATACGAAACCGACGCGGCCGGTGAGCTTGCTGTCGTCGGTGGTGCTGCGCGCGCCGTCGCGGTAGGTGCGCGTGGTGCTGTCGGCCCAGTCCTGGCGCAGGCCGAACAAGGCTACCCAGCGTTCGTCGAGCTTGGCCTGCTCTTGCAGGTACAGCCCCAGCTGGCGTGCGTGCAGGTCCGAGCCTCGGTCGATCGAGCGGTCGACCTCAGGCAGGTTGCCATACACCGGGTTGGCCAGGTCCAGCGCGGGGGCGTTGCCGCTGAAACGATGGCTGTCATAGGTCTTGCGGTAATAGTCCAGGCCCGCCAGCACGGTGTGCTGCCAGCGCCCGCCGTCCAGCGCCAGTTGCAGGCTGTTGTCGCTGGTCCAGCCGGTCGCGATGTCTTCACGGCTGTTGTAGCTGCGCGACAGCTGCGACAGGTTCGGCCCGCTGACACGGCTGGTATTGAGGGTGATGTAGTCGTAGTCGATGCGCGACTCGAAGTAGCGCACGGCCTGGCGCAGTTGCAGGTACTGGTTGAGCCGGTGTTCGAACAGGTAGCCGGCGGTGTGCAGGCTACCGTCATAGGCGTCGTAGTCCGGCTCGCCGGGGAACAGGTCGTAGGGCACCTTGTAGCCGGGCGTGGCGCTGTACACCGTAAGGTCATAGCGGATCGGTGGCGTGAGTGTGGTCTGGGTGCGTTGCTGGCTGGCCAGCAGGGTCAGGCGCGTGTCGTCGTCGATCTGCCAGGCCAGGGCCGGGGCAATGTACTGCTTGTCGTCGTCGATCGCATCGTACTGGGTGCCACTGTCGCGCTTCAACGCGGTCAGGCGGTAGCTCAATCGCCCCTCATCGTCCAGTGCACCGCTGTGGTCGGTGGACAACTGGCGCCGCTGGTGATTGCCGTACTCCAGGTTGATCTCGTGCAGCGGATCAAGGCTCGGGCGCTTGCTCACGGTGTTGACCAGGCCGCCGGGGGCGAGCTGGCCATACAGCACTGACGAGGCGCCCTTGAGCACTCCACGCGCTCCAGGCCATAGGGCTCCTGGCCGCCCTCGAACTGGGTGCTCTGCATCTTCATGCCGTCGCGCAATACTCCCCCGGTGCGTGGCCCGATATCGAAGCCGCGCATGCGGTAGTCGTCGGCCACGCGGCTGTAGCCATTGGGCTGCGCGACCACGCCCGGCGTGTAGTTGAGCACGTCGGCAAGGCTGTCGTGCTGGCGCGCGACCAGCTCTTCACGGGTGATCACCGAGATCGACTGCGGCGTTTCCAGCAGCGGCGTGTCGGTCTTGGTGGCGCTGGCGCTGTGCGTGGCCACACGGCTGTAGGCCGGGCCCCAGGCGGTCTGCGTGTGGCTGCGTGCGTCGATGTCGGTCTGCGATAACTGCACGGCGGCGTCGCTGCGCGGTTGGATGCTCAGGGTGGCGCTGGGCGTGACGCTCAGTTGCAGCGGCAATCCTTGCAGCGCCTGATGCACGGCCTGTTCGGCACTGTAGTGGCCGCGCAATGGAGGCGCCGTGAGGCCGCGAGTCAGCGCCGCGCTGAAGGCAATGCCACGGCCACTGTGGCGGGCAATCGCGGTGAGGGTCGCGTCGAGCGAGCCGGCGGGCAGGTCGAAGTCGATCAGCTGTTGCCGGGCGGCGGCGGTAGCCGCAGGTTCGGCCGCGCTGTCGAACGCGGCAAGGCTCAAGGCCAGGGCCAGGGCCAGCGGTGAAAGGGTCAGGCGCAAGGGGCGGTACAGGGGCATGGCGGCGGTCTTCATAGGGCGAGTCGATGCCAGCTATGTGACGCGAGCGGGGCATTTATTAAGGGGGCAGCAAAAAAATAATCAACGCGCACGCAAGCTCAGCCGTGTCCACACGCCCAGATGCTGTTCTACCCGCAACGGCAGCACCTCCTGCAGCGAGCGCAACGCCTGCTCGCTGTCGTCCAGCGGGAACACCCCGGAAACCCGCAACGCCGCCGCCTCGTCAGTGACCTGCAACCAGCCATGCCGGTAGGGGCGCAACGCATCGATCACCTCGCCCAGGGCACGATCGTGCACTTCCAGCATGCCGTCTTCCCAGGCGGCCGCCCGTGCCAGGCGCGGGTCCAATGGCCGCACTGCGTGGCCGTCCAGCCAGGCGCCCTGGCCGGCGCGCAACACCAGCGGCGCGGCGCCAGGCACCGTTACCTGCACCCGCGAAGTCTGCACCCATACCTGTGCCCCTTGGTCACTCAGCGCCACGCTGAAGCGCGTACCCAGGGCGCGAGCTTCGCCGAATGCGCTGCGCACCACCAGCGGCCGGTGCGCATCGGCTGCCACCTCGATACTCAGCGCGCCCTCGCGCAGGATCAGTGTGCGCTGCTGTGCGTCGAAGGCCAGGTCGACCCGGCTGCGGGCGTTGAGCAGCACCCGGCTGCCGTCCTCCAGGGTAAAGGACTGGCGCTGTGCGACAGCGCTCTGCAGGTCGCTGCTGCCCACCGCCAGCAAGCCCTGGCGCTGTAGCCACCAGGCGCCAAGGCCCAGCCCGGTCACGCTCAGCGCACCGCGCAACAGGTGTCGACGGCTGCTGCCGGCACGGCTCAGCACCTCCCGCGAGAGCTCGGGTGCACTACTGAACGCCTGGCCCAGGCGCTGTTGCAGGCGTTGCCAGGCCAGGCTGTGGTCGGGGCTGGCGTGCAACCAGTGTTCAAAACGTTGCTGATCAGCCGCGCTCAGCGTGCCCGAGCGCTGCAAGGCCAGCCACTCGATTGCCTCGGCCACCGCCGTTGGCAGGCGTGCTGCGCTCATGCGGGTTCCAGCGCCAGGTAGCACAGGCCCAGCGCCTTGACCACGTACTGGTGCACGCGGGGCGCAGAAATGCCCAGGCGTTGGCCGATTTCGGCATAGCTCAGGCCTTCCAGCTGGCTGTACAGAAACGCACTGCGCGCGATCGGCGAGAGCCCTTCGAGCAGGCTGTCCAGGGCACTCAGCGCTTGCAGGGCCTGGGCCTGTTCCTGGGCCGAGGGTTCATGCGCATAGGGCTGTTGTGCCAGCGCCTCGAGGTAGGCGCGTTCCAGGTCGCGGCGTCGCCAAGTGGCGAATACCAGCCGCTTGGCGATGGTCGTCAGCAGCGCGCGCGGCTCGCGGATGGCCTGCGGGTCGGGCGCGGCCACCACCTGGGCGAAGGTCTCGGCGGCCATGTCGGCGGCATCTTCGCCACACCCCAGGCGCGCGCGCAGGCGCCCCAGCAACCAGCCGTGGTGGTCGCCGAACAACTGGTGCAGCACACGGTTGCGGGCACTGAGGCGCGATGCGTCGAAGGTGGTAGGCGGCATGGATCAAAAGCTAATGACAATTGTTATCAAATGATGCCGATTGGCCGTGCCTAATGCAATACGCCTGTGCCATCGCGCCGGGTAGGGGGTTCACGGCCAGTGGTTTTTTGCCACGCAAGCCGTTATAAAACCGGCTCGGTTATCTAAGGAGAGGCGCATGGAAATTTCGGCTTTGTCGATTGGTGTCGATATCGCAACCAGTGTGGCGATCGTCGGCTCGGCGGTTACCTTCATGTACAACCAGCGCCGTCAGAACAAGACCGAAGCCGTGATGAAGCTGCACGAGCAGGTGCGTACCATCTCGATTCAGCAGTTGCAGGAAGAGCTGGAGACCCTCTCTCGCCAATACACTCACCAGATCATTGCGCCGACCCAGAAGATCCTCAACATCGGGCGCTTGTCGCATCGTCTGCTGGAGCAGGACGCCCCCCCCGAGAGGGCGCGTGAAGTGCTCATCGACAGCAACCGCTTTGAGGAGACCCAGCGCAGCATTGCCGATCTGATCGAGCAGACGCGCCTGTTCATCAAGGAAGTGCACGCCGCCAAGTACCGTATTTTTCCGGTGTTGTACAACCTGCGCGAGGGGGCTGCGCTCATTCAGGAATACCGCGAATGCAGCGAGGCGCTGATTGAGGCGAGCAACCAGCTCGGGCCGCAGCATACCTCGCTGATGAAAGAGACACTGGCGTTCACCCAGGCGCTGGGCGCTTCGGGCGAAGACCAGCAGGCGCTGAAAATGCAGTGGCTGCGCATGGCCTTCAGCATTGCCCAGGACGACGACTATCGCAGCTGGGTCGACCTGTTCATCGAGGACGGCAAGGAGCCAGCCTACTGGGAGGCCATGGGCGCTTCGGACATCGAGCTCAAGCAAGAGCTGTGCGGCACCGTGGCGCTGCGCATCATGCGCATGCTCGAACAGGACCCGGGCCGTGCGGCATGCCAGCAGATACTGATGGTGCACAAGCCGGCGATTGCCTTGACCACCCAGGCCAAGCGCTTGCTGGTGCTGCTGTCGGCATCCATCGCGTGGCTCAGTTGCAAGGCCGAGGATCGTACCAGCGACACCATGGAGCAGCTCAAGCTGGCATTTGCCTCCAAGGAACTGCTGGCGCTGGAGTCAGAGTTGTACTGAGCCGAGCCGGGCGGGCCGCTTGCAGCCACAAAGGGCCCGCCCCGAGCCTCACACAGACATCTGCTTACGCACGCCGCGTGGCAGGCGGCAACGCTCGGCCTGCTCGCTCAGGCGTGCCTGCCAACTGGCCTTGACGCTGAATACGGGGGTGGCCTTGGCCTGTGCTTGGGCCAGGCGCTGCTTGCGCAGTTCGGCCAGGGAAGGGGTCTTGGCCTTGGCCGCTACGGCCGCTGCCTCGGGCGTGGCGAGGGAGCGCAGGCAGGATTTGCACGAAACCTGATCCGCTGCCGGGCTGCTGTTGAGGGTTTGACTGGTGCGTCCGCAGGCCGCGCTGGTACCGTTCGCCGAGTAGTGTGTAACCAAACCGTGCATCTCCAACATATTGATAACAAAGGCGCTATTTTCGCACAGGCAGGGCCTGGAGGGGACCCCGGCTGGTCAGGCAGTTGATTGCATCGACTGTGCACGCAGTTGCCGTTCGCGTTTCCAGGTGACGCGGTACATCGCGCCGGTGATCACCCCGGGCAGCAGGAACACCAGGTGGCTCAGCCTGAGCTGAACGTCCCAGATCAACGCCCAGCCAATGCCCCACAGCACGCCGATCACCCACCCCAGCAGCAGCACCGGGTGGCGGCGCAGCTGTGGTCGTGGGTGCATGGCCTGGGCATAGATCCACCAGCCGCAGCCAAGGCAGAAGGTCGACACCATCACGATGCCTAGCACCAGCATGAAGGCGCCCGGGTCGATCAGCCGGCGCTTGAAGCTCTCGAACAGCACCACCCCGGTGCCCCAGAGAAACAGCAGCGTTACCGGCAGCAGGCCGATCAGCGCGCCAAGGGTCATTATCACTCTGTGTCTTGCAAGGCTGTCCATAGTCGTCGCAGGTCCGCTGGCGGGCGTTTGGGAGGCGACGTGATACCGGTAATCGCGGCGCATTGCAAATGCGTGTGTGCGGGCGGGGCGTATTGACGTTCGGTGGCCTTGCCACCTAGGCTCGCGGCGGTCCCTTTCATGGAGTGATGCAATGATTACCTGCTACCTGCGCTACGTGGTCGACGCCTACAAGCTGCAAGAGTTCGAAACCTACGGGCGGATGTGGATTCCCCTGGTGGAAAAATTCGGTGGTCAGCACCACGGTTACTTCCTGCCCAGCGAAGGCGCCAACAACATTGCCCTGGCGATGTTTTCGTTCCCGAGCCTGGCGGCCTACGAGCAGTACCGCGAGCAGTCCAGAACCGACGCCGAGTGCATGGCCGCTTTCCAGTACGCCGAAGACACCCGGTGCATCGTCAGCTATGAGCGCAGCTTCTTCCGGCCCGTGCTCGGTTGAGCCGCCTGGGCGGCTTGTCACCGCCCCGCATCTGCCTTACCTTCACGTCAGCGTAAGCGCGACGGCCTGCGATGGCCGTGCGTGACTGAGCGCCCGCAGATTCTTTCTGGAGTTGGGCATGCAGACAAAAATAAGAAACGACCTGAGTGTGTGTGAAACCCTTGATGTGCGCAGCTTCGTACGCCAGCAGGGGGTAGTGCCCGAGGGCATGCTGCGTGACGAAATCGATGCCTCCTGGCGGCGCAGCCTGGGCCATGGCCGGCGCCTGGGGGATGGCTGCGAGACCCGGCGCACGCGCAGCGCCGACCTGCTTGCCGACAATCGCCAGTTCATCGAGGCGGCCACGCCGGTGATCGAGCAACTGGTCGCGCAGTTCGACCCGGCCCAGGGCGGCGGCCTGATCATCCTGGCCAATGCCCAGGCCACCATCGTTGCGGTCGAAGGGTGTACCGATGCCTTGCAGCGTGAGGTGCGCGACATCGCGCCGGGGGTGTGCTGGAGCGAGACACTGCGCGGCACCAACGCGCTGGGCACTGCGCTGCTGGAAGCACGCCCGATGGTCATCGACTACAACGAACATTTTCTCGACCGGCTCAGCCCGTTCTGCTGCACCTCTGTGCCGATTCGCGACCCCTCGGGCCGCGTCCAGGGTGTGCTCGACCTGACCCGTCAGGGCCACAACCGCCAGCCCCACGACAGCGTGTCGCTGCTGCAACTGAGTGCCAGCCAGATTGAAAGCCGGCTGTTCAGTGCCTGTTACCCGCGCCAGCTGATCCTGGCCTTCCATCCGCGTCGCGAGTACCTGGAGTCGTCCTGGCAGGGCTTGCTGGCCATCGGTACCGAAGGCGAGTTGCTGGCGGCCAACCAACACGCCTGTACCCTGTTGCGCCAACCGCGTGAGCACCTGCTGGGGCGCTCGGTCAGCCAGGTGTTCGGCCCGCAGGCGACAGCATTGGGCCCGTTGGAGCAGGGCGCGATCGCTAGCGTGCAGACCCCGCGTGGCGAAATGTTCCTGCGTACCGTACAGGCGCCCCTGCGCTTGTTGCTGCGTGCTGGGGTAAGGGGCGCTGCGCCGCGTGCGGCGGTGCCTGCCCGCGACCCGCTGCTGGCGCTGGCCGGCAATCATCCACGTTTTGCGCGCAGCCTGACATGGCCCGACGGGGCTTGCGCAATGGGTTGCCGATCATGCTGTTGGGTGAAACGGGCACTGGCAAGGAGCGTGTTGCGCGTGCACTGCATGAAGCCAGCAGCCGTGCTGGCAAAGCGTTTGTGGCGGTCAATTGCGCGGCCATCCCGGAAGGCCTGATCGAGTCCGAGCTGTTTGGTTACCGCGAGGGCGCATTTACCGGCTCGCGTCGTGGTGGCATGGTCGGGCGCCTGTTGCAGGCGCATGGCGGCACGTTGTTTCTCGACGAGATTGGCGATATGCCACTGGCCTTGCAGGCGCGCCTGTTACGTGTGCTGCAGGAGCGCAGGGTAGCGCCGTTGGGGGGCGCAGAAGAGCAGGCGCTGGACGTGGCGCTGATCAGCGCTACCCACCGTGACCTCAAGCATGAGGTACAGGCGCAGCGCTTTCGCGAGGACCTGTTCTACCGCGTCAGCGGGTTGTGCGTGCAACTGCCGGCCTTGCGTGAGCGGGGCGATCTGGCGGCGTTGTGTGGCACCTTGCTGGAGGGTATGGAGGGTGCGGGTATCGAGCTGGACCCGGCGCTTGCCGGGGTGTTGGCGCAGTACCACTGGCCGGGCAATATTCGTCAATTGGAGATGGTACTGCGTACGGCGATGGCGTTGCGTGGTGAGGGTGAAACCTGCCTGACCCTGGAGCACTTGCCGGATTACACCGTGGATGAATTGCGTGCGGGTCGGGTGCCGTGTCCGCGTGTTGGAGCAGAGCACGATATCCAGCAGGCGCTGGATCGTCACCAGGGCGACGTGCTTGCGGCGGCGCGTTCGCTGGGTATCAGCGAGCTACGTTGTACCGCAGGCTCAAGCGGTAGCACGGGACTGTCAGATTTTTT
>NZ_JAAHBU010000160.1 GCF_010671725.1 Pseudomonas brassicae | reverse complement strand
ACCAGTTGGCGGTAGCGCTGCCAGTCCAGCTCGGCGCGCCGCGCTTCGGCCACGCCGGCTTCGCGCTCGGCAGCTGCCTGCGCAATGGCCTGGTGCTGTGCCTGCAGTTGCGCCGCCAGGGTCAACAGGCTGGCCTGCTGCGCCTGTACCGAGGCCGCGCTGCCAGCCAGGTTCGCGCGGGCCTGGCGCACCTTCTGGCGGTAATCACGGTCGTCCAGTTGCACCAGCAGGTCACCGGCCTTGACCCACGCATTGTCGTCCACGCAGACCTGCGCCACATAGCCGCCCACCCGTGCACTCACGGGCGCCCAGTCGGCACGCACGTAGGCGTCGTCGGTCTGTTCGTGAAAGCGCGTGCCCTGCCACACGTACAGGGCCGCCCCGAGCACCGCCATGCTCCCCGCAGCGCCCAGGGCCATGCGCAGGTGGCGGGTTCTGGAGGGTTGACTGGCCTGGGCAATGGGGGGCTCGGGGCTGGACCGCCTGGTTCATGTGTGCTGCCTCTCTGTTGGTAGGAGAGCGGCAGCTTAGGGGCTGATCAGCCTGTGATCGCTAGCGTTATCGCCAGCTATCGTCGCGTAATGGACAGCGTGTGCGTCACTGCAGCAGAAACGCCTGCACCTGCTCGGCACACGCCTGCGGGTCTTCCTGCATGAAGCAGTGCCCGCCGGGCATGACCTGGCGCTCGACGCGCGGGTTGAGCCGCGCCCAACGGGCCAGCGACACCGGCACGAACGGATAGGTGCGGGTGCCGTTGAGCACCCGTACAGGCACCTGCACCTGAGCCAGCGCTTGCCACAGGCCGCGCGGCACCGAGCTGAACACATCGACTTCACGCGCAGGCCGGCACTTGAGCACCACCCCCTCGCCGCAGTCGCCAATGGCATGCTCGACATACGCCAGCAGCGCCGCGTCCTGCCAGCCCTTGAAAATCCCCCGGCCCTGCAGCGAGGTCAATGCTGCCGCACGGTCGGGCCAGTGGCTACGCCGCGTCGCCGCCTTGCGCGCCAGGCCATGACGCCGGTGCAGGCCGAACCAGGCTGCGACATTCATCACCCCCAGCATCGAGCGGCTGAACACTACCGGGTCGAGCAGTACCGCACGCTGGAACAGGCCCGGCGCTCGCGCCAGGATCAAGCCGGTCAGCACCCCGCCAAAGCTATGGCCCAGGGCAACGCGCGGCACCTCGCCGTACTCGCCGCGCCCCGCCTGGAACGCCTCGACCGCCAGCTGCGCGCAGCGATCCCAGCCCACGAACGCACCGCCATGGGCTGTCGCCGTGCCCCTGCACATCACTCAGCCACAGGTCGAAATGCTCGGCCAGGCGCTCCAGCAATGGCTGGTAGGCCAGGCAGCAGAAGCCGTTGCCGTGCAGAAAGTGCAGCAGCGGCTTGCCACTGGGCGGCGAGCGCCAGCCGCGCAGGGTGAAGTGTTCGGCGCACTCGTGCGACCAGGGGATCAGTTCCATCAGGACTCGCTGCAGGGGTTAGAAAAACCCCGATTCTACAAACAGCAGCGGATACAGCGATAGCACCAGCAACGCGGCCATCAGCCAGTTGAACAGCTTGAGCCAGCGCGGGTCCTGCAAGACCGTGCGCAGCGCACTGCCAAACATCACCCACACGCACACGCTGGGCAGGTTGACCAGCGCGAACACCGCCGCAATCACGATCACGTTGGTCAGGTAGCCCTGGCTCGGGGCATAGGTGGTAATGGCGCCGACGGCCATCACCCAGGCCTTGGGGTTGACCCACTGGAACGCCGCGGCGCCCCAGAAGCCCAGCGGCTTGCCGGCCCCCGGCGCCGCACTCGACAGCGGCCCGGAGGTAGCGATCTTCCAGGCCAGGTACAGCAGGTACGCCGCGCCCACGTAACGCAGCACGCCGTAGGCCAGCGGATAGGCCTTGAACACCTCGCCCAGGCCCAGCCCCACCGCCAGCACCATGACCATGAAACCCACGCTGATGCCCAGCGCGTGCGGGATGGTACGCCGCACCCCGAAGTTCACCCCGGACGCCAGCAGCATGGTGTTGTTCGGCCCGGGGGTGATCGAGGAAACGAAGGCGAACAGCATGAAGGCTGTCAGCAGGTTGAGCGAGGTGAGCATGGCAGGCATCCGCTACAGGGTGTGGTTGTTCGATGACACTAACCAAGTCCGGGCACGCTGCTGCGATACAGTTGCCGGCAATTGTACCGCTACACTTGCCCGGCGCCGCGCAGGCGCAATGACGCCGACCCTGCAATTGCCTTAGCATAGGGCCCTCGATTGCCCAAGACAGAGCCTTTGCCATGCCCCTGCACATCCGCCCCGCACGCCTTGAGGATGCCCCTCGGATACTGACCTTCATCATCGAGCTGGCCGACTACGAGCGCGCCCGCCATGAAGTCGTCGCCAGTGTCGCCGATATCGAGCGCAACCTGTTCGGCGAAGGCACCACCACCCAGGCCCTGATCTGCGAGCGCGACGGCCAGGCCATCGGTTACGCGGTGTACTTTTTCAGCTACTCCACCTGGCTCGGCACCCACGGTATCTACCTCGAAGACCTCTATGTGACCCCCGATGCACGCGGTACCGGCGCGGGCAAGCAACTGCTGCGTCACCTGGCCCGCGAGGCCTGTGCCAAGGGCTGCGGGCGCCTGGAATGGAGCGTACTGGACTGGAACGAACCGGCCATCCAGTTCTACAGATCCATCGGCGCGCAGCCGCAGGACGAGTGGGTGCGTTATCGCATGGAAGGTGAAACGCTACGCACTTTTGCCCGGGGCTGAGGCCGATGTTCTATCGACTCGCAGCCGATGGGCTGGTGCTGTTTCACTTGTCGTTCATCGTATTCGTGATGGTCGGCGGCTTGCTGCTGCTCAGGTGGCCACGCCTGTGCTGGCTGCACCTGCCGGCGGTGGCCTGGGGCATCCTGGTGGAGTTGCTGCACCTGCCCTGCCCGTTGACCGAATGGGAAAACCGCTTGCGCGCTGCTGCAGGCGATATCGGCTACCCCGACAGTTTTGTCGAGCATTACCTGATACCGGTGATCTACCCGGCCAAGCTCACACCGGGCATCCAGTTGTGGCTGGGCGGGTTGGTGATTGCAGTCAATGCGCTGGTGTACCTGTGGCTGTGGCGCTCACGCAAGCGCAGCGCCGTGCACTGATCGGCCAGGCGCAGCCGCCCCGGTTCAGGCATTGGCCACCGGGGTGGCCTCCTCCCGCGCCGCATAGCGCTGCGCCAGCACCGCGCAGACCATCAGCTGAATCTGGTGAAACAGCATCAAGGGCAGGATCACGGCGCCGATCGCGCCCCCGGCAAACAGCACCTGGGCCATTGGCACCCCCGTCGCCATGCTCTTCTTGGAGCCGGCAAACAGGAGGGTGATGCGGTCCTCGAGACAGAACCCCAACCGTTTGCCCAGTGCCTGCGTGCACCCCAGCACCACCGCCAGCAGCACGCAGCACACCAGCCCCAGGCCCACCAGACGAGCCGGCGGTACCGCGTGCCACAAGCCACTGATCACCGCATCGCTGAACGCGGTGTACACCACCAGCAGGATCGAACCCTGGTCGACGAGCTTCAGCCAGCGTGCGTTACGCGCCACCCAGGCGCCAATCCAGCGCCGCGCCAACTGGCCCGCCACAAACGGCACCAGCAGTTGCAGCACGATCTTGAACACCGCATCGAGGTTGGAGCCGGTATCGCCTTGCACCCCCATCAGTACCATCACCAGCAGCGGCGTAAGCACGATGCCGAGCAGGCTGGAGGCCGCCGCACTGCAGATCGCCGCCGGCACATTGCCGCGCGCCAGCGCGGTAAAGGCAATCGCCGACTGCACCGTGGCCGGCAGCGCGCACAGGTACAGCACGCCCAGGTACAGCTCATCGCCCACCAGCGGCAGGAACAGCGGCTTGAACAGCATGCCCAGCAACGGGAACATCACGAACGTGCAGCCGAACACCAGCAGGTGCAGGCGCCAGTGCCCTGCCCCGGCCGCCACCGCCTCGCGCGACAACTTGGCGCCGTGCAGAAAGAACAGCAGGCCGATCGCCAGGTTGGTCAGCCAACCGAATACCAGCGCGCCCTGGCCCTCACAGGGCAGCAGCGTCGCCAGCGCGATCACGGCGAGCAATGCCAGGGTGAAATTGTCGAACAGCAACCGCAGGTGCTTCATGACGCGTCCTGTCTTGTTATCGGGAAGGCACAGACGATAAGGTGTGTGCCCCTTTCCGACTAACGACAGAACGCCAAGAGTGTCGACCAAAGGACAACCCAGCGCCCCCCATGCGTCCTCGTTGAATGACCTGAAGGCGCTGCCACGCCCGGTGTACGGGCAGGCGCAGTCGCTGGCCAACGTGGCCCTGGGTTTTCGCCACCGGCACCCGTGGGGGCAGTTGTCGTATGCGGCGCACGGCGTACTGCACGTGCACACCCGCGCGGGCCGCTATGTGGTGCCGCCACAACGCGCGGTGTGGATACCGGCGCACACCCTGCACCAGGTGAGCTGCGCCAGCGACACCTGCATCCGCAGCCTCTACATCGAACAGGCCCTGTGGCCCGACAGCGAATGCCGGGTGATCAGTGTCAACGCGCTGCTGCGCGAGCTGATCCGCACCTTCAGCACCTTGCCGATCGACTACGACACCGAGGGCGACGCGGGGCGGCTGGTGGCCGTGCTGATCGACCAGTTGCTGGCCGCACCGCAGGAGCATTTGATTCTGCCGGTGCCGCAAGACCCGCGCCTGCGCGCGCTGTGCCGGCGCCTGCAGGCCCACCCCGAGCTGCCCACCGGGCTGGCCGAGCTGGGCCTGAAGTACAGCGTTTCGCAAAAGACCTTGAGCCGCCTGTTTCTGCGCGAAACCGGCATGACCTTTCGCAGCTGGCGCCAACGCATGCGCCTGCTCAGTGCGCTACCCGCCCTGAGCCGCGGCGAGCGGGTGACCGATGTGGCCCTGGCCTGCGGTTATGAATCGCTGTCGGCCTTCATCGCGGCCTTTGGCAAACAGTTTGGCTTGTCGCCAGGCGAATTCCTGCTGACCCACCGGAACCCCACAACGTGAACATGTGCACACCGAGTACCGCGCTGGCCTGCCTGTTGCTGGCCAGCCCAGGCGCCTTCGCCACCCCGGCCACCCCTGAGCTGGATCACACGATAGAAGCTGCCAGCCGGGCGGTCATGCAGGCCTACGCCATTCCCGGCATGGCGATTGGCGTGACCGTCAACGGCCAACGGCATTTCTACAACCTCGGTGTCGCTGCGCGCGACGGCGGCCAGCCGATCAGCCGCGACACCCTGTTCGAGCTGGGCTCGATCAGCAAGACGTTCAACGTCACCCTGGCGGGGTACGCCCAGGCTACCGGCAAGCTGTCACTGACCGACAGCCCCGCCCGGTACCTGCCGCAACTGCGTGGCAGCGCGCTGGAGCAGGTCAGCCTGCTGCACCTGGCCACCCATACCGCTGGCGGCTTCCCGCTGCAAGTACCCGACAGCGTGGGCGACAGTGGGCAGTTGCTGCGCTACTTCAAAGCCTGGACACCCGAGTATCCCGCCGGCACTCAGCGCACCTATGCCAACCCCAGCATCGGCCTGCTCGGCCTGATCAGTGCCAGGCAACTGGGCGGGTCCTACCGGTCGGCACTGCAAGACCAACTGTTCCCCGCGCTGGGGCTGACGAACAGTTTCGTGCAGGTCCCCGCCAGCCGGCAGGGGTTGTACGCCCAGGGCTACACCCGCGACAACGTGCCTGTGCGGCTCAGCCCCGGGGTACTGGCCGATGAAGCCTACGGGGTGAAGTCCAGCAGCAGCGACCTGCTGCACTTCGTCGAGGCGAACATCGACCCGGGCAGCGTCGACACGCCAATCAGGCAAGCCATTGCCGCCACACACACCGGCTACTACCGGCTAGGCGCCATGACCCAGGACCTGGTCTGGGAGCAGTATGCCTACCCGGTGGCCCTGCAGACACTACTGGATGGCAACGCCAGCGCCATGGCGCTGCAAACGCATGCTGTGACGCCACTGCAACCG
The DNA here is from genome assembly GCF_010671725.1 of Pseudomonas brassicae. GTDB lineage: Bacteria > Pseudomonadota > Gammaproteobacteria > Pseudomonadales > Pseudomonadaceae > Aquipseudomonas > Aquipseudomonas brassicae. Next base: position 7,663 of record NZ_JAAHBU010000160.1, on the reverse strand, counting down.
CCCCTGGCCCCGCAACAGGCGGTGTGGATCAACAAGACCGGATCGACCAACGGCTTCGGCGGCTACGTGGCATTCGTGCCTTGCGCACGCATCGGCATCGTGATTCTGGCGAACAAGCAGTACCCCAACGAGGCACGGGTGAAGCTGGCCTACCAGATTTTCGCTGCGCTGCACGAGCACACGCGATGACCTTGAGCAACCAGGCCCGCAATACACTCAAGCTGCTGGCGATCCTGGGCGGTGTGTGGGGCTTGGGGCAGTTGCCGGTGAACATTGGCTCGAACCTGATCCTGTTCGGCGGGCTGCTGGCCGGCGCGGTGTTTGCGGCGCTCAACCTCTCGCGCATATTCGCCTTTCTCAATTACTGGCCTGGCTCACTGCTGTACAGCGTGGTGGTGGTGTACCTGTGCAGGATCAGCACGGAGAAAAGCCTCAACGCTCGCTTCGGCATCGCGCTCGAACACCTCGACCATGCGCCGATCCTCTATGGGGCGCTGTATTCCATTGCGTTTTCGCTGATGCTGGTTGGCTTTTACCTGTTGATCCCGCTGCGGATACGCCGCTGGTTCCCCGCCCGAGCCGCAACGGACACGCGCAAGCTGCCCGGTTCGAACCCTTTTTTGCAACGGCCCTGCTGTGCACCGCGTTCTACGCCCAGCAGCAATTGGACAAAGGGCTCGCGTTTGCCTTGATCGCCGATGCCGTGGCCGTGTCCGACTGCGGCCCGGTCGAGCCCGGCACGATGTACCTGCGCAAAGACCCTGCGCACTGCTACAAGCTGCAGGGCAACCCGCTCACCGCAACGTTCACCCTGCACACACTGGACAGCAAGGCCCCCTAGCCGCCAGGGGTGTGAGGCAACTGCAAGGCCCCACTGAACCTCTGCCGCGCCGCGCACCATTACGCCCGGCGCGGGTAACTTAATCGCCGAACCGCTGTCCAACCGCGGTCCAATCCTGCAGGTTCGATTCATGTCATTGCGTGTGTTGCGTCGGGCCCTCTGGGGCCCCCTGTTGTGCCCGGCCCTGGCCATGGCCACGTGCCCTTCGGGGCAGGCCCCGTTGTGTGCGGTGTCGTGTTACTGCGCGCCGATCCCCGCCGCCGGCCTGAACGACCTGGGGAGGTTGCTGGAGAACGTCGGGCAAATGGCCGCGTCCGGGCTGGCCGGTTGGCTGAAACTGTCCCGCGACACCGCCGCAGCCGGTGATGTGCAAGCTATCCCGCTGGATATTCGGGTACAGCTGGAGCCGTACTACGACTTCCAGGTACTGGATGGCGTGCGCTACAAGGTCGGTGACCCGCAGCAGCTCGATGCGACCACGGCCATGCTGCAGAACCCTGACGTGAATGCGGTGACGCTGGTAGACATCATCGTGTTCCGCCACGCCGAGGATGCGCGCGACAACGTTGCGCTGTGGGCGCACGAGCTCAAGCATGTGCAGCAGTATCAGCAATGGGGGATCGAGGAGTTCGCTGCCCGCTACACCCGCGACTACAACGCGGTAGAGGCGCCGGCGTATGCGATCCAGGCCCAGGTTCAGCAAGCGCTGAAACGCTCCACCGTGGGGTTGGCGCCTTAGCGGCAAGTGCTCGTCACGGTCGTCTGGAATGCCGCTGCACCTGCCGTACCGGAACTAGACTTGAAGATTGCCCTCACGGGTTTATGGCTGCGGCGCCGGTCATCGGTCGCCGCGTGGTGACTCACGATCAAGGGAGTGCACGCCATGGACGAGGTCAAGTTGCAGGCATTCATGGGCAAGCTGGTCAGCGACATGGGCGCCGCCGCGCTGCTTGCCAACGTTATTCTGGGCGACGAGCTGGGCCTGTACCGGGCCATGGCCGACAGCCAGCCCATCACTGCGCAAGCCCTGGCCGACAAGACCGGCTGCAATGCGCGACTGCTGCGCGAGTGGCTCAGTGCGCAGGCGGCATCGGGGTACATGGAACATCACGACGGCACCTTTCGCTTGCCCCAAGAGCAGGCCATGGCACTGGCGCTGGAAGACTCCCCGGTGTATGCCGCCGGGGGCGCCTCGGTGATCGCGGCGCTGTTTCATGACAAGGACAAACTGGTCACTGCCATGCGCGGCGACGGTGCGCTGGCCTGGGGCGACCATCACCCCTGCATGTTTAGCGGTACCGAGCGTTTCTTTCGGCCTGGCTACAAGGCTCACCTGGTCAGTGAATGGCTGCCGGCGCTGGAGGGCGTGGTCGAAAAACTACAGGCGGGCGCCAAGGTCGCCGACATCGGCTGCGGGCATGGTGCCTCGACGGTGCTGATGGCGCAGGCGTTCCCGGCTTCGCGCTTCGTTGGCTTCGATTGCCATGCGCCGTCCATCGCCACGGCCAGCGAGCGCGCGCAGGCCGGTGGCGTGGCCTCGCGGGTGCAGTTCAAGCAGGGCAATGCCAAGGACTACCCTGGCAGCGATTATGACCTGGTGTGCTACTTCGACTGCCTGCACGACATGGGTGATCCGGTGGGCGCAGCGCGCCATGCATATGCGTCCCTCAAGCCCGATGGCAGCGTGCTGTTGGTGGAGCCGTATGCCAATGACAGCCTGGACGAGAACCTGACGCCGGTCGGACGCTTGTTCTATGCGGCGTCCACCTTCATCTGCACCCCTAACTCATTGTCCCAGGAAGTTGGATTGGGGTTGGGTGCCCAGGCGGGCGAGACGCGGTTGCGCAACGTCTTCGAGGAGGCGGGTTTCAGCCGCTTCCGGCGTGCTAGCGAGACGCCGTTCAACCTGATCCTGGAGGTGCGCAAGTAGGGTTGGCGCCCCCTGCTGCCGAACCACCAAGGCCTGCCAGATCGACGTTGGCAGCCCTGGTGGTTCGACGTCAGCTCTGCCGGGGGCACCGCAGACACCAGCCAAATGCCCGTCCATGACCTACCCTTCAGGTTCACCCCTTTTTCTGCACACTCATGCTAATCGTCGAAAACCTGCACAAATCCTTCACCACCGCCCAAGGCACTCTGCCCGTGCTGCGCGGTGTCGACCTGCACCTGCCGAATGCCAGCAGCCTGGCCCTGATGGGCGAGTCCGGCAGCGGCAAGAGCACCCTGCTGCATCTGGTCGCCGGCCTCGAACGCGCCGACAGCGGCCGCATCCTGATCAACGGCCAGGCACTGCAGGCCCGCAACGAGGCCGGGCTGGCTCAATGGCGACGCGAAGGCATCGGCCTGGTGTTCCAGCAATACAACCTCATCAGCAGCCTCGACGTTGCCGCCAACCTGGCGTTCCAGGCGCGCCTGGCGCAACGCCACGATCCGGCCTGGGTCGGCTACCTGGCCGAACGCCTGGGCCTGGCGCCCTTGCTGCAACGCTATCCCGAACAACTGTCAGGCGGACAACAGCAGCGCCTGGCCATCGGCCGCGCGCTGGCCTCGCGCCCTGCCCTGGTACTGGCCGACGAACCTACCGGCAGCCTCGACGAGGCCAGCAGCGAAACAGTCCTCGCGCTGCTGCTGGAGCTGGTCAAGGAATGCGCCAGAGCCTGCTCATGGTCACCCACAGCGCACACCTGGCCTCGCGCCTGGAGCGCGGCCTGACCTTGCACCTGGGCCGTGTGCGCGCATGATCGGCCTGTGCCTGCACGCCCTGCTCAGCCATTGGCGGCGCCATCCGCTGCAATGCATCAGCATACTGACCGGGCTGTGGCTGGCCACCGCACTGTGGACCGGCGTGCAAGCGCTCAACGATCAGGCCCGCGCCGACTATGCGCGGACCAATGCGCTGCTTGCCAGCGCTGCCCACGCGCAACTGGTGCCGCGCCAGGGCGAGCGCTTCGAGCAAGGCGACTACGTGCAACTGCGACGCAGCGGCTGGCCAGCGTCGCCCGTGCTCGAAGGACGCCTGCGCATCACCACCGCGCACCCTCTGAACGTGCGACTGCTGGGCATCGAGCCGCTGAGCCTGCCGCCGGCACAGGGCTTGGCGGAGCAACCGATGGCGCGCCAGAGCTGCTCGCATTCATCGGCTCGCCCGGTCAGGCCTGGATCGCTGCCGATACCCTGCATCAACTTGGGCTGGCCCCGGGGGCCACGCCCCTGACCGCGGACGGCCAACGCCTGCCCCCCTTGCAGGTACGCGCGCAGCTTGCACCGGGCGTGATCGTGGTCGACATCGGCCAGGCCCAGCGCCTGCTGCAAGCACCCGGGCAACTGTCACGCCTGCTGCTGCCGGCGGATTTCACCGCGTCTTCGCTGCCCGAGTCGCTGGCGGCCAGGCTGGTATTGCAAGCCGCCAGCGGTGACGATGACCTGCAACGGCTCACTGCCAGCTTCCACCTCAACCTCAGCGCCCTGGGCCTGCTGGCCTTCCTGGTGGGCCTGTTCATTGTGCACGCGGCCGTTGGCCTGGCGCTGGAGCAGCGGCGCAGCCTGCTGCGCACGTTGCGCGCCTGCGGCGTCAGCGTACGCCTGCTGATCGCGGCACTCGCGCTGGAGCTGGGCTGTTCGCGCTGCTGGCAGGCGCCATCGGCGTGCTCAGCGGTTATTGGCTGGCGAGCCTGTTGCTGGGCGATGTGGCCGCCAGCCTGCGCGGCCTGTACGGCGCACAGGTGGCCGCACAACTGGACCTGCCGCTGCAATGGTGGCTTTCCGGCCTTGCAATCAGCCTGTGCGGCGCATTGCTGGCCGCGCCGGCAGCCTGCTGCGTGCAGCGCGCTTGCCGTTGCTGGCACTGGCGCAGCCACAAGCCTGGCGGTTGGCCCAGGCGCGCGGGCTGCGGCGCCAGGCACTGCTTGCAGTACTGCTGGTGTTGGTGGCGCTGGGCTGCTGGCAGTGGGGAGACAGCCTGCCCAGTGCCTTTGTGCTGCTGGCGGCACTGCTGCTGGCGGCGGCATTGCTGCTGCCGTTGCTGCTTGAGCGTGCGCTGGCATTGCTGCACCACGCGGGCCGCACGCCACTGGGCGAGTGGTTTGTGGCCGACAGCCGCCAGCAGTTGCCGGCGCTGGCGCTGGCGTTGATGGCACTGTTGCTGGCCCTGGCCACCAGTGTCGGCGTGGGCAGCATGACGGCCGGCTTTCGCCAGACGTTTCTCGGCTGGCTCGACCATCGCCTGACGGCCGAGTTGTACGTGATGCCCCACGACAACACGCAAGGCCTGGCCATCGGCGCCTGGCTGGCGACCCAGCCCAGCGTCACCGCGGTGCTGGCACAATGGCGTGTCGAGGTATCGATGCAAGGCGCGCCTGTGCAACTGCAGGGTGTCGTCGACCACCCCACCTATCGCCAGCACTGGCCGTTGCTCGAACAACGCGCCGATGCCTGGGCACAGATGGCCGACGGGCATGGCGCCATGCTCAGCGAGCAACTGGCGCGACGCCTGCACCTGAGCCTGGGCGAGCGCCTGGCATTGCCCGGCGTCGCGCCGCTGCAGGTGGTCGCGGTGTACGCTGACTACGGTAACCCGCGCGGGCAGGTACTGGTGAATGCAGGCTGGCTGCGCCAGGCCTGGCCGGGCGCCACACTGAACACCCTGAATCTGCGCATGCCCAGCGACCAGGTGCCCGCACTCAAAGCCGCCTTGCAGCAGCGCTACGCCCTCGACGCCACGCGGCTGGTGGACCAGAGCACGCTCAAGCACTGGTCGCTGGAGGTGTTCGAACGCACCTTCGCCGCCACCGACGCACTCAACAGCCTGACCCTCGGGGTGGCCGGCGTGGCGCTGTTCATCAGCCTGCTGACCCTGGGCCAGAGCCGCCTGGGGCAACTGGCACCGTTGTGGGCACTGGGGCTGCGGCGCCAGCACCTGGCAGCGTTGTCGCTGGGGCAGACACTGCTGCTGGCCAGCCTGACCGTGGCCCTGGCCATACCGTTGGGCTTGCTGCTGGCCTGGTGCCTGGTGGCGGTGGTGAATGTACAGGCCTTTGGCTGGCGCTTGCCGTTGCAGGTGTTTCCTGGCCAGCTACTGCAACTGGCGCTGCTGGGAGTGCTCACTGCACTGCTCGCAGCCGCCTGGCCGCTGTGGCAACTGGCGCGGCGCCAGCCGGCAGACCTGTTGAGGCAATTTGCCGATGAGACCTGAGCGCAGCCTGCTTGCCCTGTTGACGACGCTGCTGCTGACGGCCTGCGAGCCCACGCCCCCCGCGCCCGCCAGCTATGCCGGGCTGGGCCGGGACAGCGGCAACTTCCTGCCGGTACGGCAGGGCCGGACGCTGCAGTTTCCGCGCGACCACGGCGCGCATCATGGTTATCGGGTCGAATGGTGGTATGTGACCGCCAACCTGAGCGACCCCCAGGGCCGCGACTGGGGCGCGCAGTGGACACTGTTTCGTTCGGCGCTGCGCCCTGGCGAAGAGCAGCCGGGGTGGGCCAGCCCCAACCTGTGGATGGGGCACGCGGCACTGAGCGGGCCGTTCGGCCATCAGTTCAGTGAAACCCTGGCCCGTGGCGGTATCGGCCAGGCAGGGGTCACGGCGCAACCGTTCTCGGCCTGGATCGATGACTGGTCGCTGCAGGCAGATGGCGCTGAAGGTATAGAGCAGTTGCGCATGCGCGCCGCAGGCAAGGCATTCGCCTACGACCTGCAACTGCGCAGCGATCGCCCACTGGTGCTGCATGGCCGCCAGGGGTACAGCGAAAAGTCCGGCAAGGGCCAGGCCTCCTACTACTACAGCCAGCCGTTTTACCGGGTAACGGGAGAGGTAGTGCAGGCGGGCCAGCGCCACACCGTCACCGGGCAGGCATGGCTGGACCGCGAATGGAGCAGCCAGCCGCTGGCAGCGGACCAGCACGGTTGGGACTGGTTCTCGCTGCACCTGGAGGGCGGCGCGCGGGTGATGCTGTTTCAGGTGCGTCAAGCGCAAGGCGCAGCGTACCGGGCGGGTACGTGGATCGAGGCGGATGGCAGCAGCGTGGCAATGGACGGTGCAGAGGTGGTGCTGACACCGCTGTCGAACACCCGCCTGCACGATGGCCGCCAGCTGCCGACGCGCTGGCGGGTGCAGGTGCCGAGCCGCCAGCTGGATGTCGAGGTGGACGCCCTGGTGCCGCAGGCCTGGATGGGAACACGTTTTGCGTACTGGGAGGGCCCGGTGAAGGTGCACGGCAGCAGCGGCGGGCGTGGCTATCTGGAAATGACCGGGTATACACAATGACGCCGCCGCGCTGCGGCGTTCGCCGGCAAGGCCGGCGCCTGCACTGATCGGCGCATCCCTTGCCGGCGAACGAGTGTACTGCGCTCGCAGCAGCGTCCTAGAGCTTGAACTGCGTCACCAGCAGGTTGAGTTCTACCGCCAGGTTGGCCAGGTCCTGGCTGGCCGCATTGCTCTGGTTGGCGCCCGCCGAGGTCTGCGCCGACAGGTCGCGGATGTTCACCAGATTGCGGTCGACCTCACGCGCCACCTGCGCCTGCTCCTCGCTGGCACTGGCGATCACCAGGTTGCGTTCGTTGATCGCGGTGATGGCCTGGGTGATCTCGTCCAGCGCCTGCCCCGATGCCAGCGCCACGTCCAGCGTCGCGTGTGCACGCTGGTTGCTGTTGCGCATGGCGTCAACCGCACTGGCGCTACCCTGCTCGATGGTGTTGATCATGCTCTCGATTTCCTGGGTGGACTGCTGGGTGCGGTGCGCCAACGCCCGCACCTCATCGGCCACCACCGCAAAACCACGCCCGGCGTCGCCTGCACGGGCCGCCTCGATGGCGGCGTTGAGCGC
>NZ_JAAHBU010000016.1 GCF_010671725.1 Pseudomonas brassicae | reverse complement strand
TTTTCCAGGCGCGCCAGGCGCGAGGTCACGGTGGTGCGCGCAATGCCCAGTTGGCGGGCCAGCATGGCCACGCTGCGTTGCGGCTCGGCCAGCACGAACAGGAAGTCCTGATGTTCGAATTCGCTGACGAAGTGGTTGAAGGCGGCCATCAGGTAGGGCTGCACCGAGCGCAGCACCAGGCCGGTGTCGTGGCTGATGGCGCTGAGCCGCTGCAACAGCGCCTCGGGCAGTGCCGCGGCGATGCGTGCGCAACCGGCGGGCTCGGCCGACAACAGCAGGCGCCAGCCCTCCAGACGCTGCCCCATAGTGCTCCTCGAAACAGGCCAGGGCATACCCCTGCAGCTCGGGCGTACGGGTGATCTGGGGGCTCCATGGCACCAGGCAGAAACGGCAGAACTGCACCGACACCACCAGGCTCAGGCTGCTGCCCCGTGTGCAGTGCTGGTTGAGCAGGCATTGCAGGGTGTCCAGCGCCACGCTCCAGGCCTGGCTGTGTTCGGCGATGAACGCCGCACTGCCCAGCCACTGCTGCGTGCTGCCCTGGCGCCGGGCCAGGCCGACGCCGCTGGCGCCGAGCACTGCGATAAACCGATCAGGCGACGAATGTGACACGGTTGATCTCCTCCAGGGTGGTGCGGCCATCGCGCACCAGTTCCAGTGCCGAGCTGCGCAGCAGGCGCAGGCCGCGCTCGCAGGCCAGCGTCTTGATGCGGGCAATCGGTTGGCGTTCGACGATCATCTGGCGCAGGTCGTCGTCCAGGTGCAGCAACTCGGCGATCGCGGTGCGCCCGCGATAGCCGCTGCCGCGGCACTGGCCGCAGCCCTTGCCGAGCACGAAGCGGTACGCACCCACCTGCCCGGCCTGCAGCCCCGAGGCGCACAGTTCCTCATCGCTGGGCTGGTGAGGGGTGGCGCAGTGCGGGCACACCAGGCGGATCAGGCGCTGGGCCAGCACGGCGTTGAGCGCCGAGACGAAGCTGTAGGGGTCGACCTGCATCTGGCTGAAGCGGCCGATCACATCGAACACGTTGTTGGCGTGGATGGTGGTGAACACCAGGTGGCCGGTGAGCGCCGACTGCACGGCGATCTGCGCGGTATCGGGGTCGCGGATCTCGCCGACCATGATCTTGTCCGGGTCGTGGCGCAGGATCGAGCGCAGGCCACGGGCGAAGGTCAGGCCCTTCTTCTCGTTGACGGGGATCTGCAGCACGCCCGGCAACTGGTACTCCACCGGGTCTTCGATGGTGATGATCTTGTCCACGCCGTGGTTGATCTCGCTGATCATCGCGTACAGCGTGGTGGTCTTGCCGCTGCCGGTGGGGCCGGTCACCAGGATCATCCCGTAGGGCTCGCCGGCCAGCCGGCGCAAGGCGCGCAGGGTGTGTTCCTCGAAGCCCAGGGCCTGCAGCTGCACCCCGCTGACGCGGTCGCTCAGGTCCTGCTTGTCGAGTACCCGCAGCACCGCGTCCTCGCCGAAGATGCTGGGCATGATCGATACGCGAAAGTCGATCTGGCGGGCGCTGATGCCGATCTTGAAGCGGCCGTCCTGGGGCACGCGCTTTTCGCCGATGTCCAGTTCGGCCATGACCTTGATGCGCGAGATCACCTGGTCGGCGAACTCGCTGCCGCTGACCTTGCTGATGCTGTTGAGCACGCCGTCGATGCGATACTTGATCACCAGGCCACTGCCGGTGACGCCCAGGTGGATATCGCTGGCGTGCATCTTGAGCGCGTCGTACAAGGTGGAGTTGACCAGCTTGACCACGCGGCTCTGATCTTCGCTGATGCTGGCCAGCGACAGGCTTTGCAGGGTTTCCAGCTCCACCCCGGCGTCGCCTTCTGTGTCCAGCGAATCGACGGCATGAAAGCTCTCCTCGTGGCGGGCGAGAAAGCCGGTCAGGTCGGCCGCCCGCACCAGGTACAGCGGCGCGCCCTGCAGGCAGTCGTCGATCCAGGCCAGGCGGGCGGCGTCGAACGGGTCGGCGAATACGCCCAGAAGCAGGCCTGCGTGTTCGACCAGGATGAATTCGCGTTTCAGGCACTGGGCCAGGCTGACCCGGTCGAACCGCGGCGTGGCGGCGAACAGTGCCGGGCTGTCGAGTACCGGGTAATGCAGGGTGGCGCCCAGGTGCTGGACAAAGTCGGCGGGGGGCAGGTTGGCGAGGGTGCGCAGGCTGTCGAGCATGCGCTCGCCACTGTGTTCGGCGTGGGCCCGGGCCTGGGCCAGCATTTGACGGTCAAGCGGCGCTGCGGGGGCTGCGGGGGGTGGCACAACGACGAGCGACAACGGTTCCATGGCTTGCTCTCCGACGCGGGGCGCGGCAAGCCATCTTCAGCTCTGCTCGCGCGCTACTCCGTGAGCAGTTGGTCGTCGTCAGGGCCTGGCGGTTTCGCGCTGTTGCGTCTGCGATCTGCCAGTACCCAGCTGCCGTCGTACAACTGCAGGGGGAAACTCAGGTTCCTGCCCTGGCGTCGTTCGACGAACCCTGTGTCCGTGTTGACCGAGGCCTTGGCCTCGCGCTTGATTCCGGTCAGGTCGCAGACTGCACGGGCCAGTTCCGCCAGCGGAAAAGGCTTGAACAGGATATGGCTGACACCCAGTTGGTTGGCGCGCTCACGAACCTCGGCGGTCGGGTGGGCGGTGATCAGCACAAAGTGGCAGTCCCTGTTCTTGCGTACAGCCTCCAGAACCTGAAACCCCTCCATATCGGGCAAGCGGAAATCGAGCACTGCCACGTCGGGTTCAAGTTCGGCAGCGAGTTTGATGGCGCTGCTTCCGTCGTGGGCAACATGGACGCTCAGGCCTTGGTGTTCCAGATACGCCTGGATGTTCAACGCAAGGGTCTGTTCGTCATCGACTACCAAAACTGTGTTCACCAAGGTCGACTCCTCGAAACTGCGCAGGCCCGGGATCCCGGTCTGGCTGAGTGCGCCCTTGTACAGGCTTACGCACGCTTCGTGCCAGACGCGGCAGGGTGTTTGATACCGCCATAGCGTATTGATTTTGTTGAGGGTGCGGCAAACGGCCAACACCCCAGCCCCCAATCACGGGGAGTGGCTGGCATTTTGCCCCTACGACTACCCCCAACAGTGGGGGTAGTGGCTCAGCGTGCGTCGGCGTACTCGATGCGGCTGTCTGCGCGCAGGCGCTGCAGCAGCGCCTGGCGTGCCTGTGCCTGCTCTCGCTCGATGAGGAGGTTCTTTGCCATTGCCAATCCCTGTTCCGATTCGACAGGGTCGCCGGAGAATTGGTTCTGCGCCGGCGACGCTGTATTTGCACCGTCCTGGTAAAACGCCCGGACTTGCGCCGGGGTGGGTTCTGCCACCTGGCCGGACGTCAGGTACACCTGTTGCGCGGCCAGCTCATGACGAGTGTAGTTCGCGAATGAGACGTGATCGAACCCGGCGTCCGTGAGCAACTGGCTGAAGTGTTCGGGGCTCCCGAGCGATTGCTGCAGTTGGTCGATATGGGCCTGCACGGTGGTGTCGCTGATGTTGATGTTGCGCCGCTGTGCTTCCTGCCAGAGCAGTTCCTTGTCGATCAGTTGTTCGAGTGCCTGTTCACGCAGGCGCTGATAGAGGCTGGGGCTGCGGATGCTGGCGAGGGGGCGGTTCTGGGTGTTGAGGTATTCGGTGAAATAGCGTTCCAGTCGGAATTGGCTGATGGGTGTGTCGTTGACGCGCGCGGCGAGCGCGCGCCTTCGTCGGCTTTCAGCAACATCACCTGGGCGACGGCGAGGACGAAGAGCACCAGCAGGAAGAAGAGTTTCATGGTTCACCTCGGTTCAATGCCTGTGGGCGCTGACGTTGCTGACGACAAGCGTGGTGCCAGGTAATGCGCGGCGTCTGCTTCGCTGGCAAGCCAGCTCCCACAGGGGCAGCGCAAGGCTGGCGGCCACAGGGAGCCTGTGGGAGCCGGCTTGCCGGCGAAGGCAACGGCGCGGTGCCAGGTGATGCGCGGTGTCTGCTTCGCTGGCAAGCCAGCTCCCACAGGGGCAGCGCAAGGCTGGCGGCCACAGGCATCCTGTGGGAGCGGGCTCGACCCGCGATGGCATCGACACGGTGCCGGTTGCTACGCGGTACATGCAGCGCTGGCGACATGCTCCACACTCCTCTCTCACGGCCTGGCCAACGGCGCCACGGGGTAAAACATCGGCCCCGGCAACTCCAGCGTCACCACATGCGCACCCGCCATGCCCTGGCGTCGCCCCGGGCCGAAACTCAACGGCGGCGTCAGCCCGGTCTGCACGTCATGCAACCCTTCCAGCGCCACCACCAATTTGTCCCGGCTAGCATCGCGCCCAGCACGCTTGAGCGCCTCTTCCAGCAACACCATCGAGCACCACGCACCCACCTGCAGCAGCGCCTGGCGCCCATCCAGCCCCTGGCGCTCGCGCACCTGCGCCAGCGCCGTACGCCCCGCCGCACTCCAGTCGCTGGGGATGAACGGGTACGCCAGAAACACCCGCCGCGACCACTGTTCGGGCAACTGCAGCAACTCACCCCCCACCTGGCTCGACGCCGCCAGCAGGTAAGGCGCCATTCCCTTCGCCTGCAACGCCTCGGTCAACTGGCCGAACAGCGCCGCGGTCCCGACAAAGAACACCACCTCGGCGTCCGGCACCGGCGCTTCGACCCCCTGCACCTGGACCTGTGTCCAGCCACGCTCACGCAGGTCCGCTTGCAACCGAGCCGCCAGCGCCGCCTGCGTGGCATCGCCATACACCACCAGCGTGGGCAATTGAAGCACCTGCAAGCTCGTCTCGGCATACGCCGCCAGGCTCAACAGTTGTTCGCGCAACCCCGGCAATGGCTCGAACACCTGCCGGCTGTAGGGCTCCTGGCTGAGCGCGCCGATCAGCGGCACACCCGCCGCCTCCAACTGCGCCGCCAACCTGCCCTCCAGTGCCGGCGCCATCGGCATCACCAGCGCAAACACCTGCTCGGGCCCCAGCAAACGCTCAAGCGCCTGCTGCGCACTGGCGCGATCCGGCCCCGGGTCGAGCACCACCAACTGTAACTGGCGACCATGGATGCCGCCTTCGGCATTGATGCGTGCAATACACCCCTGCAACACCCCTTCCACCACCCGCGCTGCCGACGCCAGTTCGCCACTGCCGGGCAACAGCGTGCCCAGACGCAAGGTCGCCTCCTGCACCCCCGGATCACGCTCATCGGCCAGGCGCTTGAGGTAGGCGGTAAGGCTGCGTTGATCGGACTGCGCCAGCGAGAAACGCGGCATGGCCGGGTCCAGGCGATTACCCGCCGGGTCTCGGCCCTGCTGGATTGCCCGTGCCAGGCTGGCCTCGGTATAGGCCGGGTACTCGCGGCCGTTGGCCTGGCGTGTGCCGCTGCCAAGGGCCAGGCGCTGCCAGCTCAGCACCGGCGGCCGCACACCACCCTCGGGCTTGCCCGTCCCCTCGTTGCCATGGCAATTGGCGCACGGCAGCACACTGCCCGGCACGCTCATGTCGGCCGCACCGACCCGTGCCGTGACCTGTGCGCCGCTGCTGGACACCCCTTCACGGTACAAGCGCTTGCCCGCCGCTTCCTGCGCGCTCAGCTCCAGCGCGCTGGCACTGGCAGCCAGCTGCATCGCGATCAGCAGCACCAGCCAGCGCAGGCGGCCCATGGCTCAACGCCCCGCCAGCGGTTGAGTCAGCAATTGCAGGCGCTGGGCAATCGCCTGGGCGGGCGCATCCGGGCGAATCTTGCTCCAGCGCTTGCCGGCCACATCCCCCGCGATCAGTTGCGTGGAGTGCTGCTCGGGGCTGGGCAGCATATGCCCCAGGCGCGCCAGCACACGGTCGATCTCGGCCTGCTCGCCGGTCAGGAACAACCAGTTCGGCCCATCCACGCCCTGCTTCTGGGCAAAGGCCTTGAGTACCGCCGGCGAGTCGTTGCCCGGGTCGCTGGTCAGTGAGATGAACAGCACCTGGCTGGCCAGCGGCTCGCCCATCGCCTCACGCACCTCGCGCAGCTTGCGCGTGATCAGCGGGCAGGCATCGTTGCAGTGGGTGTAGATGACGTTGAGCAGCACCACGCGGTCTTTCAGCACATCGCTGTAGAAGCGCACGGGCCTGCCATTCTGGTCCGCCAATTGGCTGTCGGTGAACCACGTCTGCGCGTCGTGCGTGCCGGTGGCCGGCAGGTTCGCCGGGGTTGCGCTGGGCGGCGCCTGGTGCCCTTCATGGGCCAGCGCCACCGAGGCCAGGATCCACAGGCAGGCGCCCAGCACCAGCCAGTCCAGGGGGCGCATTCCGATGCGCGTGCTTGTAGTACTCATGGCAGTTGCTCCTGGGCAATGGCAGTGTGTTTGGCATGCACCCGACGAGCACTCAGGCGGTCGATCTCGCCCACCAGCAGCGCCGGGTCGGTAAAACCATAGAAGCGCGTCCAGTGCCCGCTGCGCCCGTCACCCACCAGAATCAGCGGCGGGTGGTTGCCCAGGTCCGGGCTCCAGCTGCCCAGGCCCTTGAGGGTCTCGGTGACCGCATACGGCGTGCCGGTCAACCAGCTCCAGCCCGCGCCATGCTGAAAGGTGCGCGAGTAGTCCAGCAGGCGCTGCGGGTCGTCACGCTGCGGGTCGACACTCAGCGACACCAGTTGCACCTCCTCCCCCACGCGCCCGCCCAATTGCTGCTGAACCTTGCCCATGATCGAGGACACCACCGGGCACACCGTGGTGCAACTGGTGTAGATGAACCCCATGACCACCAGTTTGTCGCCGACCAGGTCCTGCTCCAGGCGCACCGGCATGCCGTGCTGGTCCAGCAGCGACACGTCGGCAAAGCGCACCTGGGTCTTCTCTTGCCGGGCCGGCGGCGCAGCGTGGCCGGCATGGTCCGCGCCGCCATGGGCGTGGGCCACGGCCGCGCCCAGGGTACACAGGCACAGGGCAAACACTCTGCAAGCTTCGATTGGCTTCATCGCGCATTCCTCGCGTGTCGTTCAGTGGGTCACTGGGCCTTGGCGGGCAGCACCCGCAGGCTGGTGTAGTTTTTCTCGGCAAACGCACTGCCCAGCGACGGCGCCTGCACGTGCAGGTACCAGGCGCCGGCCTCGGCCAGTTGCAACGGCGCTTCGTACACCCCGTCGCCCAGCTCGCGTACCGTGCTGTTCAGTGCCCGTGAGGACGGTGCGAGGAAGTAGCGCAAGGTCAGGTCCGGCACGCCCCGACGCGGTTCGCCGCTGCCTTCGACCAGGCGAAAGCGCGCCACGAACGGGCTGCCCTGCTGCACCGTCGGGCGGTCGTTGAGAAACTCCACCCGTGGCGTCTGGCGGTGCGGCGCGGTGGGCGACGCCGCCACCTGGGTGCTGAAGCAGTGGATGATCTGCGGCTGGTTGAGCAGGAACGCCACGTCGAAGTTGCCCGCCGCCGGCAGCTTGACCGTCGAGCTGTAGACCCCCGGCGCCTCTTCGCGCAGGCTGCGGTCGATGACCAGTGCCGCGCGGGCGCTGTGGCCGCGGTTGGCGTAGCCGGACATCGGCGCGTTCATGCCTTCGGCGTAGAAGTAGGTGGTGTTGTCCACCGGGTTGACCACGAACACCGAGTTCTCGTCACGCGCCGTGGTCAGGCCCTGGGCCAGCGGCAGGTCGCCGGCCTGGCGCGGTGCGGCCGGCCCGGCATCGAAGCCCTGGATGATCGGCTGGCGGCCTTCGCCCAGGGTCGACAGGTTGATCATGGTGACCTTGGGCGAGGCCAGCCCGCGGATATAGGCATAGGCCGAGGTGAAGGTGACCTGGTAGGGCTCGGCCGAGACCTCGAGGTTGTGCACCTGCCGGTCATTGCTGGCGTCGATCACCACCGCGCGGTTTTCCAGGGTATTGAGGGCAATGCCGAAGCGCCCGTCGTTGCTGAAGCGCATCGGGCCCAGGCCCTGTTCGGCCTGGATGCGGGTGCGCACGGCGTGGCTGCGCGCATCGATGACACTGATGCTGCCGTCACGCCCATCGGCCACGTACACCGCTTGCGACAGCGCCGAATAGGCCACCGACAGCGGGTGCGGGCCGACCTTCAGGGTCTTGGCCAGGCTCAGGTCGCTGGCGTCGATCACGCTGAGGGTGGCGCTGTCACGGTTGCTGACGAACACATAGCGCGAGTCCTGGCTGAAGGCGATTTCGTGATGCCCGGCACCGGTGGCGAAGAACCCGACGGCCTTGCGGGTTTTCACGTCGATGGCGGTCACCCCGCTGTGGGCCGGGTCGCTGGCGTTGTTGCCCACCCACACCCGGCGCTGGTCCGGTTGCAGGGCCATGCGCACCGGTTGCTGGCCGGCCTCCAGCGTGTCGAGCAGGGTAAACGTGGCGGTGTCCACCAGCGCCACCTTGCCGGCCTCGGGCATCGACACGTACACCTGCTTGTCGTCGCTGCTGGCCACCCAGTCCATGGGCGCGGCGCTCAGGCCGATGCGCGCCAGGGTACTGGTGACGCCGCCCACCGAGACCGACGGGTCGATCACGGTGAGGCTGGCGTCCTTGTTCATCACCAGCAGGAAGTAGCTGTTGAGGTCCATCAACGGCCGTGCGCCGATACTGCTCTTGAGAAACAGCGCCACGCGCGCCTTGCAGCTCTTGGCGCGGTCGCGGGCGGCATCGCCGGTCAGCGCCGGGTCGATCCAGGCGCCTGGCGAGACCCCGGACAACGGCTGCCCGGTGCTCTGCTCGGTGACCTTGAAGCGGATGTTGGCGTAGCCGCCCTCCACCAGCCCGGCCGGCGGCCACCAACGGCCGGGCCTCGAACTCCACGGTCACGCCGTCGCGACTGAGGCGGTGCGCGCCTTCAGGCTCGGCGCTGGCGCCGATCGGCGCCGCGCGGTCGCACCACAGGCTTTCATAGGCCGCCCCCCACGCCCATCAGCAACACCCCGGCGAGCAGCCCCCAGGTACAGCGGTCGATTCTTCTTGTGCATGACCTTCTCCCCCTTGCCTGATTACTGCGCCGGTGCCGTTGCGGGCGGTGTTTCATTGGTGACCCGCAGGATCCCCCACAGCCCCGAGGCATTGCCGTAGGCGGCGTAGTCGCGGAACAGGTAGTCGCCCGGCACGCCATTGCCGCCCCCGGCGCTGGGGTGCATGAAGCTGAAGTGCGCGGCGGGCAGCACACTTTCCTGGGCACCGATGTACATCGACAGCGGGTTGAAGGCGAAGCGCACCGAGCCGATGCCTGGCGCGCTCATCGGGTAGCCGCCCAGGTCGGACTTCTCGGCCTGGAAGGCATGCTGCGACCACAGGTGCCCGTCGAGCTGGAAGGTCACGCCGCGGCTGCCGCCGGTGGGCATCAGCACATGGGTGCGGAACGGCTGGCCGGGCTTGGCCCACAGCACCGGGGTTTGCGGGTCGCTGCCGACCAGCGCGTTGCTGTAGGCCATGTGGGCGTTGGGTACATCGGCCCAGCCGTTGCCGTCGGCATGCCCGAACGGCGCATCCGGGGCCAGGCCGAAGCGGAACCACAGCGGCTCGCTCTTGTAGTTGATGGCCATGCCCGAGTTGTCCTTCGGATCGCCTGGTACGCCGTTGCCTTCGGTGGCAATGCCCTCCACCGGACGCCCGTCGGCCCAGCGCATGTTGAGGGCGCGTTGCCACACGGTGGCGAAGTCGCGGTAGGCCGGCTGCCCGCTCACCGTCACCGTGGCCGAGGCACGGCTGGCGGTGTCTTCGGTCCAGGTGGCGGTTGGCGGCAGGATACTCATGGCGCCCACCAGGCCTTTCTGGCCCTGCTTGATCACATCCGCCGGGGTCAGGTTGAGGCCGCCGAACTCGATGGCGGTGTTGTTGATGTTGTCCACCGCACGGCCCAGTTGCAGCACCGGCTTGCCTTCACGCTCCAGGTGCCCGGCGTAGTACTGGTACACCTTGCTGGGGTAGGCGCCGCTGTTGCCGGCCCGAGGCGGCACGGTCTGCACCGGGTTCTGGCCGACGTTGACGCCATCGGACCTGGTCACGTCATAGGCCAGCAGTTGCGCATGCAGGCCCACATGGCTGGACGGCCGCATCAGGTTGTTGTTGAACGCGGTGGAGCCCTCGCTGCCATGGCGGTCGCGCTTGACCACGTTCTGCATCACGGCGGTGCTGGCCAGGTCTGGCATCACCAGCGGCAGGCGGTTCTCCAGGGTCACCTTGATGCAGTCGCCGGCAGTGGCACGCAATACCAGCGGCTCGATCGGCACACCGGCCTTGAGCTTGCCGGTAATCGGGTCTAGGTCGGCCTTGCGCACGTACAGCACAGCGGTCGGGTCGTGCAGCGGGCCGCTATGGCCGCCGAGGGTGAAGGTTTCGCCGTCCTCCTCGTCCACCACCGTCACCTGTGGAATGCTGGTGGTGCGGCTGTTGTAGATCAGGGTGCCGCCATTGGCCTTGAGCGGCCCGCCCACGTGCTGGCCGACCCCGCTGGGGTCATTGATGCTCACGCCCAGCGGGTTGGCGAGGATGTCGTTGGCCAGTGCCGCCACCACCTCGTAGCTGCGCTGCACGGTCGGCCGGGTGCCGATGCCGTTGGGGTTGGCGGTGTAGCGCGGGCAGATACCGTCGAACGCCACGGTATTGCGCACGCCCATCGGTTGCGGGTTGTTGGGCAACGCGAACAGGTCAGCGCGGCTGCTGGTGTAGTTGCGCATCACCCCCCAGATACCGTTCCAGTAGCCTTCCAGGGCGGCGTCAAGCGAGTACAGGTAGTCACCGTTGGGCGCCGCGGAGCTGGACAGCATCGACACCGGCGACATGAAGCCCAGCTGTTCGGAGATACCGATCATCTGCGAAGCGCGCCAGCCGGAGTTGGAGCTGCTGCCGAAGCCCGAGCCGCTTTGCAGCCACTTGACCCCGTGCAAGGTCACGTTGTGCTCCTCTTCATGGCCACCGGCATGCATGCGCAGCCGCACGTTGTCGCCCGAATAGGTACGCAGCATCGGCGTGAACGGGTCACCCGGCTCGGCACCGGCCTTGTTGATGTGCGGCGGGAACAGCGTGGTGCCGCCGGTCGGGCCGACTGCCGAGGTGATCGCGGCCGGCGACAGGTTCATCGCCGGGATCGCACGGTCGGTGCGGCTCTGCATGGCATAGGCCAGGTCACCGCCCAGGCCGTCGGCCTGCATGCCGCGCTTGCCGTCGGGGGCGACCTTGTTGGGGTCGTACACGCGCAGCGCCAGGGGCTCGTTGCGGTAGTTGACGACGAACATGCCGGGGTCATCCACCGAAATCGCCTGCGGGCACGGCCGGCTCGGGCAGCCAGGGGACAGGCCGCCGCGCGACTCGACCACCGCTTCGAGCAGGTTGGACGCCTTCTGCCGCACGGGCGGGTTGATGGCGTAGCGGAAACTGTCGGCGGTGGCCGGGAAGGCCTGGGCATTGGGCACACCATCGGGTCCTGCGCCCACATACACACCTGCTTCATAGGCGTGCTGGAAGTCGCTGTATTCCAGGAAGAACTCGCGGTAGCTGTCGTTGCGACCGTCGTTGTCGTGGTCACCGGTGGCGATCACGGCCTGCCACGAGGTCGGCCCGCCGTCCTGGCGCAAGGCCGGGTTGTACAGTTGCTCGCCTGTTTCGGCGTGGTACCAGGTGGAGTTGGCCGGTTCCGCCAGCACGGTGGCATACAGCCCCAGTTGCTGGTGCGTCGATGGGCCCAGGTGGTCGTGGGTGAAGATGGTGCCCAGCCCACGGTCGACGTTGTGCACGTTGACCACCGGGTCGGTGAACCAGCGCTGCATGGCCGTGCGTGCGCCCAGCCAGTCGGCCCGGCCGTAGCGCCCGAAGAACGGGTGCTGCTTGGCGTGCGGGCACAGTTCGGTGCCGTCGCGCGGGTCGCCGGCCTGGCAGCCGTTGAAGTCGCGAATGGCCTCGATGCGCTCGACCACAGTACCGGGCGAGAGAATCCCGTCTTCGTAGTTCCAGCCGTTGGCCGAGCCGTCGGCGGCGGTCAGGTCCCACTTGGGCAGGTGAATGTGCTGGCCGATCACGTCGGTGGGCGTGCGTACCTGGTAGTCGTCCATTTCGTAGTACGACGGGATCAGGTTGGTGTGCACGTACATCACGCAGTCGAAGGTGTTCATGCGCATCACCAGGGGTTCAGGCGGGCGCTGCTTGTTGATCACCGACCAGGCGTCTTCCCACAGGCTGATGATGCGCGCCTGCGGGAAGTGATAGCCGACCTTGTTGTACACCGCGTCGAACTGGATGTTGGCGCCTTTGTAGAGGCGCGGCCGGTCGGCGGTGAACGGCGAGGTGCCGCTGAAACTCATGGCGTCCAGGCGCTCGCCGCTGTTGAACTCGCCCGCGCCGGAGGACTGGGTCAGGCGTTTGGCGCGGTCGTCCATGCACGGTTCGTAATACGGCGCACCCGCCGTGGGCGGTGCACCGTTGGTACGGAAGTCGCGTGCCACCAGTTGGCTGCCTGGCAACAGCGCGAAGCTCGGGTGGTTGAGCTTGGCGTGATAGGCCATGGCCGCCTGTTCCACCTCGGTGCCCTCCTCGGGCAGGAACACCGCCTTGGCGCGGGTGATCTGCTTGGAGAAATCCAGCGCGGTGGTGGTCACCGTCGCCTCGCCTCCGGCGGCGACGCCGTCCAGCGCATGGCGCGGCAGGCCGCCGTCCCAGCCGTCGACCTGGGCCGGGTCGAGGTTGGCCCACAGCGGGTTACCGCTGTCACGCAGGGCACGCGCCTTGGCCGGGTCGAGCATGTCCAGTGGCGGGGTGGGTGGGCGTTGGCCCACGGTGCTTTCCATGCCGCCGATCCAGAACGGATAGCCGGGGTTCTTCAGGCTGCCGTCGGCGTTGCGGTTGGCTTCGCTACGGTCCACCAGCACCAGCGAGCCGATGGCCTTGAGTGCGCCCTCATGCTGGCCGCTGTCATCGTCACCCTCCTCCTCGCCGTCTTCGTGGTCGTGTTCGGCGACCAGGGTCTGGGCCATTTTCGGCACCACGGCGACCTTGCCTGGCATCGGCGCCATGGCCTTGCCCGGCAGCGGCACCACCGCAGGAATCGGC
The DNA here is from genome assembly GCF_010671725.1 of Pseudomonas brassicae. Lineage (GTDB taxonomy): Bacteria > Pseudomonadota > Gammaproteobacteria > Pseudomonadales > Pseudomonadaceae > Aquipseudomonas > Aquipseudomonas brassicae. Next base: position 2,015 of record NZ_JAAHBU010000016.1, on the reverse strand, counting down.
GTGCCCGCGACAATCTCGCCATCGGGCAAGGCCCGTGCACCGGCCACCGGCTTGCCACTGCGCAAGGCCCAGGGTTGGCTGTGGTAGCCATCGGCGCCCTGTTCGGACACTTCCAGGCGGGTACCTTCCTCGAACACATCATGCACACGCCACATGCTCCACATGCCCTGGGCGAAGTGCGGGTAGAAATGGCAGTGGTAGATCGCATCGCCCGCCACGCGGTTGCGGTTGCCCGACCCGCCATTGGCGATCTCATAGGTGTAGCCCACGCCCGGGCCGATGCCCTGAGCGTCGACATAGTCGGAATTGTCGTCGTTGGGGTTGAACAGCCACTGGTGGCCGTGCAGGTGGAAGATGTGCTGCTCGTGGCCATGGTGGCTGTTGCGGAACTTGACGAAGTCGCCGATGTAGCTGTGGTTGACGTTGGCCGGCTCCGAGGGGTACAGCGCCATGCTCGCCTTGACCCCCGTGTCCTTGGGGTCGGGCACCTCGCCGGGGCGGATGTTTTCCAGGCCGACGTTGGCCGGCACGTCCACCAGCATGGCCACATCGCCCACGGTGTGCGAGCTGAGGAAGAACTCTTCATAGGCACACGACAGGCAGTCGTGCATCGGGCCCACGCCGAGCCGGTTGGCCACTACCTCGGCGCCCATGCCGCCGGAGCCGTAGTTGATCATGAACGAGTCGCGGGTCGGTTCGAGCACGTGCCCCATCACCGGGTCGGCCCAGTAGCCGGGGAAGGCCTGGGTCACGGCCGCCTCATCGGTAAACACCGACGAGAAATCGCGAAACGGTTCCAGCCGGTTGGGCAGCGCCGGGTTGCGTTTGCCCACGCTTTCCAGTGGGTAGGTCGAGGCTGGGAAGCTGCCGTCGGCGTTGGGGCCCATGACGATGGCGTCGGCTTCGCTGGAGATGATCTCGCTGCCATCGACCATAGCGATGATCGGCATGCCCGCCTTGCCCTCGCTGACCCATGGCTCGCGTTGCGGGTAGCGCGCCTGGTAGTCCACCACCGGCTGCCCGGTGGGGGCGCGACCGGTGGTGCTCATGCGCATTTCTTCTTCGGTCAGGGTATTGCGGTAGGTGCGCCCCAGCTTGGGCACCACGATCACCTGGCCGAACAGGCCGTTGGCGACGTTGCCGGCTGCGCCCTCACCGCCGAAGGTAGCGCCTTTGCTGGTGGCAGCGAACGCCCCTTCGCGCTCGGCGTAGAGGGTGTAGCTGCGGGTCGCGCCTGGGGCGACCAGGAAATTGGCGTTGCGCCCGGTGTTGGCGGCGATATCGCCGATGCTGTTCACCGCTTGCAGGCCGTTGACCTGGAAGCCTACATGGCGATCGGTGACCTGGTCGTCGACGATCGGGTCCAGGTGTTCATCGGTGAGGTGCTTGTTGGGGTTGGCCTGGTAGGCCAGCAGGTTGTGCAGGTTGACCGTCAGGCACTCCCCGGCGGCGACCCGCAGCACGATTGGCCGGGGGCGCTTGTCGGGGCGCAGCGAGACCTTGCCTGGCACTGCGGCGCCCCCCTGGGCCAGCGAGACATTGTGCTCGTCGACCACATCGCGGCGCAGGGCGAACATCATACCGTTGGCATTCTGAGCGCCGAGGCGGTTGAACATCATGGGTTGGTCGAAGGCGACGACGTTCGCCACCAGGGTACGTTCGCAGCGGATCGCGGCTTCGGCGAAGGACTGCAGGCCGAGCATGCACAGCGCCAGTTGCATCAGAGGGGTCAGGACATTGCCTTTGATCGTGATCATCGGGGCGTGCCTCAGGTCGTGCGGTGGGTCGTTTGCGAGGGGGTTGCAAGGGCCGCGCCATGTGTGAAAGTTGTTGTTTATCAGTGGCTTGTGTTTTGAAGGTGAGATCAGTTGGGGAAACTGGCCCAGCGAGTCCCCTGATTCGGGGGTGGAGGGGATGGGGCTTTTTGGGGGGCACTGGGATCTGTGGCTGGGCTGACGGCCCCACCGCAATCTGCTGCCGAACCACCAAGGCTTACAACTCAAATCTCACAGGCC
>NZ_JAAHBU010000159.1 GCF_010671725.1 Pseudomonas brassicae | reverse complement strand
CCAGCTGAGCTACGAGTGCATTTGTTGCCGCGCATTATAGACCGCTTAATCGATTTGCCAATCACTTTTTCGTTTAATTTCAACGACTTAGCGTTTGAAGCAAGATTACAGCGCCCTACATGAATAATGGCGGAGAAGGGGGGATTCGAACCCCCGATACCCTTGTGAGGTATACTCCCTTAGCAGGGGAGCGCCTTCGGCCACTCGGCCACCTCTCCGCAACACGGGGCGTACTATAACCAGAGCCCTCCCCGTTTGCAAACCCTTTTTTAAAAAAATATCGATAAAAATTAAAGGCTTGGTTCTTCGTCCTTCTCTTTCTTGATCCGAAGGTAGATTTCCTCACGTGCACAGCCACTTCCTTGGGCGCATTCACACCGATCCGTACCTGGTTTCCTTTGACACCGAGCACGGTCACGGTGATTTCGCCATCGCCAATTATCAGGCTCTCTGCGCACCGACGAGTCAGAATCAACATACCTTTCTCCTCACGCAATTCAGTTCAGGGACAACAGTCTGCAAAAAAAAGGGCTTCAACCTACAACCAGGACGGTTGTCGACCTACGCCTAAGTATTGACCAGTGCGGGCGAACCCACAGTGTTCTTGCACTGCTCAAAAACACGAAGGGCGCGGCCAGGCCGCGCCCAAAGGTGGGATGACGCTTACTCGCCCTGACGGGACGGTGCGTCGAGCTCGAAGGCGGTGTGCAGCGCACGCACAGCCAGTTCCAGGTACTTCTCTTCGATGACCACAGACACCTTGATCTCCGAGGTGGAGATCATCTGGATGTTGATGCTCTCTTTGGCCAGCGCCTCGAACATGCGGCTTGCGACACCGGCATGCGAACGCATGCCGACACCGACGATCGAAACCTTGGCGATCTTGGTATCACCGATCACTTCACGGGCGTTGAGCTTCAGGGCGGTTTCGCCCAGCACCTTTTGCGCCTTGTCGTAATCGTTACGGTGCACCGTGAAGGTGAAATCGGTGGTGTTATCGTGCGACACGTTCTGCACGATCATGTCGACTTCGATGTTCGCGGCACTGATGGGGCCCAGAATCCCGAACGCCACGCCCGGGGTATCCGGTACGCCGCGAATGGTCAGCTTGGCTTCATCGCGGTTGAAGGCGATGCCGGAAATGATCGGCTGTTCCATGGATTCCTCTTCATCAATTGTAATGAGGGTCCCGGGACCCTCTTGAAAGCTGTGCAGTACGCGCAGCGGAACGTTGTACTTGCCGGCGAACTCGACGGCACGGATCTGCAACACCTTGGAACCGAGGCTGGCCATTTCCAGCATCTCTTCGAAAGTGATCTTGTCCAGCCGCTGCGCCTGCGACACCACACGCGGGTCGGTGGTGTACACCCCATCGACATCGGTATAGATCTGGCACTCATCCGCCTTCAGCGCAGCCGCCAGGGCGACGCCGGTGGTATCGGAGCCACCGCGCCCCAGCGTGGTGATGCTGCCGTGCTCATCGACACCCTGGAAACCGGCAACCACCACCACGCGACCGGCCTTGAGGTCGGCGCGGATCTTCTGATCGTCGATCTGCAGGATGCGCGCCTTGTTGTGCGCACTGTCGGTGAGAATACGGACCTGGTTACCGGTGTAGGACACCGCTGGCACGCCGCGCTTGATCAGCGCCATGGCCAGCAAGGCAATCGTCACCTGCTCGCCCGTGGACACGATCACGTCCAGCTCGCGTGGCACCGGCTGATCACTGATCTGCTTGGCCAATTCGATCAGACGATTGGTTTCGCCGCTCATTGCCGACAGCACAACCACCAGGTCATCGCCGGCTTCGCGGAACTTCTTCACCTTGTCGGCGACCTGCTCGATCCGTTCGACCGTGCCAACCGAGGTGCCGCCAAATTTCTGTACGATCAACGCCATTTCAAAGCCGCCTCAGCCCGTGAAGGGCACCCTATAAACACATTCTTCATTCAACGCCAGGGCCCGCCACTAGACGACGGGCCACCGGGCGCCTCAGACACCCTGCTCTACGAATGGGACAGTCAACGCCAGTGCAGCATCCAGCGCCGCGGCATCCACGCCACCGCCTTGCGCCATGTCCGGACGTCCACCACCTTTGCCACCCACCGCCGCAGCGGCTTGCTTCATCAAATCACCGGCTTTGAGTTGGCCAGTCAGGTCCTTGGTCACGCCTGCGACCAGTACGACCTTGTCTTCGTGGACACTGCCGAGCAGGATCACTGCGCGGCCGAGTTTGTTCTTCAACTGGTCGACCAGCGCCAGCAACGCCTTGCCATCCTGGCCGTCGAGGCGTGCAGCCAGCACCTTGACGCCCTTGACCTCGACCGCGCTGGAGGACAGATCGTCACCGGCGGCACTGGCGGCCTTGGCCTGCAGTTGTTCCAGTTGCTTTTCCAGCTGACGATTGCGCTCGATGACCGCCGAAAGCTTGTCGATCAGGTTCTCGCGACTCCCCTTGACCAACTGGGCTGCCTCCTTGAGCTGCTCTTCAGCGCCATTGAGGTAAGCCAGCGCCGCAGCACCAGTGACCGCCTCGATGCGGCGTACGCCCGAGGCCACACCGCCTTCGCTGATGATCTTGAGCAAGCCGATGTCACCCGTGCGCTTGGCGTGGATGCCACCACACAGCTCGACGGAGAAATCACCGCCCATGCTCAGCACGCGCACGCTGTCGCCGTACTTCTCGCCGAACAGCGCCATGGCGCCCTTCTGCTTGGCGGTCTCGATATCGGTTTCTTCGGTTTTGACCTCGGTGTTGTTGCGCACCTCGCGGTTGACGATGTCTTCCAGCGCCTTGAGCTGCTCTGGCTTGACCGCCTCGAAGTGGCTGAAGTCGAAACGCAGGCGCTGGCTGTCGACCAGCGAGCCTTTCTGCTGTACGTGCTCACCAAGCACCTGACGCAGCGCAGCGTGCAGCAAGTGGGTGGCAGAGTGGTTCAGCGAAGTGGCGTGCTGCACATCGGCATCGACCTTGGCCTCGACCTGAGCGCCTACCTTCAGGCTGCCTGTCGCCACCACGCCGTGGTGCAGGAATGCACCACCGGTCTTGGTGGTATCACGTACATCGAAGCGCAGGTTGCCAGCCTGCAGGTAACCGCAGTCACCTACCTGCCCACCGGACTCTGCGTAAAACGGCGTGCGATCAAGGATCACGACGCCCTCCTCGCCTTCACCCAACTGCTCGACGGCCTTGCCGTCCTTGTACAGCGCAACCACGCTGGCAGTGCCTTGGGTGGCGGTATACCCCATGAACTCGGTGGCCACATCAACCTTGACCAGGGTGTTGTAGTCCAGGCCGAAGGCGCTGGCCGAACGCGCACGTTCGCGCTGGGCCTCCATCTCGCGTTCGAAACCTGCCTCGTCGATGGTCAGGCTGCGCTCACGGGCGATATCGGCGGTGAGGTCCATCGGAAAACCGTAGGTGTCATACAGCTTGAACACCACATCGCCCGGCACCACGTCGCCCTTGAGCTCGGCCAGGTCCTGCTCGAGGATCTTCAGGCCCTGCTCCAGGGTCTTGGCAAACTGCTCTTCTTCAGCCTTGAGCACACGCTCGATATTGGCCTGCTGCTGCTTGAGTTCCGGGAAGGCTTCGCCCATCTCGGCGACCAGTGCCGCAACGATCTTGTAGAAGAAGCTGCCGGTGGCACCCAGCTTGTTGCCGTGCCGGCAGGCGCGACGAATGATGCGGCGCAGCACATAGCCACGACCTTCATTGGACGGCAGCACGCCATCGGCGATCAGGAAACCGCACGAACGAATGTGGTCCGAGACGACCTTGAGCGAGGACTGCTCATCATTGCTGCAGCCGATCGCCGCTGCCGAGGCGCCCAGCAGGCTCCTGAACAGGTCGATTTCATAGTTCGAGTGCACGTGCTGCATGACCGCACTGATACGCTCCAGGCCCATGCCGGTGTCCACCGACGGTGCTGGCAGCGGGTGCAGCACGCCATCGGCAGTGCGGTTGAACTGCATGAAGACGTTGTTCCAGATCTCGATGTAGCGGTCGCCGTCTTCTTCCGGCGAGCCTGGCGGGCCACCCCAGATGTCGGCGCCGTGGTCATAGAAGATCTCGGTGCAAGGGCCGCATGGGCCAGTATCGCCCATGGTCCAGAAGTTGTCGGATGCATACGGGGCGCCCTTGTTGTCACCGATTCGCACCATACGCTCGGCCGGCACACCGATCTGCTGGGTCCAGATGTCGTACGCTTCGTCATCGGTGGCGTAGACCGTGACCCAGAGCTTGTCCTTGGGCAGGTTCAGCACGCCGGTGAGAAAGGTCCAGGCGTAGGTGATGGCATCACGCTTGAAATAGTCGCCGAAACTGAAGTTACCCAGCATTTCAAAGAACGTGTGGTGGCGCGCGGTGTAACCGACGTTTTCCAGGTCGCTGTTCTTGCCACCGGCACGCACGCACTTCTGGCTGCTGGTTGCGCGTGTGTAGGCGCGCTTTTCCTGGCCAAGGAAGCAGTCCTTGAACTGGTTCATCCCCGCGTTGGTGAACAGCAGGGTCGGGTCGTTGCCCGGAATCAAGGAGCTGGAGGCAACTCGGGTATGTCCCTGCTCTTCGAAGAAGCGAAGGAAGGCTTCACGGATTTCTGCGCTTTTCATAGGTTCTTCCACGGAAACGGCGGCCTGCGTCAAATTGACGAAACGACGGCAAAGGGCCGCATTATATCTAGCCTGATGGCCTGTTGCAGTGTGTTTATACGATAGAAACCCGCAATCAGGATGAAATGACCTTCATCCGACACGGTTTCGTTAGCAGGCTATACGTTTAACTGACAACTGTGCTACAACATGTGCGCCGCCAGCGACTGGCGCAACGTTCTCAGGGCGGGGTGCAACTCCCCACCGGCGGTAATTGCGCACTGCGCATAGCCCGCGAGCGCTTGCAGGCCATCCTGCAAGGTCAGCAGACTCGGTGTGATCCCGGGGCCGACGGTCATAGTCCGGATAAAGAGAGAGCGGGATCGGTACGCGAGTGCCTGCGTCTGCACAGCTGCGCAACGACAATCCCCTTCGATCCACTGCCCTGTTTCTCATACAAACAGGAGTCCGTTTCAATGCAAGCTACCCCGATCGACAGCAAAGGCCACCACAACGAGCGCATCGCCTTCGTCCAGGCCTGCTGGCACAAGGATATTGTTGATCAGAGCCGCAAGGGTTTCGTCGAGGAGATGGCCAAGCAGGGCTATCAACTGGGCGATATCGATTTTTATGAAGTGGGCGGGGCCTTCGAGATCCCGCTGCACGCCAAGCTGCTGGCCCGTAGCGGTCGTTACGCCGGCATCGTTGCGGCGGGCCTGGTGGTCGATGGCGGCCTGTACCGTCACGAGTTCGTCGCCCAGTCGGTGATCAGCGGCCTGATGCAGGTACAACTGGAAACCGAAGTACCGGTGTTCTCGGTGGTCCTCACCCCGCACCACTTCCATGCCGGCGACGAGCATCAGAAGTTCTTCTTCGAGCATTTCGTGCACAAGGGTGCAGAAGCGGCCGTGACCTGCGCCGACACATTGCTCAAGCTGCGCTCGCTGCGCCGCAATGAAGTACCGCAGAAGATGGCGGGCTGATAGCATCAACGCTTCGCCGGCAAGGTCGGCGAAGCGCCCCCTGCCTCAGCCCAACTGCTCGGCCGAGGTGGGCACGATCAGGATCCCCGCACGCAAGCCGTTCTTGACCTTGGGGTTGGGGAAAATGATCCGCGCGCCCTCCTCCTCGACAATCCAGCGTGTCTCGGCCAGGTCCTCGGCCAGCAGATACCCCTGTGACAACTCCGAAAAATTCTCGATGTCCGCCGGCAAGTGCAGGTGGAAGCTATCGCTGTGCTTGATGATCTCGCGAGCCACACTGAACAGTTGCAAGCCATCGAGAGCATCACCCTCTTGCGGCTCGTTGCCCTCGATGATCTGCCTGAGCCGCGCCTGCAGCAAGTCCAGCTTGATCTCGTTGTTCTGGCCGAAAGGCCGTGCCTTGCCCAGTTCCAGCGTGAAGGCTTCGGCACCGAGGGTTTCGTAGGTAAACGCGCTAAAGGTGATCGACGGCTTGCTCTGCAACAGCACCGCCTCCATGCCCGCAGCACGCAAGCGCGCCAGTTCGCGGCGCGAGTGCTGACGACCTTCCTTGTAGGGATACAGCGCAAACTGCTCGATCTTCGATCCGCGAATGGCGGTATGCAGGTCATAGTGCAAACGGGTACGCCCCTGCACACTGAAAAAGGTCGTTGCCAGACGCTCCAATGCGCAGGCCCGCAATGCTTCTACACCGCTGGACTGCTCATGACGGCCATTGAACAGCCGGTTGACGTCGTGCTCGATGTAGCGCGCGCCCGTGCGCATCGCCTCAGGGTTGCCAAACAGGAACAGGATTCGCGCCTGCGGCTTGATCTCGCCCCTGGCAATACCATGCAGCAGTTCGTCCAGCAGCTCGATCGGCGCCGTCTCGTTGCCGTGGATACCCGCTGACAGCAGCAGGCTCATGCCATTGTCACGGGCTTCGGGCGGGCTCACTTCAAGCGCCCCCTCCCCAAGCCAGCGCATGCGCACGCCCTCGACAGTGAGCTGGGTCTTCTCTGCCGGTTCACGACCGGCAAGGGTCAGGTCAAGCAGTTTGCCGAGGGCGAGCATAGGCGATGTTCCTTAGTGTTGGTGCCCGCAATCGGGACCGTGGACATGATCGTCGTCTTCGCCAGCATCTGCCGGCTCCATTTCAAGTTGCAGGCTGACCAGGTTGGTGGCCAGCGGACGCAGCAGCAGGTTGGCGTATTCGGCATCACCTTCTTCGACATCGACCCCGATCAGCAGTTGGCCACGGCCGTCCTGCTGAATCCATACCTCCTTGCCCTGCCAGACCACGGCAAAACGGGTGCAGGACGTTTCCAGCTGGGTGCCGTCGTCATCTTCAAGAATCAGCTGCAGGGTGTCGGACATAATCGAATTCTCTTTCAAGGTTGGAGTTGGAACGGATAGACCGAACCCAGCTTGAGAATCTGGGTCAGCTCATCCAGTGCCGTGCGACACTCCAGCAACAACTGCGGGTCGGCCAGGTCACGTTCGCTCAGGCTGTCGCGGTAGTGCTTGTCGACCCATTGGGTCAGGGTGTCGTACAACGGCGCAGTCATGATAACCCCTGGGTTCACCGCCGCCAGTTCCGTTTCATTTAGCGCCACACGCAAGCGCAGGCACGCGGGGCCGCCACCGTTCTGCATGCTCTGCTTGAGGTCGAAGACCTTGACCTCGGCCACTGGGCCGCCCTGGCCGGTCAGCGCCGACAGGTAAGCCCAGACTCGCTCGTTGTTGCGGCACTCTTCCGGCACGATCAGCAGCATCGAACCGTCCTCGCGGGACAGCAACTGGCTGTTGAACAGGTACGAGCGCACTGCATCCTCGACCGTCACCTGGGCCCGCGGTACACAGATGGCCTTGAAGCTGGCGCCGCACCTGGTCAGTTTAGCCTGCAGCTCGGCCAGCATCGCCTCGGTGTCGAGGAACGCGTCTTCGTGATAGAACAGCACCTCGCCGTTGCCGACGGCGATCACGTCGTTATGGAACACGCCCTGATCGATCACTGCCGGGTTCTGCTGAGCATAGACCACACCGTCATCGCTCAGGCCGTGCAGCCGGGCAACTGCCTGCGACGCTTCCAGGGTCTGGCGCGCCGGGTACTTCTGCGGTGCCGGGTAGCGGGCATCGAATGCACTGCGTCCGAACACGAAGAACTCGACGCCGGCCTCGCCATAGGCGCGGCAGAAGCGTGTGTGATTGGCCGCGCCTTCATCGCCGAACTGCGCCACGGCAGGCAACGCCGCGTGATGAGCAAAATGCTGCGGGTTGGCGAACATCGCCCCCAATACACGGCTGGTGGTGGGGTGCTCGATGCTGCGGTGGTACTTGCAATTGAGGTTGGCGGCGGTGAAATGCACGCGAGCATCGGCGGTATCCGCACTCGGGCTCACCGTGGCGGCGTTGGCCACCCACATGCTCGATGCCGAGCAACTGGCCACCAGCAATGGCATGGCCTCTTTGGCCGCACGCTGGATGACCTGGGCGTCGGTGCCGCCAAAGCCAAGGCGGCGCAGTGCCGCCACATCAGGGCGCTCCTGCGGGGCCAATACACCCTGCTGGAAGCCCATTTCCATCAGCGCCTTCATTTTCGCCAGGCCCTGACGCGCTGCTTCACGCGGGTTCGACGCCTGCTGGCTATTGCTCTGCGAGGCGACGTTGCCGAACGACAGCCCGCCGTAGTTGTGCGTCGGTCCCACCAGACCATCAAAATTCACTTCAAACGATTTCATCGGCTAAGGCTCCGTGAACCTGTTGTTATAGGGTGACGCCCGGCGTCAGCGTAGCGGGCAGTACAAGGCTGGCGGTTTCCAGCGAAGCGACCGGATATGCACAGTAATCGGCCGCATAGTAAGCGCTGGCACGATGGTTGCCGCTGGCGCCTACACCACCGAACGGCGCGCTGCTGGCCGCACCGGTCAACTGCTTGTTCCAGTTGACGATGCCAGCGCGGCTTTGCAGCCAGAACTGCTGGTAGCGCGCGGCCGAATCCGACAGCAAACCTGCGGCCAGGCCGTACTGGGTATTGTTGGCCTCGGCAATCGCCGCCTCGAAATCGCTGTAGCGGATCACCTGCAGCAACGGCCCGAAGAACTCTTCATCAGGGCGCCCCGCCACGGCTGTGACATCCAGAATGCCCGGAGTCAGCAATGCGCCGCCCTCATGCGGCTGGGTCATCGTCAACAAGGCCTGTGCGCCATTGGCCAGCAGATCGGCCTGGGCGTCCAGCAAGGCCTTGGCCGCCGCCAGGGAAATTACCGAGCCCATGAACGGTGCCGGTTGCTGATCGAACACCCCCACCGAAAGGGTCTGGCTCACCGCCACCAGACGCGCCAGCAAACGGTCACCCCAGGCGCCTTGTGGTACCAGCAGACGGCGCGCACAGGTACAGCGTTGGCCGGCAGAAATGAATGCCGACTGGATGATGGTGTAAACGGCGGCATCCAGGTCCTGGACCTGATCGACCACCAGGGGATTGTTGCCGCCCATTTCCAGGGCCAGAATCTTGTCCGGACGGCCGGCGAATTGCTGGTGCAGCGCATTGCCGGTACGGCTGGAGCCAGTAAAGAACAAACCATCCAGACCAGGGTTGGCGGCCAGCGCCACGCCGGTTTCGCGCGCGCCTTGCACCAGGTTGAGCACACCACTGGGCAGGCCCGCCTCGATCCAGCACTTGACTGTCAGCTCGGCCACTTTCGGGGTCAGCTCGCTCGGCTTGAATACCACGCTATTGCCGGCCAGCAACGCCGGCACGATATGCCCGTTGGGCAGATGGCCGGGGAAGTTGTAAGGCCCGAACACGGCCACGACGCCATGCGGTTTATGCCGCAGCACAGCCGTGGCATCGGCCAGCGGACCACTCTTCTCGCCGGTACGCTCACGGTAGCTTTGCACCGAGATCGCCACCTTGTTGACCATGCTGGTCACTTCGGTACTGGCTTCCCACAACGGTTTGCCGGTTTCTTCGCCAATGCAATGGGCCAGTTCGTCGGCATGCGCCTTGAGGCTGACGGCAAAGGCTTCAAGCACAGCAATGCGTGCCTCCAGTGATTGTCGGGCCCACGCGGGGAATGCCTCACGGGCAGCCTGAACCGCGGCATCGACTTGCGCGGCGCCAGCGCCCTGCCCTTGCCAGATCACCTTCTGGCTGACCGGGTCCAGCGACTGCAAGGCTTCACCCTGGCCTGCCTGCCAGGTGCCGGCGATGTAGTGAGTAGTCATTATTTGCTCTCCCGGGCAGCGGACAGGGGTACCGCGCGCACCTGGTCACCGGCGCTCAGGCGCAGGCGCTTGGCGGTCTGCGGGTCGACCACCAGGGTGCCTGCTGCCAGGCGTGCCGGCGCAGCCGTGATACGGCAGTCTTCGCGTTTGCGGTTGTGCATGATGAAGGGTGTGGCGTCGTCGCCCGGCGTGCCGATGGCCAGCACCAGCGCCTGGCTGTCGTGCACTGCACGAATCTTGCTGGTCTGGCATTCAACGGCCGGGCCGGCATCGAAGATGTCGACATAGCCCTGGTAACTGAAGCCTTCGCCCTGCAGCATGGCCAGCGCCGGCTCGGTATCGGTGTGCACACGGCCGATCACGTTGCGTGCGGCTTGTGACAGAAAGCAGGTATACAGCGGAAACTTGGGCATCAGTTCAGCGATGAAGGCCTTGTTGCCCACCCCGGTGAGGTAGTCGGCCTGGCTGAACTCCATCTTGAAGAAGTGCCGGCCCAGGCTTTCCCAGAACGGCGAACGGCCGTGCTCGTCGGACATGCCGCGCATCTCGGCGATGATCTTGTTGCCGAACAATTCGCTGAACTCGGCAATGAACAACAACCGTGCCTTGGCCAGCAAGCGACCATTGAGGCCGGTGCGGTAGTCGCTGCGCAAGAACAGCGAGCACAGCTCGGAGTTGCCGGTCAGGTCGTTGGCCAGGAACAGCGTCGGGATCTCGCGATAGATGTCCAGTTCCTGGGATGCGCTGACCGTCAGGCCAACGCGATAGTTGTACCAGGGCTCACGCAAGCCCACGGCACCGGCGATGGCAGAGATCCCCACCACCTCGCCTTCGTCGTTCTCGAGCACGAACAGGTAGTCGGCATCGCCACGCTCGGCTTCACCGCGGAAGGTCTTCTCGGCCCAGGCCACCCGGTGGGCCAGGCGTTCCTCATTGGCTGGCAAGGTGGTCAGGCCGGTGGTGCCGGTGCTGCGCGCCAGCTCGATCAGCGCAGGTAAATCACTGCTGCGTACGGGACGAACAATCATGCTATCTCCTCGGGCAGGCGCCTGCGGGCACCTGCGAAACTCGACCTGGATGAGCCAGGTATCAGACCGCGACCAGACGCACGCTGGCGCCCTCGCCCACACCCAGTGCTTCAGCGGCAGCCAGGTTCAGCTGCACCGGCTTGCCGGGCGCCCAGTCCAGCTCCAGCAACACCGCGCGGTAATCCTGCAACTGGCCGTTGGAGACCAGGTACAGGCGCCCGCCCTTGACCGGCTGGTCGTGCAGCTTGACCGGCATCACGCGGCTCTGGGCGATCGAGCGGATGCCGGAAACCCGTGCGTGCAGGGTCGGGCCACCGTCGAAAATGTCGATGTAGTGATCGGTCTCGAAGCCTTCGCGCATCAGGATGTCGAAGGTGATCTGCGCCCGTGGGTGCACCTGGCCCATGGCCTCTTGCGCGGCGTCCGGCAGCAAGGGCACGTAGATCGGGTAATGCGGCATCAGCTCGGCCAGGAAGGTACGGCTCTTCAGGCCACACAGCGCTCGGCGGCGGCGTAGTTGAGGTCGAAGAAGTTGCGCCCGATGGCATCCCAGAACGGCGAGTCGCCCTGCTCGTCGCTGTAGCCGACGATCTCGGTCACCACCGACTCGGCAAAGCGCTCCGGGTGTGCCGCCATGAACAGCAGCCGACCACGGGAGTTGAGTTCGGCCCAGCCGGTACCGACCAGTTCGGGCAATACGTAGAAGCTGGTCAGCAGGCTGTTGCCGGTCAGGTCGTGGCACTGCGAGAGCACATGGATCTTGTTGTGGATCTTCAGCTCGCGCGAGGCGTGCACGAAGGTCTCGTTGCGAAAGCTGTAGAACGGCTCGGAGTAGCCGGCCGAGGCCACGATGGCCGAACAGCCGACCAGCTTGCCGGTGGTGCTGTCTTCGAGCACGAAGAAGTAACTTTCTTCGCCATTGAAGCTGACCTCGGCGGCAAACGACGTCTCGGAGGCGGCAATCTTGTCGCCCAGGCGACCGGCATCGTCCGGCAAGGACGTGACACCAATGGGACTGTCCGCGGCCAGACGCTGTACTTCACCCAGGTCAGCCATTTGCGCGGGGCGCATCACCAGCATGGTGTCACTCCTTTCGGGAAAAACGGGCCGACAGTCGTCGGCACAGAAAAAGCGGCGCGTGCCGTGGGCACAGGCTACGGAAATCGGTTTCGCCGGCCCTCACAGGCCAGCGAAGGACGCAAGGCGCTATCAGGCCTTGGTCAGTGCAGCGGCGGCGCGCTCGAAGCGGTCCAGGCCTTCATCGATGTCGGCGTCTTCGACCACCAGGCTCGGGGCGAAGCGCACCACGTCGGGGCCAGCTTGCAGCACCATCAGGCCCTCTTTCTCGGCGGCATTGAAAATGTCCTTGGCCTTGCCTTTCCAGGCATCGGACAGCACGCAACCGATCAGCAGGCCCATGCCGCGCACCTGGGTGAACAGGCCATATTGCTGGCCGATCTTTTCCAGGCGGGTCTTGAAACGCTCATGCTTGGCTTTGACCCCGGCCAGCACTTCAGGCGTGTTGACCACGTCCAGTACCGCGGCCGCCACGGCGCAGCCCAGCGGATTGCCGCCATAGGTGGTGCCGTGGGTACCCACGGCCAGGTGCTTGGCGAGCGCTTCGGTGGTCAGCATCGCGGCAATCGGAAAACCACCGCCCAGGCTCTTGGCGCTGGTGAGGATGTCCGGGGTGACGCCGTAATGCATATAGGCGAACAGCTCGCCAGTACGCCCGACACCGGTCTGCACTTCGTCGAAGATCAACAGTGCGTTGTGCTGGTCGCACAGCTCACGCGCACCTTGCAGGTAGGCCTTGTCAGCCGGTACCACACCGCTCTCGCCCTGGATCGGTTCGATCACCACGGCGCAGGTCTTGTCGGTGATCTGCGCCTTGAGCGCTTCCAGGTCGTTGTACGGCACATGGCTGATGCCAGTGATCTTCGGGCCGAAACCGTCGGAGTACTTCGGCTGCCCGCCGACGCTCACGGTGAACAGGGTGCGCCCGTGGAAGCTGTTGACGGTGGCGATGATCTCGTGCTTTTCAGGGCCGAAGCGGTCGTGGGCGACGCGACGGGCCAGCTTGAAGGCGGCCTCGTTGGCTTCGGCGCCGGAGTTGCAGAAGAATGCACGCTCGGCGAAGGTGGCATCGACCAGCTTGTGGGCCAGGCGCAAGGCGGCTCGTTGGTGAACACGTTGGACACGTGCCACAGCTTGTTGGCCTGTTCGGTCAGCGCGCCGACCAGCGCCGGGTGGGCGTGCCCGAGGACGTTGACGGCGATACCGCCGGCGAAATCAATCAGCTCGCGCCCCGACTGGTCCCAGACACGGGACCCCTCGCCACGCACGGGAATGAAAGCGGCCGGCGCATAGTTGGGGACCATTACCTGGTCGAAATCGGCGCGTTGCACCGGAGCTTGCTCAACGGACATCGGAGTCTCCTGAAGAGGAACGCCTGCCTGGAACTGGCGAGCGATGGGGGGATTGTAAGGACAGATGAGCGCACGACCTTGCCGCCAAGCGACAACTTCTTATAGCGCCAAACCCGGTTTTGCCAAGGCTTTCGGCAATGCGACAAATAGGGTCGCAAAGGCGCAGTTTAAACGGTGCGGCGTGGTGGTGGGGAGATTGTGTCACGCACAGATTTGCGCGGGTTTCTTCGCTGGCAGGCCAACTCCCACAGGCTTTCGCAGCGCTCTTCAAACCTGTAGGCGCGGCCTTGCCGGCGAAGCAGACGACGCGATACGGGATCAGCCGCGCTCGGCGGGCGCCGACGACAGCTCGAACGGGCTGTTGCTGCGACGCTGGTTGCGGTCTTCGCGTGGCGTTGCGCCAAAGAAGTTGCGGTACGCACTGGAAAAATGCGGCCCCGACGAGAACCCGCACGACAAGCCGATCTGGATGATCGACTTGCTGGTCTGCATCAGCATCTGACGCGCCTTGTTCAAGCGCAGCTCCAGGTAATACTGGCTCGGCACCCGATTGAGGTACTGCTTGAAGATCCGCTCCAACTGGCGGCGCGATACGCACACATGTTGGGCGATCTCATCGGTGGTCAACGGTTCCTCGATGTTGGCCTCCATCAGCAATACCGCCTGGGTCAGCTTCGGATGACTGGAGCCCAGACGGTTCTGCAACGGAATACGCTGGCGCTCGCCACCCTCGCGAATCCGCTCCACCACCAGTTCCTCAGACACCGCGCCAGCCAACTCGGCACCGTGATCACGCGCCAGCACTGCCAGCAACAGATCCAGCACCGACATGCCGCCACAGGCGGTCAGTCGATCACGGTCCCAGTCGAACAGGTGACTGGTGGCAATGACCTTGGGGAAACGCTCGGCAAAATCATCCTGCCAACGCCAGTGCACCGCAGCACGGTAGCCATCCAGCAACCCCAGCTGGGCCAGCGGGTACACACCCGCCGACAGGCCACCCACCACGCAACCGGAGCGCACCAATTGCTTGAGCGCGCTGCCCAGCGCAGCACCGACCGCCTGGGGCGGTTCGTCAGCCAGCAAAAACAGCTTCTGGCACCCCTCCAGGCGACCGGTCCAGGCCTCGCCCGGCAGCCGCCAGGCCTGCTCGCAGGGCGCTTCGGCCTGCAGGAACAGCAACTCGTAGACGACGTCCGGGTGCACCTTCTGGGCCACCTGCAAGACCTCTTCGGCCAGCGCCAGGGTCAAGGCCTTGGTGCTGGGCCAGATGAGAAAACCGATTCGCTGGGTGGTCATTAGCAGAGGTCCGAAACCTTGGGTGAGTCAGGCGCCCGCAGGCTGCGGGCGGAGGGTGCCTGGTCAGGCTGCGATAGAGGCGCAGCATGACCTATTCTGGTGCAACGCGGCAATCAGCGTTGCAGACCGCTTATTTCAGGCTGCCGCAAAGAAATTGCTGCAAGCGCTCGGACTGCGGGTTTACCAGCACTTCACGCGGATTACCGGTCTCTTCGACCAGGCCCTTGTGCAGGAACACCAGCTGGTTCGACACTTCACGGGCGAAACCCATTTCATGGGTCACCACCACCATGGTGCGGCCTTCCTGGGCCAGCGACTGCATGACCTTGAGCACATCACCCACCAGCTCCGGGTCCAGCGCCGAGGTTGGCTCGTCGAACAGCATCACCTCTGGCTCCATCGCCAGCGCCCGGGCAATCGCCACACGCTGCTGCTCGCCACCGGACATGTGCCCAGGGTAGGCATCCTTGCGATGGGCCACGCCCACTTTGGCCAGGTAATGCTCGGCCTTTTCCAGCGCGTCTTTCTTGCTCATGCCCAGCACATGCACCGGGGCCTCGATGATGTTCTCAAGCGCCGTCATGTGCGACCACAGGTTGAAGTGCTGGAACACCATGGACAGGCGCGAGCGCATGCGCTGCAACTGCTTGGGATCGGATGCCTTGAGCGCGCCGTCCTTGTTGGCCACCAGCTTCAACTCTTCGTTGTTGAGCAGGATCTTGCCGGCGTGGGGCTGCTCGAGCAGGTTGATGCAGCGCAGGAACGTACTTTTGCCCGAACCACTGGAGCCGATGATGCTGATCACATCGCCTGCCTTGGCCGCCAGGGACACACCCTTGAGCACTTCGTGACTGCCATAGCGTTTGTGCAGGTCTTGGACTTCGAGTTTGTACATGCTGTCGGTTCTCACAAAGCGTTCAGACCCGGGCGCGCCCGGGGCGAAAAAGTTGCCGCAGGGTTCAGCCCTTGCGCGGCGCCAGGTAGCCGAGCCAGCGGCGTTCGGCCAACTTGAACAGGCGGACCAGAATGAAAGTCAGGCACAGGTAGAACGCGCCGGCGGTGATGTAGGCCTCGAACGGCAGGTAGTACTGGGCATTGACCGTACGCGCCGCACCGGTGATGTCGATCAGGGTCACGATCGACGCCAGGCTGGTGGTCTGCAGCATCATGATCACTTCGTTGCTGTATTGCGGCAGCGCACGGCGCAGGGCCGATGGCAGCAGGATGCGGCGGTACATCTTGACCCGCGACATGCCCATTGCCTTGGCTGCCTCGATCTCGCCATGCGGCGTGGCCTTGAGGCTGCCCGCGATGATCTCGGCGGTGTAGGCACTGGTATTGACGGCAAAGGCCAGGCACGCACAGAAGGTCGCGCTCGACAACCAAGGCCACAGCACGCTTTCGCGCACGGCCTCGAACTGGGCCAGGCCGTAGTAGATCAGGAACAGCTGCACCAGCATCGGCGTGCCGCGGATCACGTAGGTATACAGCCAGGCACTCATGTTCACCAAGGGCTGCTTGGATACCCGCATCAGCCCCAGCGGTACCGCCACTACCAGCCCGAACAGCAGCGACAGCGCCAGCAGCTTGAGGGTGGTCAGCATGCCACTCAAGTACAGCGGCAGCGCCTCCCAGATAACGTTGTAATCGAAAATCATAGATCAGCCGCCTTTACGCCAACCGAGTAGCGCTTCTCGAGATAACGCAGGGCCAGCAGCGAAACACTGGTAATCACCAGGTACAGCGCCGCGACCGCCAGGAAGAACGTGAACGGCTCGCGGGTAGCGTCTGCCGCCTGCTTGGCCTTGAACATCATGTCTTGCAGGCCCACCACCGAAATCAGTGCAGTGGCCTTGGTCAGTACCAGCCAGTTGTTGGTGAAGCCTGGAATCGCCAGGCGAATCATCTGCGGCACCAGCACCCGAAAGAAGATCTGCAGGCTGCTCATGCCATAGGCCATGCCGGCTTCGGCCTGCCCCTTGGGAATGGCCATGAACGCACCGCGGAAGGTTTCCGACAGGTAGGCACCAAAGATGAAACCCAGGGTACCGATACCCGCCATCAGCGGATTGAGGTCGATATAGTCATCGAAGCCGAGCAGCGGCGCGATGCGGTTGAGCAGGTCCTGGCCACCATAGAAGATCAGCAGGATCAGTACCAGGTCGGGAATCCCGCGGATCACCGTGGCGTACAGATCGCCCAGCCAGGCCAGCCAGCGCACCGGCGACAGCCGCAGCGACACGCCGATCAGGCCCAGTACGATGGCCAGGGCCATGGACGACAAGGCGAGCTGTAGCGTCAGCCATGCTCCATCGAGGATGACTGCCCCGTAGCCTTTCAACATGATGAGGTCCTCGACCTTAGGGATGAAAAAATGGTGCAAACCTCAGAGCCTCTGCTGCTTGCACCATTGAACAGGTGAAACCTCGACGATTTACTTGGCGTCCGGGCCGTAGATGTCGAAGTTGAAGTACTTGTCCTGGATCTGCTTGTACTTGCCGTTGGCACGAATGGCCGCGATGGCAGCATTGAGGCGATCCAGGTTGGCCTTGTCGCCCTTGCGCACGGCAATGCCGATGCCGTCACCGAAGTACTTGGCGTCGGTGAAGGCCGGGCCTACGAACGCATAGCCCTTGCCCGCATCGGTCTTCAGGAAACCGTCTTCCAACAGCGTAGCATCGGCCACGGTGCCATCCAGACGGCCGGCGGCCACGTCCAGGTAGATTTCGTTCTGGGTGCCGTAAGGCACGATGGTTGCGCCTTGCGCACCCAGCACTTCCTTGGCGAAACGGTCATGGATCGAACCGCGCTGCACGCCGATCTTCTTGCCCTTGAGCTCGCTCAGGCTGTCGCTGACGGCAGTGCCTTGCTTCATCACCAGGCGCGCCGGGGTCAGATAGTACTTGCCGGTGAAGTCGACCGACTTCTTGCGGTCATCGGTGATCGACATGGACGACAGGATCGCGTCGATCTTGCGTACCTTGAGCGCCGGGATCAGGCCGTCGAACTCCTGCTCGACCCAGGTGCACTTGACCTTCATCTCTTCGCACAGGGCATTGCCGATGTCGTAGTCGAAGCCGACGATGCTGCCGTCCGGGGCTTTCGAGGCGAACGGTGGGTAGGCGGCCTCGATGCCGATTTTCAGCGGTTTTTCATCAGCCAGCGATGCCAGGGAAAACACGGACAGCGCCAGCGCGCCAAGCAGTGCGAGTTTCTTCATCTGGGAACTCCATCGGTAAAGGGCAAAACGTGACGATCCAGAATGACCGTCGACGTTGCTAATGGGTACAACGCGAGCTGCGCAGGGCCCGACGACAACAGGTCGAGGCATCACGAGCGAGTGATTGGCATTTTAACGACAGCTCCGAAGCCGATATTTCTTCAATGCGACAACTAGTTACAGAAGCGCAGGAAGTCGGGACGGGAGATATTGACAGCTTTCGCAGAATATGCAAAAGCGAGAGACAAATAACCTATCAATCAAGCAATAACCGCGCCCATTATTCGCAAACCCTTGTAATCCGGCAAGTGTAGCGTGGTGACGTGAGAAAAATGCGCGACGACATGCACCCGAATCATGCAGTAACGTTTCCCTATGCCCCGTTTGCGTGCGAAAGCGGTGACAGAAAAGGTTACCGATGAATGTCGAAGTAACAGACGCAAAAAAGCCCCGCCGACAGTGCCAGGCAGGGCTTCTCAGATCGCCCTTACGGGCCTCTTCGCTGGCAAGCCAGCTCCCACAAGGTAGTGCGGCGTTCACACAACCTGTGGGAGCTGGCTTGCCAGCGAAGCTTTTATCAGGCCGAGGCCAGGTTCATCGATTTGTGTGTATCGATCAGGTGCTGCACCACACCCGGGTCAGCCAGCGTCGAGATATCCCCCAGCGCGTCGTACTCGGCCGTGGCGATCTTGCGCAGGATACGGCGCATGATCTTGCCCGAACGGGTCTTCGGCAGCCCCGGCGCCCACTGGATCACGTCCGGCGAAGCAATCGGCCCGATCTCCTTGCGCACCCAGTTCTTCAACTCCAGGCGCAAGGCTTCGCTCGGCTCCTCGCCACCATTGAGCGTGACGTACACATAGATACCCTGACCCTTGAGATCATGCGGCACGCCCACCACTGCCGCTTCGGCAACCTTGGGGTGCGCAACCATGGCGCTTTCGATCTCGGCAGTCCCCATGCGGTGGCCCGACACGTTGAGCACGTCATCGACCCGACCGGTGATCCAGTAGTAACCGTCCTCGTCACGGCGCGCGCGTCACCGGTGAAGTACATGCCACGGAACGTCTTGAAGTAGGTATCGACAAAGCGGTCATGATCGCCATACAGCGAACGCGACTGGCCTGGCCACGAATCGAGAATCACCAGGTTGCCTTCGGCGGCGCCATCGATCAGGTTGCCGAGGTTGTCCACCAGCGCCGGTACCACGCCGAAGAAGGGGCGGGTTGCCGAACCCGGCTTGAGCGCAGTGGCGCCCGGCAGCGGGCTGATCAGGATGCCGCCGGTCTCGGTCTGCCACCAGGTGTCGACGATCGGGCAACGCTCCTTGCCCACGGTGGTGTGATACCAGTTCCAGGCCTCAGGGTTGATCGGCTCGCCCACCGACCCCAGCAGGCGCAGGCTCGAACCATCGGCACCCTGCATGGCTGCCTGACCTTCGGCCATCATTGCCCGAATGGCGGTTGGCGCGGTGTAGAGGATATTGACCTTGTGCTTGTCGACGATCTTCGCCACACGGGTGATGTCCGGATAATTCGGCACACCTTCGAACAACAGGGTGGTGGCGCCGTTGGCCAGCGGGCCGTAGACGATGTAGCTGTGGCCGGTGACCCAGCCAACGTCGGCGGTGCACCAGTAGACCTCGCCCGGACGATAGTCGAACACCCGCTCATGGGTCAGCGCGGCATACACCATGTAGCCGCCGGTGGTGTGCAGCACACCCTTTGGCTTGCCGGTGGAGCCGGAGGTGTAGAGGATGAACAGCGCCTCTTCGGCCCCCATCTCCTTCGGCGCACAGTGGGCCGACGCCACTTTCATCAGGTCTTCGTACCAGATGTCGCGATGCTGGTGCCAGGCGATGTCGCCACCGGTGCGCTTGCACACGATGATCTTCTGCACGCTGGCGGTCTCGGGGTTGGTCAGCGCCAGGTCGACGTTGGCCTTGAGCGGCGTACGACGGCCACCACGCAGGCCTTCGTCGGCGGTGATCACCACCTTGGACTTGCAGTCGATGATGCGCCCGGCCAGTGCCTCGGGCGAGAAGCCGCCGAACACCACCGAGTGGATCGCACCGATACGTGCGCACGCCAGCATGGCGACCACGGCCTCGGGGATCATCGGCATGTAGATGGTCACCACGTCGCCACGGTGCACGTCCTGACCACGCAAGGCGTTGGCGAACTTGCAGACCTGCTCATGCAGCTCACGGTAGGTAATGTTGCGGTGCTCGGAAGGGTCGTCGCC
>NZ_JAAHBU010000158.1 GCF_010671725.1 Pseudomonas brassicae | reverse complement strand
TAACGAACCACTACGCGCGCTTTACGCCCAGTAATTCCGATTAACGCTTGCACCCTCTGTATTACCGCGGCTGCTGGCACAGAGTTAGCCGGTGCTTATTCTGTCGGTAACGTCAAAACAGCAAGGTATTCGCTTACTGCCCTTCCTCCCAACTTAAAGTGCTTTACAATCCGAAGACCTTCTTCACACACGCGGCATGGCTGGATCAGGCTTTCGCCCATTGTCCAATATTCCCCACTGCTGCCTCCCGTAGGAGTCTGGACCGTGTCTCAGTTCCAGTGTGACTGATCATCCTCTCAGACCAGTTACGGATCGTAGCCTTGGTGAGCCATTACCTCACCAACTAGCTAATCCGACCTAGGCTCATCTGATAGCGCAAGGCCCGAAGGTCCCCTGCTTTCTCCCGTAGGACGTATGCGGTATTAGCGTTCCTTTCGAAACGTTGTCCCCCACTATCAGGCAGATTCCTAGGTATTACTCACCCGTCCGCCGCTGAATCGAAGAGCAAGCTCTTCTCATCCGCTCGACTTGCATGTGTTAGGCCTGCCGCCAGCGTTCAATCTGAGCCATGATCAAACTCTTCAGTTCAATACTGCTTGGGTTTTGAGAAAACCCTAAACTTGGCTCAGCATTCTCAAATGACTTACTTTCAAATCTTTCGATTTTCGTGCAGTCACTTGTGATGCTGATAATCTTTCTGACTATCAGTCTGAGCTCACAAGCACCCACACGAATTGCTTGATTCAGTTGTTAAAGAGCGGTTGGTTAAGAGCTTTTCCGTCTCAACCGAGGCGCGCATTCTACGCTTTCCTCAGAGCCTGTCAAGCGTTTATTTTGAAGTTTTTCAGATGCTTTGTTTAAAAAGCCTTTGAACTTCAACCACTTGACTCGCTTCGATCTCTCGTTAGCGGGAGGCGAATTCTACAGCGTTTCAAACCGCTGTCAACCACCTTTTTCACGGCTGCCGATCTTTCGACCGAAGCACTTCCCGCACTACCTGAAACGTCCAACTCGTTGATACTCAAGGAGTTTCTCGTTCCGACTACGCTGGAAGTGGGGCGAAGTATAAAGACTTCCCAGAGGCCGTCAAGCGCTAATCGCAATAAATCTGTCACAAAGGTCAGAAACCCCCAAAAGCACGGCAAGCCTTGCGGCCTGCCCCGTTCCACCCCGATTTACAGGCTGGGGAAGGCAAACTGGGACGCTTCGTGGCTAGCACGCTGCGGCCAGCGCTGGGTAATCGCCTTGCGCCGGGTATAAAACCGCACGCCATCCGGGCCATAGGCATGCAGTCGCCGAACAGCGAACGTTTCCAGCCGCCAAAGCTGTGATACGCCACAGGCACCGGCAAGGGCACATTGACCCCGACCATACCCACTTCGATTTCGTCACAGAACAGGCGTGCGGCCTCTCCGTCACGGGTGAAGATGCACGTGCCGTTGCCGTACTCATGCTCGTTGATCAACTGCATGGCCTGCTCCAGGCTGTCGACGCGCACCACACACAGCACCGGCCCGAAGATCTCTTCTTTATAGATACGCATCTCGGTGCTGACCCGGTCAAACAGGGTGCCCCCTACGAAGTAGCCCTCTTCGTGGCCTGCCACACTGAAACCGCGGCCATCCACGACCAGTTCCGCACCCGCTGCAAGGCCGTCATCAATGTAGCCAACGACCTTGTCGCGGGCAGCGGCGGTCACCAGCGGCCCCATGTCCAGGCCGCACTGGGTACCGGCACCGATTTTCAGCGCCTTGATCTGCGGTACCAGCTTGGCCACCAGCGCATCCGCCACCTGATCACCGACACACACAGCCACCGAGATGGCCATGCAACGCTCGCCGCACGAACCGTACGCAGCCCCCATCAGCGCACTGACCGCATTGTCCAGGTCGGCATCCGGCATCAGTACCGCGTGATTCTTCGCGCCGCCCAGCGCCTGCACGCGCTTGCCGCGCCGGGTGCCTTCGGCATAGATGTACTCGGCAATCGGCGTGGAGCCTACAAAGCTCAATGCCTTGACCTCGGGCGCCTCGATCAGCGCGTCCACCGCCACCTTGTCGCCGTGCACCACATTCAGCACGCCGTTGGGCAGCCCGGCTTCGAGCAACAGTTGGGCAATGAACAAGGTCGAACTCGGATCGCGCTCGGAAGGCTTGAGAATGAAGCAGTTACCGCAGGCAATCGCCAACGGGTACATCCACAGCGGCACCATGGCCGGGAAGTTGAACGGGGTGATACCCGCCACAATGCCCAGCGGCTGGAAATCGGACCAGGCATCAATGTTGGGGCCCACGTTGCGGCTGTACTCGCCCTTGAGTACTTCTGGTGCGGCACAGGCGTACTCGACGTTCTCGATGCCACGCTTGAGCTCGCCCACTGCGTCTTCCAGGGTTTTGCCGTGCTCTTCGCTGATCAGTTGCGCAATGCGCGACTCGTTCTGCTCCAGCAACTGCTTGAAGCGGAACATCACCTGGGCACGTTTGGCCGGTGGCGTATTGCGCCATGCCGGGAATGCCGACTTGGCCGAATCGATGGCCTTCTGCACGGTGTCCCGGCTGGCCAGTTCGAGCGTATGGATCGCCTGGCCGGTGGACGGATTGAATACATCGGCGGTGCGCCCGCCACTGGAAACCATTTCACCGTGGATCAGATGCTGAACGATGCTCATGCAAGACTCCATAAAAAGGGGGTGAGCAGGCACGAACTTTCGCGCCTGCCTATATATAGAAGAATCAGTCGACCTGGTTGATCGCTTCGCCCACCGCATCGAACAGGCGATCGAGCTCCTGTGGCGTGGTATTGAAGGTGGGGCCGAACTGCAGCGTGTCGCCACCGTAGCGAACATAGAAGCCGGCACTCCACAGCTTCATCGCGATCTCGTATGGACGCACAATCGCATCGCCATCACGCGCCGCAATCTGCAGCGCGCCCGCCAGGCCGTAGTTGCGAATGTCGACGATATGCTTCGCGCCCTTGACCCCATGCAGCACGTTTTCGAAATCCGGTGCCAGCTCGGCAGCCGATTGCACCAGGTTTTCCTTCTCCAGCAGGTCCAGTGCAGCCAGGCCTGCGGCACAGGCCACCGGGTGTGCCGAATAGGTGTAGCCGTGGGGGAATTCGACCGCATACTCGGGGGTCGGCTGGTTCATGAAGGTCTGATAGATCTCGCTGCTTGCGATCACCGCCCCCATCGGGATGGCACCGTTGGTGACCTGCTTGGCGATACACATCAGGTCAGGCGTCACGCCGAACGCATCGGCACCGAACATCGCGCCCATACGGCCAAAACCGGTAATCACCTCATCGAAGATCAGCAAGATGTTGTGCTGGTCGCAGATCTCGCGCAGGCGCTTGAGATAACCCTTGGGCGGCGGCAGCACGCCGGCCGATCCCGCCAGGGGCTCGACGATCAGCGCGGCGATATTGGAGGCATCATGCAGCTCGATCAGCTTGAGCATCTCGTCGGCCAGGGCAATACCGCCCTCCTCCGGCATGCCCCTGCTGAAGGCATTGCCCGGCAGCACGGTGTGCGGGATGTGGTCGACATCGAGCAACTGGCCAAACATCTTGCGGTTGCCGTTGACCCCACCCAGGCTGGTACCGGCGATGTTCACACCGTGATAGCCACGGGCGCGGCCGATCAGCTTGGTCTTGGTCGCCTGACCCTTGAGGCGCCAGTAGGCACGCACCATCTTCAGCGCAGTGTCGGCACATTCGGAACCGGAGTTGGTATAGAAGACGTGGTTCAGGTTGCCTGGCGTCAGGTCAGTGATCTTCTCGGCCAGCTGGAACGACAGCGGATGACCGAACTGGAACGCCGGGGAATAATCCAGCACCCCCAACTGGCGCGACACCGCTTCCTGGATCTGCTTGCGGGTATGCCCGGCGCCACAGGTCCACAACCCCGACAGCGCGTCGAAAATCTTGCGGCCCTTGTCATCGGTCAGGTAGTTGCCCTGTGCAGCAACGATCAGGCGCGGGTCACGCTGAAAGTTGCGGTTGGCAGTGTACGGCATCCAGTGTGCGTCCAGCTTGAGCTGGCTGGCCAGGCCGACCGGTGCGTTTTCAGGCAGATTCATGGGACAAACCTCGCAAGGCAATAAGCAGCAGGATGGTGGCAAACAGTGTTGCAGCTAAATTGTCACGGCGATAAAGTCTGAAAAAGCCTGCTTTTCTAATCTTCAGTTAGCTGGATACTAAACAATGAGCCGTCGCCCCGAGCCGCTTGCCCAGGTCAGTGATTTCGATATCCGCCTCCTCAAGATCTACCGTAGCGTGGTCGAATGCGGCGGCTTCTCGGCGGCCGAGAACGTGCTGGGGATCGGACGCTCGGCCATCAGCCAGCAGATGAGCGACCTGGAACAGCGCCTCGGCCTGCGCCTGTGCCAACGCGGTCGCGCCGGGTTCTCGCTGACCGAGGAAGGGCGCGAGGTATACCAGTCGGCCCTGCAGTTGCTGGGTGCGCTGGAGAGCTTTCGCACCGAGGTCAACGGCCTGCACCAGCACCTGCGCGGCGAACTGAACATCGGCCTCACCGACAACCTGGTGACCTTGCCGCACATGCGCATCACCCACGCGCTGGCCCAACTCAAGGACCGCGGGCCGGACGTGCGCATCCAGATCCGCATGATTGCCCCCAGCCAGGTCGAGCAAGGTGTACTCGACGGCAGCCTGCACGTCGGCGTGGTGCCGCAGACCAGCCCGCTCTCGGGGCTCGAATACCAGCCGCTGTACAGCGAACGCTCACTGCTCTACTGCGCCGTGGGGCATCCGCTGTTCTATGCCGACGACCGCCAGCTGGACGATCAGCGGCTCAATAGCCAGGATGCGATCGCGCCCACTTTCCGTCTGCCCGTCGATATCCAGGCGCAATACCAGGCCCTGCACTGTACTGCCAGCGCCTCGGATCGCGAGGGCATGGCCTTCCTGATCCTGACCGGGCGCTACATCGGCTACCTGCCCGATCACTACGCCAGTGCCTGGGTGCAGCAGGGCCGCTTGCGCGCACTCAAGCCCAGCGAACGCTTCTATGACCTGAGCCTGTGCTGGGTCACGCGCAAGGGGCGGCGCCCCCACCTGGTGCTGGAAAGCTTCCTCGACAGCCTGGCTGCAACACGTTGACGCCCTTTATCGGCTTTTTCGCCCGCGCATGCTTGCCCACCCGGCACAGCTGCGGTATCAGTGCATGTGCCCGACCACCCCGCTCTGTCCGGAACCGCCCATGACCTTTGAAGTCCCCGCACACCGTCCCCAGGCCGCCAGACCCGCTGGCCGCATCCGTCAGAAGAACGAGCAGGCGATCATCCAGGCCGCCGAAGACGAATTCGCCCGCCACGGCTTCAAAGGCACCAGCATGAACACCATTGCGCTGAACGCCGGGCTGCCCAAGGCCAATCTGCACTACTACTTCACCAACAAGCTGGGCCTGTACGTGGCAGTGCTGAGCAACATCATCGAATTGTGGGACAGCACCTTCAATACACTGAACGCCGACGACGATCCGGCCGAGTCCCTGAGCCGCTACATCCGCACCAAGATGGAATTTTCACGCCGCAACCCGCAGGCCTCGCGAATCTTTGCCATGGAGATCATCAGCGGCGGCCAGTGCCTGACCGACTATTTCAGCCAGGATTACCGTGAATGGTTCAAAGGCCGGGCGGCGGTGTTCGAGGCCTGGATGGACAGTGGCAAGATGGACCGCGTCGACCCGGTACACCTGATCTTCCTGCTCTGGGGCAGCACCCAGCACTATGCCGACTTCGCCACCCAGATCTGCCAGGTAACGGGCCGCAGCCGCCTGACCAAACAGGACATGGAAGACGCCAGCAACAACCTTATCCACATCATCCTCAAAGGCTGCGGCCTTACCCCACCGAACTGATCCCCCGCTCATGCCCTTTACCTTGCTGGACACCTGCGAGTTTTCGCGAAGAAATCCGCAAAAGCCGCTTCATTACCCTGGCGGCCCCCATCAGCAGCCCGGCCGACGCCCAGGCGTTCTTCGAGCAGCACAGCGATCCGGCTGCGACCCACAACTGCTGGGCCTGGAAGCTGGGCGCGCAGTACCGCAGCAGCGATGATGGCGAACCAGGAGGCACCGCCGGGCGCCCGATCCTGGCAGCCATCGAGGCGCAGGACTGCGATCAGGTCGCCGTGCTGGTGATCCGCTGGTACGGCGGTATCCAGCTCGGTACCGGCGGCCTGGCCAGGGCCTATGGCGGTGGCGCCAACAAATGCCTGCAACAGGCCGAAAAGCGCCTGCTGGTAAGCCGTGTTCAGCTGCACTGCAGTTGCACCTTCAGCGAGCTGGCACTGCTCAAGCTGCGGGTAGGTGAAGCCGACGGCCTGGTGCTGGACGAACAGTTCACCGCCAATGGCGTCGACCTGCAACTTGCCGTGGGCGAAGAGCACATCGAACCACTGCAGCGCCAGCTGGCCGACCTCAGCCGTGGGCGAATCCTGCTCGAACGGCCCTGAACAGTTGCCCACAGCCACTGTGGGCCCGGCTGTGGATAAGCTCTTAGCACTCCGCTGCAGCCCTTTTGAACCGTGCCCCCCAGCGTATCGATCACGTTTTGATCAAGTGCCGCCGGGCAGGGTTGAACTGACGCTGAATCAGCAACTTACCCCCAGTTATCCACCGTTGCGCGGCCCCCTGGACAGCGTTTTTCCCGCGCCACAGCTTGCACACAAATACTGTGGAGCAAGCTGTGGATAAACCGTGTGTGCCTGCGCCAAGCGCTCGCCGGGCAGCCGTCAGCCACGACTGATCATTTTCTGATCATCACGCACCGGCCACAGCTGCCGCACGGCCCAGCCGCCGATACCCGGTTGTACTCCACATCACCCTGCCCCTTGCTCGAATTGAAGGCAGCAGGCTAAAGGCTGGAGTATGCTCCAGGGTCAACCCCTGGTTCAGGCAGCCCCATGCGTATTGGACAACTGGCCCAGGCCTGCGACGTCAGCCGCGATACCCTGCGTTTTTATGAAGAGCGCGGCCTGATCCGTGCCGCGCGCAGTGCCAACGGCTATCGTGACTACCCACAGCACAGCGTGCAGTTGGTGCTGTTCATCCGCACCGCACAGCGCTTGGGCTTCAGCCTGGGTGAGATCGGCCAGAGCGTGGCCCAGCTGTGGGGTGCCAGTGATCCGGATGACGCAGTGGCGCGCCTGCTGGAAGACAAGCTGGCGCTGGTCGAGGCGCGGATCGAAGAACTCGGCCAGTTGCGCCACGAACTGCAACGCCGCCTGCTGCAAACCTGCCCATTACGCGCCTCGGCGCCCACCCCCTTGCAAGGAGAACTCGCATGACTGCCGCAAAAACCGCATTGATCATTGGTGCCTCACGTGGACTGGGCCTGGGCCTGGTCGAACGCTTGCGTGAAGCCGGCTGGAACGTGGTCGCCACCGTTCGCGATCCATCCAAGGCCCCGGCACTGGCGCAACTGAAGGGTGTGCAGGTGCAGACCCTGGAAATGAACAGCACCGAACAGCTTGATCGCCTGCAGGCTCAGCTCAAGGAGCAGACCTTTGACCTGCTGTTCGTCAATGCCGGGGTCAAGGGCCCGGATCAGCAGAACCCCGAGCAGGCGCAGAAGGCAGATGTCGGCGACCTGTTCATGACCAACAGCGTCGCACCGCTGCGGGTCGCGCAGCGCTTTGCCGCGCAACTGAACCCGAACGGCGGGGTCATCGCCTTCATGAGTTCGATCCTGGGCAGCGTGGGCATCCTGATGCGCCGCAGATGGCCCTGTACAAGGCCAGCAAAGCCGCACTGAACTCGATGATCAACAGCTTCGTGGTGCAGCTGGGCGACACCCCGCTGACCGTATTGGCCATGCACCCAGGCTGGGTCAAGACCGACATGGGGCGGCGAAGACGCCGAGATCGACGTCCTGACCAGTACCCGTGGCATGCTCGAACAGGTCCAGGCCAGCAGTGGCAAAGGTGGCCTGCATTTCATCAACTACAAAGGTGAAACACTGGTCTGGTGAAGCGGATCGCGGTGGGTGTAGACTCGACGCCTCGCCCACCGCGGCGAACCTGGATCAGCAGACAGGGCAACACTGAGCTGGCTAACCTGAACCCACTTTCAGAGGAGCCGGCACCATGCCTGCGACCCGTATCTGGTTGAAAAACCCGCTTGCCATCTTTACCGCCAACAGCCTTGACGCCCGTGGCGGGCTGGTGCTCGAAAACGGCACCATCAGCGAAGTCCTCGGCCTTGGCCAAACCCCGGCCAGCCCCTGCCAGCAGACCTTCGATGCGCGTGAGCACGTAGTGTTGCCTGGCCTGATCAACACCCATCACCATTTCTACCAGACCCTCACCCGCGCCTGGGCACCGGTGGTCAACCAGCCACTGTTCCCCTGGCTCAAGACGCTCTACCCGGTATGGGCGCGCCTGACCCCGGCCAAACTCGAACTGGCGACCCAGGTGGCCCTGGCCGAGCTGCTGCTGTCGGGATGCACCACCGCTGCCGACCATCATTACCTGTTCCCTGACGGTCTGGAAAACGCCATCGACGTGCAGGTCGAGAGCGTCCGCAGGCTGGGCATGCGCGCCATGCTCACCCGCGGCTCCATGAGCCTGGGCGAGGCCGATGGCGGGTTGCCACCGCAGCAGACGGTGCAGCAAGGCGAAGTGATCCTGGCCGACAGCCAGCGGCTTATCCACAGCTACCACGAGCGCGGTGACGGGGCGCGCATCCAGATTGCCCTGGCACCGTGCTCACCGTTTTCGGTAACCCCCGAAATCATGCGCGCCAGCGCGACCCTGGCTGAAGAGCTCGACGTACGCCTGCACACGCACCTGGCCGAAACCCTCGACGAAGAAGACTTCTGCCTGCAACGCTTCGGCCTGCGCACCGTGGACTACCTCGACAGCGTCGGCTGGCTCGGCCCGCGCACATGGCTGGCCCACGGCATCCACTTCAACCGCGACGAAATTGCTCGCCTGGGCGCTGCCGGCACCGGCATCTGCCATTGCCCAAGCTCGAACATGCGCCTGGCCTCGGGCATCTGCCCCACTGTCGAGCTCACCGATGCCGGTGCGCCGGTCGGGCTCGGGGTAGACGGCTCGGCGTCCAATGATGCCTCCAACATGATCCTCGAAGCGCGTCAGGCCCTGTACCTGCAGCGCCTGCGCTACGGCGCCGAAGCCATCACACCGGAGCGCGCGCTGGGCTGGGCCACCCGCGGCTCGGCGCAACTGTTGGGGCGTGGCGACATTGGCGAACTGGTCGTGGGCAAACAGGCCGACCTGGCACTGTTCAAACTCGACGAGCTGCGCTTTTCCGGCAGCCACGACCCGCTTTCGGCCTTGCTGCTGTGCGGGGCCGATCGGGCCGATCGGGTCATGGTCGGTGGCCAGTGGCGCGTGATCGACGGGCAGATCGAGGGCCTGGATGTGAAGGGCCTGATCGCCAACCACCGCCAGGCGGCAGCCCAGCTCATCGCAGGCTGACCGGCACTAAACCCCCAGCAGCGCGAGCATGATGAAGGTGGCGAACAGCACGAAGTGGGTCATGCCCTCGATCGCGTTGGTTTCGCCATCATTGAGGTTGATCGCGCTGACGATCAAGGTAATGAAGATCATCACCGTCTGCACCGGGGTCATGGCCATCTGGAACGGTTGACCGGTATACAGCGCCATGGCCTCCATCAGCGGCACGGTGAGGATCACCGTCGACAGCGACGCCCCCAGCGCAATATTGACCACCGATTGCATGCGGTTGGCCAACGCCGCGCGCAGTGCGGTCAAGATCTCGGGTGCGGCGGAAATCGCCGCCACCACAATGGCGGTCAGCACTGGCGGTGCACCGCTACCCTGCAGCCCGTAGTCGAGGGTGCTGGACATCACTTCGGCCAGCAGGCCGATCACCACCACGCCCGCCACCAGCACTGCTACCGAGCGGGTCTGGTTGACCTTCGCTACGCCTGTAGCCTGGTCGCCGCGTTTTTTCTGTGGATAACTGTAACTGAAGAAATAGCTGTGCGGCCCCACCTGCATGCGCAGGAACAAGGCGTACAGCACCACCATCGCGCCGATGGTGAAAGCCGAATACAACTGCCATTGCGCCTTGGGGATGAACTCCGGCACAACCATCGACACGCCCATGGCCGTCATGATCATCACGCTGTAGGTTCGCGCCGAATCATCGTTGTAACGCTGCTCGCCGTGCTTGAGCCCGCCCATCAGCGCGGCCAGGCCCAGAATGCCATTGATGTCGAGCATCACCGCCGAGTAGATAGTGTCACGCACCAGGGTCGGCGACGCCTCATTGCTCATCATGATCGCCAGGATCACCACCTCCACCAGCACGGCGGACAAGGTCAGGATCATTGTGCCGTAGGGGTCGCCAACCTTCTGCGCCAGCAACTCGGCGTGCTGCGCCACGCGCATCGACGCGCACACGATCGCCCCCACCAGCACACACCCGGCCACCAGCGCGATGCCACGCCCGTGTCCAAGCAACAGCGGCTCCAGCGGCAAGGCCAGTAGCGCCGTCAGCACAGCCAGCAGCAAGAGCTTTTCTTCGAACAGTCGCTTGAGCATCGCCAGCCTTGAGCGCGAGGGGTCTGGTTAGAGACTCTAGCTGCTGGTGAAGGTTTCCCTGCCTCAACCATCCGGTCAGGTTTCACCGCTGTACATCACCAACCGCTGTAGAATGGCGCGCAACCGCACCTGAAGAGAACCGATTTATGTACGACTGGCTTAACGCGCTGCCCAAGGCAGAATTGCACCTGCACCTGGAAGGATCGCTGGAGCCCGAGTTGCTGTTTGCCCTGGCCGAACGCAACAAGATCGCCCTGCCCTGGAACGACGTGGAAACCCTGCGTGCGGCCTATGCGTTCAACAACCTGCAAGAGTTCCTCGACCTCTACTACCAGGGTGCCGATGTACTGCGCACCGAACAGGACTTCTACGACCTGACCTGGGCCTACCTGCTGCGCTGCAAGGCGCAGAACGTGGTTCATACCGAACCGTTCTTCGACCCGCAGACCCACACCGACCGTGGCATCCCGTTCCAGGTGGTGCTCGACGGCATCAGCCGCGCACTCAAGGATGGCCAGCAGCAACTGGGCATCAGCAGCGGCCTGATCCTGAGTTTCCTGCGCCACCTGAGCGAAGAAGAAGCGCACAAGACCCTCGACCAGGCCATGCCGTTTCGCGATGCCTTTGTCGCCGTCGGCCTGGACAGCTCGGAAATGGGGCACCCGCCCAGCAAATTCCAG
Organism: Pseudomonas brassicae; assembly: GCF_010671725.1. Lineage (GTDB taxonomy): Bacteria > Pseudomonadota > Gammaproteobacteria > Pseudomonadales > Pseudomonadaceae > Aquipseudomonas > Aquipseudomonas brassicae. The sequence continues at coordinate 13,315 of NZ_JAAHBU010000158.1, read as the reverse complement.
CGCGTGTTCGACCGTGCCCGCAGCGAAGGCTTCCTGACCGTGGCCCACGCCGGTGAAGAAGGCCCGCCCGAGTACATCTGGGAAGCCCTCGACCTGCTCAAGATCCAGCGTATCGACCATGGCGTACGGGCCATCGAAGATGAGCGGCTGATGCAGCGCATCATTGACGAACAGATTCCGCTGACCGTGTGCCCGCTGTCCAACACCAAGCTGTGCGTGTTCGACCACATGCGCGAGCACAACATCCTCGAGATGCTCGAGCGTGGCGTGAAGGTCACCGTGAACTCGGACGACCCGGCCTACTTCGGCGGTTATGTCACCGAAAACTTCCATGCCCTGCACACCCACCTGGGCATGACCCAGGACCAGGCCCGACGCCTGGCGCAGAACAGCCTGGACGCGCGCCTGCTCAAGGCTTGAGTGACGGCGCGCGCGCAGCGCCGCTTGCCACTGCCTACTCCCCCACTGCCAACGGCATTGGGGGTTGGGCAATCATGCGGATCTCACGCTGGCCTGCCGGGGTGATGTGCAGCGCACGCGCATTGTCGTCCAGGCGTACCCAACCCGACTGCACAAACAGCTTCAGCAGGCTGCTGCCCAGCGCGCCGCCCAGGTGCGGGCGCTGCTCGCTCCACTCACTGCAGCAGGTGCAAGGGCTGCAGGCCCTGCCCTCACGCAGCGCGAGCGCCTCGATGAAGATGCCGTGATCGGCGAAGTGCAGGCGCCCCACCTGGCTCACGTCCAACTGACGGTCGCTCATGTCCAGCCACTTGGCTTCGAGCAGGCGCTGGTAAAGGTCGGCCGCCAGCTCCCCCCCCAGATGATCGCGGCACAGGCGTGCACGGCGCATGGACTGCGGAATGCCTGAGGCCTCCCGATACACCCGCACACCCTGACGACAATGTTCCACAACCGGCACACTGGCCAGTGCCTCGACGGCGGCGCCGACCTCGGGCGCTGCCAGGCGAAAGTAGCGCTTGCGCCCGCGCGCCTCGATCTTCAACAGCCCCCCCGCCAGCAGGCGCCCCAGGTGGGCACAGGTGGAAGAGGGCGTCAGGCCGGTCATTTTCGCCAACTCCTCGGAAGGTCGCGCCATACCGTCGATAAGCGCCCAGAGCATGGCGCTGCGCTTGGGGTCAGCCAACAGACTTGCAATCACACTGATGCTTGCTACGGGTTTCATATCTGCACTCCCTGCGGATTCCGGAGACGTGACGAGCCCGTCCCTGCCTTGGAAACGTCTCTTGCTGGTATCGACTGTGATCGCAAGTATAAGCCGCCTCGCGCTCAGTTAAGCGGCCGTCGCTCGGCGCAAAAGTGCGTGCTTTGGCAACCTCGCGCACTTCTGGCATCGCCACTCACGCCACCGCTGTGTCTGCCGAAAGGCCGCTGAGCCGCAGGCTACGGCGCCCGACTGCCCCCCACAAATACTAGCGGGCACACAACATGCACCAAACGCCCTACAAGCAAAGTAATCAAGTCGTTCGAGTTCAGATGAAATGTAATACCGGGCTACCCCATCAGCTGGACACAAAGTGTGCTAGTGCGATGCAGCCTTCAACGGTGCGAGCAGTGCCGCACAGCGGGCCTTGAGCAGGTCGCGCAGCAACTGCACCGGTTTGCCCAACTGCGCCCGATGGGTACACAGCAGGTTCAACGGCGTCGGCTCGCCGAGCAACTCGGGCAACAGCAGCGTGAGCCGCCCGGCCAGGACATCGGCCGCCACATCCAGCCATGACTTGTAGGCGATACCGACCCCGGCCAAGGCCCAGCGGCGCACCACATCGGCGTCATCGCAAAAACGGTCACCGCCTACCAGTACGGTGTGAGTCGAGCCCGCATCGGTGAACCGCCACTGGTCGTGCACCCGTTCCCCGAGCTGGTACAGCAGGCAATTGTGCTCGGCCAGTTGCTCGACCCGGCCTGGCCTGCCATGGCGGGCCAGGTAAGCGGGGGCGGCGCACAGCACGCGGCGGTTGTCAGAGCAGATCGGCAGGGCTACCAGGCTGGAATCTTCGGGGTTGCCGTAGCGCAGGGCGATGTCCACCGGCTGGCGGAACAGGTCGGCATTGCGATCCCCCAGCAGCAAGCGCACCGTGAGCAGCGGATGTTCGCCCTGCAGTTCGTCCAGCCAGGGCAACAGTACATTGCGCCCGAAGTCCGACGGCGCCGACAACTGCAGCACGCCACTGACCTGCGCCTGCCCCTGGGCCAGAACGCGCCGGCCTTCCTCCAGGCTGGCCAGCGCCACCCGTGCATGCGCCACATACCCCTCGCCTTCGGCGGTCAGGCGCAGGCTGCGGGTGGAGCGGGCCAGCAAACGCACGCCCAGTTGCGCCTCCAGGCGTTTAAGCGCCGCGCTGGCCACCGCCGGCGACAGGTCAAGCAGCCGCGCCGCCGCCGACAGGCTGCCGAGCTCGGCCGCGCGCACGAACAGTTGCAGATCATCAGTACGCAGCACCGATACCTCCATTATCAAAAAAACATTGAAAGTATCTGCCGTTTTATCGGCTTTTAACCGCCAGTGAAAGGGCTAATCATGGGCGCATCACCCGCTGAGGAATCCCCCCATGAAAGCCGTCGCCTACTACCAGTCCCTGCCCATCACCGACCCGGCCGCCCTGCAGGACATAGCGCTGCCGGCGCCTGAGCCAGGCCCGCGCGACCTGCTGGTGGAGGTGCGTGCGATTTCGGTGAACCCGGTCGACACCAAGGTCAGGCAGAACGTGCAGCCCGAGGCCGGTAGCCCCAAGGTACTGGGCTGGGATGTGGCCGGCGTGGTCAAGGCCGTAGGCAGTGAGGTCAGCCTGTTTCAGCCCGGCGACAAGGTCTACTACGCCGGCTCCATCGCCCGCGCCGGGGCCAACAGTGAACTGCACGTGGTGGATGAGCGCATCGTCGGGCACATGCCGCGCACCCTCGGCTTCGCCCAGGCCGCTGCCTTGCCACTCACCGCCATCACCGCCTGGGAACTGCTGTTCGAACGCCTGCAGGTGGCCCAGGGCAGCGCCAACCTCGGGCAAAGCCTGCTGATCGTCGGCGCTGCTGGCGGTGTCGGTTCGATCCTCACCCAGCTGGCCAGCCAGCTCACCGGGCTGCAGGTCATCGGCACTGCTTCACGCCCTGAAACCCAGGCCTGGGTACGCGAGCTGGGGGCCACGCAGGTGGTCGATCATCGCCAGCCACTGGCCGAGGCCCTCAAGGCTCAGGGCATCGATCAGGTGACCCACGTGGCCAGCCTGACCCAGACCGACCAGCACCTGGACCAACTGGTCGAGGCCCTGGCCCCGCAAGGCAAGCTCGCGCTGATCGACGACCCCAAGCAACTGGACGTGACCAAGCTCAAACGCAAGAGCCTGTCGCTGCACTGGGAGTTCATGTACACCCGTTCGCTGTTCCAGACTGCCGACATGCTCGAACAGCACCACCTGCTCAACCGGGTGGCCGAACTGATTGATGCCGGCACCCTGAAAACCACGCTGGGCGAACACTACGGCCAGATCAACGCGGCCAACCTGCGCCGTGCCCACGCCTTGCTGGAAAGTGGTGCAGCCAGGGGCAAGATCGTGCTCGAAGGGTTCTGAAACGGCTCACGCCATGGCGGCATGACCGTCAGTCAGCCGGTTCGCCTCGGTCATACCGGGGCGCGCGCACGGCGCTACAATGCTGCTGCATTCGCCCATCACACAGGTATGCAGCAATGAAGATCGTCGTCAGTGCTTCAGCCCGCAAAGCCGGGTGCCCGTGGCAAGTCCAGCTCGACCAGCATGTGGTCAGCTTTCGCAGCGAGGCCGAGGCCCGGGCCTTCGTCACCACGCTGCAGAATCGCCTGCAGGCACCGCACCCGCTCAGACGGACCGGTTGATCTGCCAACGTCGCGTGAGCATGCCGATGCTTACCGCTGCAGCACCACACAGGCTGATCACCAGCGCCATTGGCAGCGCGCTGCCGTCATGCAGCAGGCCTACCAGGGCAGCCGCCCCCGCCGCCACGCTGAACTGCACACACCCCAGCAACGCCGAGGCGCTGCCGGCGCGGGCACCTTGCCCGCTCATGGCACACGCCGAGGCATTGGGGATGATGCAACCCAGGCTGGCAATGCAGATGAACAGCGGAATCAACAGCGGCCACAGTTCGCTCGCACGCATCGCGCTGATGCCCAGCAGCACCAGCCCTGCCGCCAGGTATACCCATACCGTGCGCGCCAGTAGGAACGCCGGGCCACGCTTGGCCAGCAAGCGCGCGTTCACCTGGGCCACCAGGATAAAGCCCGCCGCGTTGCTGCCAAACAACCAGCCGTAATGCTCGGCAGGCACGCCATACAGCTTGATGAACACAAACGGCGAACCGGCGATGTAGGCAAACATGCCGGCCATGGCAATCCCCCCGGTCAATGCATGGCCCAGAAACACCCGATCCTTGAGCAGGCGCCCATACTGTCGCAAGGCCCCCGACAAGGGTTGGCGCGGCTGCTGGGTCGGCAGGCTCTCCGGCAGGCCCAGGGCCACCGCCAGAGTGCACAGCGCGCTGAACAGGGTCAGTACGATGAAAATCGACTGCCACCCGTACAGGTTGACCAGCACCCCACCGAGCATCGGCGCCAGGATCGGTGCCAGGCCCATCACCAGCATCAGTTGCGAAAACACCTTGGCCGATGCCACTGCATCGCACTTGTCGCTGACAATGGCGCGCGACAGCACCATGCCGGCGCAACCGCCCAGGGCCTGTACGAAGCGCGCCACGATCAGCGCATCCAGGCTCGGCGCAAAGGCACAGGCCAGCGACGCCAGGGTGAACAGCGTCACCCCAACCAGCAACGGCACGCGTCGCCCGAAGCGGTCCGCTACCGGGCCATAGGCCAGCTGGCCCAGCGACAAACCGAGGAAATAGGCCGCCAGGGTGGTCTGAATGTGTTTTTCGTCAGTGGCAAAGGCCTGGGCCATTGCCGGGAAACCGGGCAGGTAGAAATCAATCGCCAACGGTCCGAACGCGCTGAGGGCGCCCAGGATCAGGATGGTTCGCAGGTTCATCAGGAATCCATAGCAGGCTAAGCAAGTGCGCTAGTCTAACCGCCTGTGTTGAGATCCGCCGCGAATCTTTATCGGTTTTGCGGGCCTTTCGCTGACAGGCCAGCTCCCACAAGTACTCCACCGATTTCTTCATCGACGCAATCCCTGTGGGAGCTGGCTTGCCAGCGAAAGGGCAACCGCAGTATCAGGCCAAGACCTCTGCCTGATACCCCTCGTCACGAATCAGCGCGAGAATCTGCGGCGCCTCAAGCGAACTCTGCACGCGCACCTGCTTCGCGCCCAGGTCCACTTCGACCACCGCGCCTTCATCCTGGCTCTGGACTGCACGGGTCACGGCCTTCACGCAGTGGCCACAGGTCATGCCTTGAACGCTGAATACTTGCATGGGAACTGCCTCCTTTGGGTTTGAACGCAGTCTCAAGCTTGCCATCGGGGCAAGGTCAAGTGCATGCCGTACTGGAAATCCGCGCCAAGCTCGGCCAAGCTGCGCCCTTGTCGATCGATCAGCAGGAGATTCATTCATGGGCAGGGCAGCATTGGGCCTTATCGGTTTGCTCGGATTGTGCAGCATTGCGCCCCTGGCCAGCGCCGAAGGGCCATCGGACTACAGCGTGCTGATCATTTCCCGCGAGCGCCTCGAAGTCGCCACCTCGTGCGAGATTGGCATCTACATCAACGATCAACTGTCCGCGCGCCTGTTCCAGGAACAGTCCACCTCGTTCAACCTGCCACCGGGCCAGGTCGATGTGCGCCTGCGCCTGCTGCCAGGCCAGGCACCCGGCTGCAACAATGGCATCGAGAACCAACGCAGCAAGCCCATCACCGTACAGGCGGGCCAGATCAACAAGTACCGCATCGTGATGGACCAGTATGGCCTGACCCTGAAGAAGGCCGCGCTGGGCTATTGACCTTGCCAAGGGGGCAAGGTTGAAGCTTGACGCCTGTCCAAGGAGGAGAGCCCCATGCCCACATCCACCACCCTCGAACTGCAGATCGGCGGCATGACCTGCGCCAGTTGCGCCGGCCGTGTCGAGCGCGCGCTGAACAAGGTGCCTGGCGTACAGCGCGTCAGCGTCAACCTGGCCAACGAACGCGCACACGTCGAACTGCTCGGGCAACCCGACAGCACCCCGCTGATCGCGGCCGTGACCCAGGCCGGTTACTCGGCCAGCCTGCCGCAGGCGGGCGCAGCCGACCCAGCCGATGCAGCACGACGCCTGCACAGCGAGCGCTGGGCTGTTGGCCTGGCGGTGCTGCTGGCCCTGCCGCTGGTGCTGCCGATGCTGCTGCAACCCTTCGGTATTCACTGGATGCTCCCCGCCTGGGCGCAATTCGTCCTGGCCACGCCGGTGCAGTTCATCCTCGGCGCACGTTTCTACATTGCCGCCTGGAAAGCGCTGCGCGTTGGCGCCGGCAACATGGACCTGCTGGTGGCGCTGGGCACCAGCGCCGGTTACGGCCTGAGCCTGTACGAATGGGCACGGGCCAGCGCCGGCAGCATGCCGCACCTGTATTTCGAAGCCTCGGCGGTAGTCATCGCCCTGGTCCTGCTGGGCAAGTACCTCGAAAGCCGCGCCAAGCGCCAGACCGCCAGCGCCATTCGCGCACTGGAGGCGTTGCGCCCGGAGCGCGCGCTGCAAGTGGTCGACGGCCAGGAGCGTGACGTACCGATCAGCGCCCTGCGCCTGCAGGACCTGGTACGGGTCTTGCCCGGCGAGCGCTTCCCGGTGGATGGTGAAGTCATCGAAGGCCAGAGCCACGCCGACGAAGCACTGATCAGCGGTGAAAGCCTGCCGGTGCCCAAGCAGCCCGGCGACCGGGTGACCGGTGGCGCGATCAATGGCGAGGGGCGCCTGCTGGTGCGGGTGCTGGCGCTGGGCACCGAAACCGTGCTGGCGCGCATCATCCGTCTGGTCGAGGACGCCCAGGCCGCCAAGGCACCGATCCAGAAACTGGTGGACCGGGTCAGCCAGGTGTTCGTGCCGGCCGTGCTGGTGCTGGCCCTGCTCACCCTGGTGGGCTGGTGGCTGGCTGGCGCACCGCTGGAAACCGCGCTGATCAACGCCGTGGCCGTACTCGTGATCGCCTGCCCCTGTGCCCTGGGCCTGGCTACGCCGACCGCGATCATGCCGCACCGGCGTGGCCGCGCGCCACGGCATCCTGATCAAGGACGCCGAGGCGCTGGAGCGAGCCCATGCGGTCAACCGCGTGGTGTTCGACAAGACCGGCACCCTCACCTCGGGCAGCCCGCGCATCGTCCACAGCCAGGCAGTGGGCTGCGATGCCAGTGAGCTGCTGCAACTGGCCGGCGCCCTGCAGCGCGGCAGCGAACACCCGCTGGCCAAGGCGGTGCTGGATGCCTGTGCAGAAAACCACCTGCCGGTGCCGGCCATCACCGACAGCCAGGCGCTCACCGGGCGCGGCATCGCCGGCCACCTCGAGGGCCGCGACCTGGCGCTGGGCAACCGTCGCCTGCTGGAAGAAAGCGGTCTGCAAGCGGGCGCGCTGGCCGCCAACGCGCAGGCCTGGGAAGCTGAAGGGCGCACCCTGTCATGGCTGATCGAGCGCGGTGCGCAAGCGCGTGTGCTGGGCCTGTTCGCCTTTGGCGACAGCCTCAAGCCGGGCGCCGAGCAGGCCGTGCGCCAGTTGGCCGAACACGCCATCAGCAGCCACCTGCTCACCGGCGACAACCGCGGCAGCGCCAAGGTCGTCGCCCAAGCCCTGGGGATCAGCGACGTGTACGCCGAGGTACTGCCGGCCGACAAGGCCGCTACCGTGCTCGAACTCAAGAAAACCGGCGTGGTGGCGATGGTCGGTGACGGCATCAACGATGCACCGGCCCTGGCCGCGGCCGACATCGGCATCGCCATGGGCGGCGGCACCGACGTGGCCATGCAAGCGGCCGGCATCACCCTGATGCGTGGCGATCCGCGCCTGGTGCCGGCGGCGCTGGACATCAGCCGCAAGACCTACGCGAAAATCCGCCAGAACCTGTTCTGGGCCTTCATCTACAACCTGATCGGTATTCCGCTGGCGGCCTTCGGCCTGCTCAACCCAGTGCTGGCCGGCGCCGCCATGGCGCTGTCGAGTGTCAGCGTGGTGAGCAACGCCCTGCTGCTCAAGACCTGGAAACCGTACACGCCGCCACAGGACGATGCCCAATGAACATCGGACAAGCCGCCAAGCGCACCGGCCTGAGTGCCAAGATGATCCGTTACTACGAGTCGATCGGCCTGCTCAAGCCCGCGTCGCGCAGCGACAGTGGCTACCGCCTGTACCAGCAGGACGACCTGCACGCACTGGCCTTCATCAAGCGCTCGCGGGACCTGGGGTTTTCACTCGAAGAGGTGGCCAGGCTGCTGACCCTGTGGCAAGACCGCCAGCGCGCCAGCGCCGACGTGAAGGCCCTGGCCAGCGAGCATATCGCCGACCTGAACCGGCGAATCGACGAGCTGGTGAGCCTGCGCGATACGCTGAGCGAGCTGGTCGCCCATTGCCAGGGTGACGAGCGCCCCGACTGCCCGATCCTCAAGGACCTGGCAGCCGGCTGCTGTCACTGAGCGGTTACTGCAACCACGGCGGTGGAGGCTCTTCGGCCTTCGCCGGACCGTTCTCGGCGTCGGCGCGGGCCGCCTGGCGACGGGCTTCGTCGAGGCGCGCGGCTTCGATCTCGCGCATCACACCGTCCACATCGGCGTGGTGCTCGTCTTCCTCGAACTGGCCGGTGAGCGGGCTCTCCGGGGTCAGCTCGCCGCTTCGTACAACGCCCACATTTCCTTGGCATAGCGGGTGGCCTTGAGCTCCGGGGCAAACTGGCCGAAGTAGCCGGCCATGTTGCCGACATCGCGCTCAAGCATGCTGAAGGCGTGGTTGTTGCCCGCCGCATCCACCGCCTGGGGCAGGTCGATGATCACCGGGCCCTCGGGGCCAAGCAGCACGTTGAACTCCGAGAGGTCACCGTGTACCAGGCCGGTACACAGCATCAGCACGATCTGGCGAATCACGAAGTCGTGGTATTCACGGGCCTGATCGGCCTCCAGGTGCACGTCGTTGAGGCGCGGTGCAGCGTCGCCATGGGCGTCGGACACCAGTTCCATCAACAGCACCCCATCGAGGAAGTCGAACGGCTTGGGCACCCGCACACCGGCATTGGCCAGGCGGAACAGGGCCGCCACTTCGGCATTCTGCCAGGCTTCTTCGGCCTCCTTGCGCCCGTACTTGGAGCCCTTGGCCATCGCCCGGGCCTGCCGGCTGTTGCGCACCTTGCGGCCTTCCTGGTATTCGGCGGCCTGACGGAAGCTGCGCTTGTTGGCCTCTTTGTAGACCTTGGCGCACCGCAGCTCGTTACCACAGCGCACCACGTACACCGCAGCTTCCTTGCCACTCATCAGGGGTCGGATGACTTCATCGACCAGCCCGTCTTCTATCAGCGGTTCTATGCGTTTTGGAGTCTTCATCGGCTTTTGTTCTGGGTCCTGTTTTGCCAAACACACGGGTATCACGGGTTGCCGGCCATCCTCTCACAGCCGCGAGCCAGATGCGCGCTCACGATACAACAAGCCCCCTCACAAACAATGTGACCGGATCATGTGCAAATAATTTAATCGCGGTGTGCAGCCCTGGCCTGTGCCAACGCTCAGCGCTTGAACAACTCCCCGGGCGTGGCGCCGAACAAGCCCTTGAAGGCCACGATGTACGCCGAGGTCGATTCATACCCGCACCCCAGCGCCGCCTGGGTCACACTCTGCCCCTGCTCCAGTGCCTCCAGCGACGACAACAGCCGCATGCGTTGGCGCCACCCCCTGAAGCTCAACCCCGTCTCGCGCTGGAACAGGCGCATCAGGGTCTTTTGCGACCGCCCCAGGCGCTCGGCCCAGTAGCCCAGGCCGTGGTCCTGCTCGGGCTGTTCGAGCAACGCGTTGCACACCTCGCGCAAACGCGGGTGCTGCGGCAGCGGCAGCGAGAAGCCCACCTCCGGCAAGCCCTGCAACTGCTCGAGCAACACCTGCACCAGGTGCGCCTCGGGGCTCTCACCCTCGGCATACTCAACCGGGAACAGGCAGAACTGCTTGATCAGCTCGCGCGCCAGCGGCGTGACTTCAAGCACCCGGCAGCGCGGTTCGGCCCACGCCGCCTCCTGGCGGCGCACATACAGGCTGCGCATTTCCGCACGCATGGAGGTGATCACCTCATGCTCCACCCCGGCCGCACCCAGACGCCCCACTGCGGCGGCGCAAAGAAGCTGCCTTCGGCGGTATACACCCCGAGCACACCGCTGATGGCATACGAAAACTGCACCCAGTCATGCCGATGGCGCGGCGTCCACGAACCCGCCCCCAGGCTTTCGGCACGCGCATACAGCGGCCGCGGCAGCGCCTCCAGCAACGGAATGGGACGTGGCAGCAGGTTTTGTCCGTTACTCGGCATCGCTTGGCCTTGTGTCGCGAGACGGAAGTGAGGCCACAGGGTAGCCTCTGGACTCATTATTACAAAATGATTCGCAGGCCCGCCTATGCAAGCACACCTCAAGCGCGTGGTAACCGACTGGTTCCTCTGCGGCATGCTCCTCGCCACCTTTCTTGCGTGGCTGTTCCCGCACGTCGGTGCCAGCGGCGGTGCGATGCACGCCGAATACGTGATCAACATCGGCGTATTCGTCGTGTTCTTCCTGCACGGCATCAACCTGTCCAGTGAACAGATTCGTCACGGCCTGAAGAACTGGCGCCTGCACCTGATGGTGCAAGGCTTCACCTTCGTGGTGTTCCCGTTGCTGTGGTGGCTGGGTAACCGTGTGCTCGGCAGCCACGTGCCGGCCCTGCTGATGCTCGGGTTCCTGTACCTGTGCGCGCTGCCGTCGACCATCTCGTCGTCGGTGGCGCTGACCGGCAGCGCCGGGGGCAATGTGCCAGCGGCGATCCTCAATGCCAGCCTGTCCAGCGTGCTGGGGATCTTCCTCACGCCGTGGCTGGTGAGCCTGGTGGTGGGCAGCGGCAGCGAGGGCATCGACCTGGGCGCTACCCTGCTCGACCTGTGCGCACTGTTGCTGTTGCCCTTGCTGCTGGGCCAACTGCTGCGGCCCTGGCTCGGGCGCTTCTTCGCCCGTCACAAGCGCTACACCAACGTGATGGACAAGCTGGTGATCCTGCTGCTGGTATACGCCGCGTTCTGCAATTCGATGATCTCGGGCCTGTGGCAGCAGCAAGGCAGCTCGGTACTGCTCACCGCCCTGCTCGGCAGCGCCGTGCTGCTGGCGCTGATCCTGTGGCTGACCACACGCAGCGCACGCTTGATGAAGTTCGCCCCGGCCGACGAGATCGCCGCGGTGTTCTGCGCCAGCAAGAAGTCGCTGGCCGCCGGTGCACCGATGGCTGCGCTGATTTTCGGCGCCCACCCGGGGCTGGGGCTGATCCTGCTGCCGATCATGATCTATCACCCGCTGCAGTTGATCGTGTGTTCGATCATGGCCGAGCACTATGCCAACCGTCCACTCAGCCCCGCCAAGGACGCCGCGCTGCTCAACGTTCGATGATCGCCGCCACGCCCTGGCCGCCGGCGGCGCAGATGGAGATCAGGCCACGGCCCTGGCCGGCCGCGTCGAGCAGCTTGGCCAGGTTGGCCAGGATGCGCCCGCCCGTGGCGGCGAACGGGTGCCCGGCCGCCAGCGAACTGCCCTTGACGTTGAGCCTGCTGCGCTCGATCGCCCCCAGCGGTGCGTCCAAGCCCAGGCGGCGCTGGCAGTAGTCGGCGTCTTCCCAGGCCTTGAGCGTGCACAGCACCTGGGCGGCAAAGGCTTCATGGATCTCGTAGTAGTCGAACGCCTGCAGGCTCAGGCCGTTGCGTTGCAGCAGGCGCGGCACCGCGTAGGCCGGCGCCATCAGCAGCCCTTCCTGGCCTTTGACGAAATCCACCGCCGCATTCTGCCCATCGACAAAATACGCCTTGATCGGCAAGCCGCGCTCGCGCGCCCACGCCTCGCTGGCCAGCAGCACCACCGAGGCGCCGTCGGTCAACGGCGTGGCGTTGCCTGCGGTCAAGCTGCCCTTGGCACTGCGCTCGAACACCGGCTTGAGGGCCGCGAGTTTTTCCAGGGTCAGGTCCGGGCGCAGGTTGTGGTCACGGGTCAGGCCCAGGTACGGCGTAAGCAGGTCATCGTGCCAGCCCTCGGCAAACGCCGCTGCCAGGTGCTGATGGCTGCGCAGCGCCAGTTCGTCCTGTTCGGCACGGCCGATCTGCCAGGTCTGCGCCATCAGTTCGCAATGCTCGCCCATCGACAGGCCGGTACGCGGTTCGCCGTTGCGCGGCAGCTCCGGTTTCAGGTGCCAGGGGCGCAGTTGCAGGAACACCTTGAGCTTGTCGGCGGTGGTTTTTGCGCGATTGGCCTGCAACAGCAGCTTGCGCAGGCCTTCGCTGACCGCGATCGGCGCGTCCGACGTGGTGTCCACGCCGCCGGCGATGCCGCTGTCGATCTGCCCCAGGGCGATCTTGTTGGCCACCATCAGGGCCGTTTCCAGCCCCGTGGCGCAGGCCTGCTGCAGGTCGTAGGCCGGGGTTTGCGGCGCCAGCCGCGAGCCCAGCACGCACTCGCGGGTCAGGTTCATGTCGCGCGAGTGCTTGAGCACCGCGCCCGCCGCCACCTCGCCCAGTTGCAGGCCGTGCAGGCCGAAGCGTTCCACCAGCCCCTCGAGCGCGGCCGTGAGCATGGCCTGGTTGCTGGCACTGGCGTAAGGTCCGTTGGAGCGGGCGAAAGGAATTCGATTGCCACCAATGATCGCTACCCGACGTAAAGCACGCATGCACGACTTCCTTATTCCGAAACGGGATGACCCGCTATAGCGTAGGTGTTTTTTCGCCAGTCGAACGACCGCAGGCGAAACATGGTCCACACTTTGGTGCTTATTCAAGGGAGACGTTCACATGAGTGACCGCTATATCGACTTCGCCAACTCTGCATTCGGTCGCCGCGTGGCCGCTGCTGTCGGCCTGCCTACCCCGGCCCGCCTGGAGCGCTGGGAAGCCGGGCGCCTGCGGCCGGTCGAGGGCGCACTGCTGCTCGGTGGCGGGCCATTGGTGGCAGAGGTGGCCGGTTTTGCCAAACGTCTGACCGATGAAGTCTACAGCTACGCCGACGAGCGCCTGGCACTGCCGGCCTGGGTCGCGGGGCTGGGGCCCAGGCTCAAGGCGGTGGTGTTCGATGCCAGCCACCTGGCCGACAGCGACCAACTCAAGCAACTGCGCGAGTTCTTCCAGCCACTGCTGCGCAGCCTGGCCGCCAGTGCCCATACTCG
>NZ_JAAHBU010000157.1 GCF_010671725.1 Pseudomonas brassicae | reverse complement strand
CCCAACGCGGTGCGCACCGCCGCCGAGGTGCCCGCGCGCCCCGCTGGTGCCCACCACCAGGGCCACCACCGGCCCCGGTGTGGCGATCAGTATGAGTAAGGTGCCCAGGTAGGTAAACAGCAGCGTGGTGTTCAAGACGGTCTCCTTGGAGAGTAGTTGCGGTAGGCTGTGGATTCTGCGCAGGTACAGGGCACTTGAAAAACGCAAAATGCTCTGACCTACTACGACAAATACTCATGATGGAAACTGCCTGATGGTCGATCGCCTGCCCCCGCTGTATGCCCTGCGCGCGTTCGAAGTGGCGGCCAGGACCTGCTCCTTCACCCGTGCCGGCGCGGAACTGGCGCTGACCCAGAGCGCGATCAGCCGGCATATCCGCACATTGGAGGCGCAATTTGGTTGCCGCCTGTTCGAGCGCCACGGCCCGCGCCTGCGCCTGACCGACGCCGGCCAGCGCCTGGCCGAACAGCTGGGCGCGGGATTCGCGCTGATCGAGCAGGCCTGCCAGCCGTTTCGCAATGCCTCGCGCCACCTGCGCCTCAAGGCCCCGTCGACCCTCACCATGCGCTGGCTGCTGGGCTGCATCCAGCGTTATGCGCACGGCGCCTCGGTGCAGTTGGCCAGTGTATGGATGGACGTCGACCGCGTGGATTTCGCCAGCGAGCCCTACGACTGCGCGGTGTTGCTGGGCAATGGGCAGTTCGGCAAGCAGGTCGAGGCGTGCAAGCTGTTCGACGAACAATTGATCCCGATCTGCGCGCCGGGGGTGCGCGGTAAGGGCGACTGGGATGCCGAGCGCCTGGCGGCCGCGCCGTTGCTGCACCCCTCGACCGACCGGCGTGACTGGCAGCGCTGGTTGCGCGGTGCCGGGCTGCAGGGCCAGGTCGAGCTAGGCCGCGGCACGTTGTTCGACACCCTGGAGCACGGCATCGCGGCGGCGATGGCCGGGCATGGCGTGTCGATCGGTGACCTGGCGCTGGTGATCGAGGATGTGCGCGCCGGGCGGTTGGCGTTGCCGTTCGAGCAGGCCGTGGCCACCGGGGATGGTTATTACCTGGTGTGGCCGGTGGGCAGCGCATGGCGCGAAAGCATCGAGCGTTTACGGTTGTACCTGTTGGAACAGTTGCCGGCCTGAACAGCTTCGCTGGCAAGCCAGCTCCCACAGGGTTCGCACTGATCTTGCGACCTGTGAGCTACCTGGGGGAACTGGCTTGCCAGTTCCCACAGGGTCAGCACTGATCGTGCGGCCAGTGAGCTATCTGGGGGGAACTGGCTTGCCAGCTCCCAAAGGGTCAGCACTGATCGTGTGGCCAGGGGGCTATCTGGGGGGAACTGGCTTGCCAGCGAAGAGGCCCGAAAGCGCGCCTCAGAAGCGCGTCGTGGCGCTCACGCCGAACGTGCGCCGATCGCCCCGCGCATCCCACGCGATATCGAACGGCAGCGGTACGCTGTCGGTCTTGTACTGCTTGTCGGTCAGGTTGTTCACGTACGCGGTGAAGTCCAGGTCGTACTGCCCACCCACATGGTAGGTGGCACTGGCGTTACCCAGCGTGTACCCATCCTGCGACACGCTGTGGTCGGCCTGCGCAGTCGGCAGGAAGAAGATCCGGCTCTGGTAGCGCCAGTCGGTGCCCAGCGTGATGTCGTCGCCATTCTCCAACGCGATGCGGTAGCTGCCGCCCACCGCCAAGGTTCGCGACGGCGAGCGCGCAATGCGATTGCCCGAGTAATCCACGCCACCCGATTCGAAGTCCTGCAGCTCGGTATGCAGCAACCCCAGCGAGCCATGCAGCTCAAGGTTGGCCAGCGGCAGCGCCTGCAACTCGAACTCGCGCCGCGGATCACGCCCTGGCCACTGTTGGTCAGCAGCGACACCACCTGCCCGTCGCGCACCGACACGGCGTTCACCTGAATATCCGAATAGTCGTAATAGAACACGTTGGCGTTGGCGATCAGGCGTTCGTCTAACCACTCGCTCTTGACCCCCAGTTCGTACGCATCGACGTTCTCCGGCGCCACCACCGAGGCCTCGGCCTGTACCTGCGCCCCACCGCTGAAACCGCCCGAACGGAAGCCTTTGGCATAACGGAAATACACCCGCGCGTTATCGTTGAGCTGGTACTCGGGGGTGAAGTCGTAGGTCAGCTTGTTCCAGGTGCGTTGCTCGTCCTGCTCGACACGGGTCACCAGCGGCCCGCTGTAGTGCTTCCACCAGTCGCTGCGGTTACTGAAGTCGACGCTGCCAGCATCCGGCGGCGCCACACGGCGCAGGTCGATGTCCTTGGTTTCACGGGTCCAGCGCAGGCCGGCGGTCAGGCTCAGGGCGTCGCTGGCCGGCCAGGTGCTGCTGGCGAAGAGCGCGAAGCTATCGGTCTTCTGGTCGATATCGGTACGCCCGAAGTCCGCCACGCCAAAGGCCTGGTTGTACGCCTCTGGGAACAGCGCGTTGCTGTTGTGGCTGTCGAGCTGCTCATGGAACAGGTGGGTGCCGACGATCCAGCTCACTGCCTGGTTTTTCGCCGACGACAGGCGCAGCTCCTGCGACACCTGCTTCCAGCGGTCATCGTTGTAGCCACGGCCGAACTCGTAAATGCTCATGTTCGGGCTTTCGGCCTTCTCGTGGATCGTGTCGAACGCGGTGATCGAGTCCAGTTGCAGCGCGTCCAGGTCCCACTTGAGAGCCAGTTGCAGGCCGTTGTGCTCGATGCGATCGTCGGCCTTGCCGGTGAACGCGGCCTTGTCGGTGGCAGGCTTGGGCGCGGGCCGAACAAGGTACTGCCGCCCGGCCCGGCGCCCCAGGCGCGGGTCGTGGATATCGCCGACGGTGTGGCCATCGACTTCGTTTTCGAGCTGGCCATCGCGGCGCTGGTCGATAAACGCCACCCGCGCGGCCAGGCGGTCCTTGACCAGCGTGTCGCCATAGGCGCCTTCGTACAGCTGCGAGTTGTAGTTGCCCAGGTCGAGCTTGAAGTAGCCGTTGGCGCCATCGGCCAGATCGGGCTTGCGCGACACGAAATTGATCGCGCCGCCGGTGGTGTTCTTGCCCCACAGGGTGCCTTGCGGGCCGCGCAGCACCTCGACGCGCTCCATGTCGTAGAGCGGGAAGCCGGTGGCCACGTGCGGGTCGATGTACACATCGTCGGTGTAGATACCCACCGGGTAGACGGTGGTCGAGGCCATGTCGCCCGAGCCCATGCCACGGATGTACCAGCGCGGCCGCTGTGCCCGGCAAACTCGGGGGCGATGGCGTTGGGCACGTTCTGCAGCGCCTTGCCGGCACTGAAGCCGCCACCGCTACGATCGAGCTGGCGGTCGCTGACCACCGAGATGGCCGGGGGTACGTCCTGTACCGATTCTTCGCGCTTTTGTGCGGTCACAGTGACGGTGGGCAGATGAGCAGTAGGGGCAGACATGGCGCAGGTTCCGATGAGTCAGGGTGAACGGACTATCGCAAGCAGCGTGCCAATGAGCCATGTGACTGAATTTGAAGCGTTTTATGAATTGTTCGAGCAGCGATTGCTGGCCAGGCAACAGTGTTGCAGCAGCCATTGTGTGCTGGGCATCAGCGCCTCTTCGCTGGCAAGCCAGCGCCCACAAGGACAACGCTGATCCGTGTGGGAGCTGGCTTGCCAGCGAAGGGGCCAACCTCTGTCTACACATAGTCCCGGTCGAACAGGTTCTGCCCGTTCAGGCTGGCCTGCAGCCTCTTGCGCGACCGATGTACCTCAATCCTCCAGCGGCTTGGGCGGCGCCGCCGGTTTGGCAGGCTTGACCGGTTTTGCCGGCTTGCCAGCTTTGGCCGCCTTGCCATCGGCCGCAGGCTCGCTCACTGCAGCCGCCGGCGCCGCGCCACAATGGCCTTTTCAGCCGCCGGCAACTGGTCGACGCCGCAAAAATCTGATCCGGCTCCACCGTGCCGTCATGTTCGATCACATGCTTCTCGCCATCCTTGCCCACCAGCACTACCTGCGTACCCTTGCGCGCCCCCAGGTTGAGTTCGCGAATCAACGCCATGGTGGTCTGCTGCTCAAGGAACTTGTCCTCGCGCTTACCCACCATGTTCGCCACGCTGTACAGCACCAGGTTGCGCTCCTGGAACTTGGACTTGGTGGCCGGGTCTTCCAGCGCCTTGTTCAACGTGCGCAAGGTAGGGTCGGCCGTACTCGGCGCTATCACGATCAAAGGCCGGGCCTTGCCAGGTCCTGGGCCAGGGGCGCATCGCTGTCGGCAGCGAACAGAGGGCTGGCAACAACCAGCAAGGTGGCGAGGGTCAGTGACCGAACATGCATGTGCATCTCCTTCTTGTTTCCATGCACCAAAGACTACAGATCGAAGTAAAAGATCCTACGGAGCCTAAACGACTGCTGGCGCTGAGGGGCGGCTACAAAAGTAACTTCCGGTTTCAGCGACAGCTGCACATGGGGTGAGAATAGCTGAAGTGTTCAGGTGTGGAGGCAGCAGGTGGCGCGCCGTGCCTATAGGAGCCGGCCGTGCCGGCGACGGGGCCGGCACGGGCTAGAACAACCCCATCTGCCGATCGATCAGCGCACTGAAATCATCCCCCACGAACGGCAGGATCGCGTCGGCCACCGGCTGCAGTTGGCGCGTCAGGTAGTGGTCGTAGTCAATGCCGTTGCGCAGGTCTTCCAGCGGTTCCGGCCCGCCCAGGGTGATCAGGTAGCTGATCCAGCCGCCGTTCTGGTACTGCCGTGGCCGCCCCTGGCTGTCGTTGTAGGCGTCGGCCAGGCGCGCCGCCCGCACATGCGGCGGTACGTTGCGCTGATAGTCGCTCAGCGGCCGGCGCAGGCGCTTGCGGTACACCAGCAATTCGTTCAGTTCCCCCGCCAGCATCTGACGCACATACGCCTTGATGTACGCCTGATACGGCTGGCGCTCGAAGATGCGCCGATACAACGCCTGCTGAAACTGCTGCGCCAGTGGCGACCAGTCGGTACGCACCGTCTCCAGCCCCTTGTAGACCATCTCGTGCTGGCCATCGGCGCGCTGCACCAGCCCGGCATAGCGTTTCTTGCTGCCCTCCTGCGCACCACGAATGGTCGGCATCAGGAAGCGTTTGTAATGGGTCTCGTACTGCAGCTCCAGCGCGCTGTCCAGGCCGTACGCGTCACGCAGGTGCTCGCGCCACCACTGGTTGACCTGCTGCACCAGCGCGCGCCCGATGGCGCCGGCCTGCGCCTCGTCATGCGGGCCCTTGAGCCACACGAAGGTAGAGTCGGTGTCGCCATAGATCACCGCATAGCCCTGGGCCTCGATCAGCTCGCGGGTACGGCGCATGATCTCGTGCCCGCGCATCGTGATCGACGAGGCCAGGCGTGGGTCGAAGAAGCGGCAGCCGTTGGAGCCCAGCACCCCGTAGAACGCGTTCATGATGATCTTCAGCGCTTGCGACAAAGGCGCGTTGTGCTCGCGCTTGGCCTGCTCGCGGCCCTGCCACACACGCTCGACGATGGCCGGCAGGCAATGGCGCGTACGCGAGAAGCGCGCCCCGCGAAAGCCCGGCACCGAGTGCTGGTCATCGGGCTGGCGCAAGCCTTCGACCAGGCCGATCGGGTCGATGAGAAACGTGCGGATGATCGAGGGGTACAGGCTCTTGTAGTCCAGCACCAGCACCGACTCGTACAGGCCGGGCCGCGAGTCCATCACAAAGCCGCCCGGGCTGGCTTCGTCCGGGCGCCCGCCGAGACTGGGCGCGACAAAGCCCTGGCGGTGCATCAGCGGAATGTACAGGTGACAGAACGCCGCCACCGAGCCACCGCTGCGGTCGGCCGGCAAGCCGGTGACCGTGGCCCGTTCGAGCAGGAAGGTCAGCAGCTCGGTCTTGGCGAAGATGCGCGTGACCAGCTCGCAGTCCTTGAGGTTGTAGCGGGCCAGGGCCGGCTTGTCCTCGGCGAACATGCGGTTGATTTCGTCCATGCGCTGGTACGGGGTGTCGATTGCCTTGCCCTCGCCGAGCAAGGTCTGCGCGACGTTTTCCAGGCTGAACGACGGGAAGCTCCAGGTGGCCGAGCGCAAGGCCTCGATACCGTCGATGATCAGGCGCCCCGCCGCTGCCGCAAAAAAGTGCGCGCGGCTGCCGTGCTCGCGCCACTCCATCACCTCGCCACCGCGCCCCAGGCGCAGCGGCACCTGCAACTGCTGCGCGTGCGCGTGCAATACCCGCAAGTCGAACTGCACCAGGTTCCAGCCGATGATGGCGTCGGGGTCGTGACGCGCCAGCCACTCATTGAGGCGCTCCAGCAACTGCGCACGGCTGTCGCAGTAGTGCAAGTCGAAATCGACCGTGCTGGCGTCACCATTGGCCGGGCCGAGCATGTACACCTGGCGCTGGCCACAGCCCTCCAGGGCGATGGAATACAACTCGCCGCGCTCGGTGGTCTCGATGTCCAGCGACACCAGGCGCAGGCTTGGCCGGTAGTCCGGGGCGGGCTTGAGCTGGGCGTCGAGCAGCAGCCCGCTGGCATCCGCGGCGCCACTGAAACTCACCGGTGCGGTGATGAAGCGCTCCATGAGGTAGCGCTCCGGCGGGCGGATATCAGCCTCCAGCAACTCGACACCGGCGGCCCGCAGGCGCTTGTCCAGTTGCATCAGTTGGCGGTGCTGGTGGCAATACACGCCCAGCACCGGGCGCTGCTGAAAATCGCACAGCGCCAGCTCGCGCAGTTCGATGCCGCGCTCGGTGCGCATCAGCGCTTCGACCTGGGCGCGCTGCGTGGCAGCCACGAACGCCACCGAGGTCTGCGGCGGCAGGCGCAACTGGCGCGGGCCCTGGTCGGTCGCCAGCCAGAACTCCACGCACGTACCGTCTGGCGTATCCCGCCAGTGCCGGGTCAGGACAAAGCCCTGTTGAACCTCCACCGCTGCAACCTCGAACCCGTCTGAATGGGCCGATTCTACCTGACCCGGCGGGCTCAGGCGTGATTGCGCTTGCCGGCCGGGAAGCCATGCCCGCGCGCCTGCCACGTCAGCACCAGTACCAGGCCCACCAGCGCCAGCAGCACCCACGGAAAGCGCGTCACGCCGACCTGGCTGCCCAGCACCAGCCGGCGCAGGTGCCAATCGATCAGCGCCCCCACCACGGCGATGCCGCCCAGCGCCGCGCAACCGAACAACAGCAGCACCTGCCCCGTGCTGCCGGCCACCCCCGCCGACAACAGGAACGGCACGATGTAGGTGCTGCGCCAGCCCAGCAGATCACCCAGCCAGGTGCCGCGCGGCAAGCTACGCGTGAGCCTGCCGCAGGTCAGCAGCATGATCGTGCCGCTGCTCAGCGATTTCATCGGGCTGTACCCGCAGGTGGAGCTGGACCTGGACTTCAGCGATCGCATCGTCGGCGAAGGCTACGACGTGGTGCTGCGTGCCGGCCTCTTTCGAACGCCACGGTACCCCGCACCACCCCCGCGACCTGGCCGGCCACAATGGCCTGCACTACCGCTTCCTCAGCACCGGCAAGCTGCAACGCTGGCCGTTGCGGCGCGCCGAAGGGGCTGCGGACTACGAGATCCCGGTATCGATGGTGTGCAACCACCTGGAAACCCGCATCTGCTTTGCCATCCGCGGCCACGGCATCGCCTGCCTGCCCGACTTCACCATCAGCCAGCAACTGGCCCGGGGCGAGCTGGTGACGGTGCTCGACGATCACCTCGACCACGGCGGCTGCCTGTACCTGCTATGGCCCTCGGGGCGGCAGCTGTCACCCAAGCTGCGGGTGTTCATCGACTTTAATGGAGCAACGGTTGTTTGCCCAACTGCCACCAACCGCTAGAATGCCGTCCCAGGAGCCCACAACGCCGATGGATCGCCCGACTGCCACCATGAACAGCGCCGAACTTTTTACCCGTATGGATCATGAACGTGCTTCCTGACCACCGCTTGCTCAGCCTGTTCTGCCTGCTTCCGCTGCTGGCCCTGGCCGACGACGTGCGCATCGACCCGCATGCCGACCTGCTGTACCGCCAGGCGCTGCCGTTTCTGGAGCGCGCCGATGCACAAAGCCAGGCCTTGCCGCTGGCCCCCGACCCGGGCGACCAGGCCCTGATCGTCGAGGTCGAAGCCCTGGGGCGCACCCTGGAGCCTGCGGTGGCACTGCTGCGCAAGGCGGCCGAACTCGACCACCCGGTGGCGCAATACCGCCTGGCGCTGTTCTACATCACCTACCTGCCGCAAAAAGACATCGCCGCAGCCGCCTGCCCGTTGCTTGAAGCCAGCATTGCCCAGGGCTTTGCCCCGGCGGCGCTGGGTATCACGCCGTGGTGCACGGCGTTTGGCAACAGCAGTGCCTATCGCCAGGGCATGGAGCGCGTACCGCTGATGACCACCCTGTATGCCGCCTACTACCCGCAGCCGGCCGTGCGCCTGGAGTGCATCCGTCAACGGCCGCAGGGGCTGAACATGCAGTGGGGGCGCCAACGCGATTTTCAGGCCGAGGTGTACCGCCTGCTCGGCACGCTCGACCCAAGCCACGACCAGGCCTATTACCAGAAGGCGGTCGAGATCAACGGCTGCCTGCCCGCGCAGCGACGCCTGACCAGCCAGCGCTGATTTGGCCGGCCACAGCAAGATCGTACAAGGCAAGCGCTGACGGCTCTGGCATGCTGTGGCTCCGTTTCCAAGCGTGTGTCGTTCATGTCCAGTCCTGCCCTTGCCCGCGCCGCCTTTACCCAGGGCGCCATTGCCATCCTGCCGCTGTCGCTGGCCGTCGCGCCGTGGGGCCTGCTGGCCGGCTCCATGGCCATCGAAGCCAACCTCACCGCGCTGGAAGGCCAGGGCTTGTCGGCCATCGTGTTTGCCGGCGCCGCGCAACTGGTCGCGATCGGCATGCTCAAGGGTGGCGCCAACCTGTTCTCGATCCTGCTCACCACCTTGCTGCTGACCTCCCAGCACCTGCTGTACGGGCTGTCGATGCGCCCGGTGATCAGCGAATTGCCATTGCGCTGGCGCCTGGGCCTGGGGTTTCTGCTCACCGATGAGTTCTTCGCCCTGACCAGCCAGTACGACCGCCAGCAGTTCAATCGCTGGTATGCCCTGGGCGTGGGCCTGACCTTCTACATTGCCTGGAACCTGTTCACCCTGGCCGGCATCGTGCTGGGGCGCAACATCCCGCACCTGGACCAGCTGGGCCTGGACTTCTCCATCGTCGCCACCTTTGTCGCGCTGATCGCACCGCTGGTACGCAACCTGCCCACGGTGATGTGCGTGGCCGTGTCGCTGTTCAGCTCGGTGCTGTTCAGCTTCTGGCAGTGGGAAACCGCGCTGGTGCTGGCCGGCCTGCTGGGCATGGCGGCAGGCTTCGTGTGCCAGAAATTCAGCGGAGCGCGCGCATGATCTTGCTGTTGATTGTCGGCATGGGCGTGCTGGTGTTTCTCAACCGCTATGCCTTCCTGGAACCGCGCCTGCCGTTGCGTCTGAGCTCCAACGCGCGGCAGTTCCTCGGGTTTGCCGTACCCGGCATGCTCACCGCAATCTGCGGGCCGATCGTGTTCCTGCCCGGGCACCAGCTCGACCTGAACCCGAGCAACCCGTACCTGCTCGGCTCGCTGGTGGCGATCGTGCTGGTGCTGTGGACCCGCAGCGTGCTGCTGAGCATGCTGGCCAGCATGGCGTTCTTCTTCGCGCTGCGCTGGTGGCTCAACGGCGCGCCATGAAAAGCCCTCCCCAGGAACAGACACGCCTGTGGCAGGCACCGGCGCTGGGCGATATCGAACTGCTGCATGCACGCTACGTGCAGCAGCGTTTTGCCCCGCATGTGCACGAAGGCTATGTGATCACCATCATCGAGTCCGGGGCCCAACGCTTCTGGCACCGCGGCAACGAGCACCTGGCGCCGGTGGGCAGCATGGTACTGATCAACCCGGACGAGTTGCACACCGGTGCCAAGGCGCATGAACAGGGCTGGCGCTACCGCGGCTACTACCCCGAGCAGGCACGTATCACCGGCGTGCTGGACGAGCTGGAGCTCAAGCGCAACGGGCTGCCGCTGTTTCGCGCCAGTGTGCTGCACGACCCGCAACTGGCGCGGGCATTCAGCGGGCTGCACTGTTTAGCCGAACACGGCGCCAGTGCGCTGGAGCAGCAGACCGCGTGGCGCGAGGCGGTGTTGCTGCTGGTGCAACGGCATGCCGGTGGCCGCGAGGCGCGCGCACCGGGGCTGGAGCCAGGCGCGGTGACCCGTGCCAAGGAACTGATGGACAGCCGCCTGGCATACCCGCCGTCGCTGGAAGAGCTGGCGACGGCAGTGGGCTTGTCGCCGTTCCATTTTGCCCGGGTGTTTCGGCATGCCACCGGCCTGCCCCCGCATGCCTGGCTCAAGCAGCGACGCCTGAGCCGTGCACGCGCGTTGCTCAAAGGCGACTGCCTGCCGTTCAACGTGGCGTTTGCGCTGGGGTATTCGGACCAGAGCCATTTCAACCGGCAGTTCAAGCAGGCGTACGGGGTGACGCCGGGGGCGTATCGACAAGCCTGTGCGGGTGAGTGAAGTAGCAGGTCTGCCGCGTCCCACGCAAACCCCGTTCGGTAATCGAACACAACCGGCGTTTGCCCCTCAAGTCGCCCCGCGCTCACTCCGATAGCAGGCTACCCACCCCAGCGTGGGATCGTCCTTTGCTGCCCGGGAGTACTGTCTGCATGTTCGCCGACCTGAAAATTCGCACTGGTATGTTCTGGGTGTTGCTGCTGTTCAGCCTCACCCTGCTCTTCTCGACCCTGAGTGCCTGGCGCGCAGCCGTGGGCAGTGACCAGCAGATCCGCGAGCTGGACCAGACCGCGCACCAGTCAGACCGGCTCAACAACGCCCTGCTGATGGCGATCCGCGCCAGCGCCAACGTGTCATCGGGTTTCATCGAGCAGCAAGGCGGCCACCTCGACAGCGCCAAGGCGCGCCTGGCGCTTTCCGAAACACTGATCGGCAACAGCCACACGCTGGTCGCCGAGTTCGTCGCCAACACCCAGGACCCCGCACAGAAAGCCCTGGCCGACGACCTGCAAAGCACCTTCGACAGCTACGCCAAGGCCGTTGCCGGGCAGCGCGCAGCGACCCTGGCACGCTCGCTGGACGACTACTTCACCGTCAACGTGGCCGCAGGCACTGCCATGGGCAAGCTGCAGGCGCTGCGCCAGCAACTGGTGGCGGCACTGACCGCGCGCAGCCAACAGATCATGAGCGCGTCCGACCAGCGCCTGGGCGCGGCGCAGTGGCTCAGCGTGGCGCTGGGGTTGGTAACCGTGTTGCTGGCGGCACTGTGCTGGGGCTTTATTGCCGCCCGTGTGCTACGCCCGCTGCAGGAGGCCGGCGCGCACTTTCGGCGCATCGCCGCCGGTGACCTGAGCGTGCCGGTGACGGTGCGCAGCAGCAACGAGATCGGTCAGCTGTTTGCCGAACTGCAGCGCATGCAGCATAGCCAGCGTGACACCCTCGGGCAGATCACCGCCTGTGCAAGCCAACTGGCCAATGCGGCCCAGGCACTCGACAGTGTCACCGAACAGAGTACCCAGAGCCTGCGCCAGCAGGACCAGGAGCTGGAGCAGGCCGCTACGGCCGTCACCGAGATGACCACGGCCGTGGAAGAAGTGGCGCGCAATGCCGTGTCGACCTCGCAGGCGGCCAGTGCCTCCAACGAACTGGCCGAGCAAAGCCGCCGCCAGGTCAACGACAACATCGACGGCACCCAGGCCATGGCCCGCGAAGTCGAAGTCAGCGGTGAGCGGCTGCAGCAGTTGGCGGGGCAGATTCGTGACATCGGCAAGGTACTCGAAGTGATCCGCTCGGTGTCCGAGCAGACCAACCTGCT
>NZ_JAAHBU010000156.1 GCF_010671725.1 Pseudomonas brassicae | reverse complement strand
GCTGGCTTGCCAGCGAAGAACGCGGCGCGATTTCATATCCTGCGCACAGGTTCGCTCCATGTTCGACGACCTACTGCAGTACCTCGGCCTCTCGGCCTTCAGCCTGAGGGGCTTCGGCCCTCTGTTGCTGCAAGGCACCTGGATGACCGTGCAACTGTCCATCATGTCACTGCTGGTCAGCGTCGGCCTGGGCTTGCTGGGTGCCAGCGCCAAGCTGTCCTCGGTGCGCCTGCTGCGCTTGCCGGCACAGCTCTATACCACGCTGATCCGCGGCGTCCCCGACCTGGTGCTGATGCTGCTGATCTTCTATAGCCTGCAAACCTGGCTCACCACCCTGACCGACGCGATGGAGTGGGAGTACATCGAGATCAACCCGTTCGCCGCCGGGGTCATTACGCTGGGCTTCATCTACGGCGCCTACTTCACCGAGACCTTTCGCGGGGCGATCCTGGCCGTGCCACGCGGCCAGGTCGAGGCCGCCAAAGCGTATGGTCTCAAACGGTTCCAGCGATTTCGCTTCGTGGTCTTCCCGCAGATGATGCGCTTTGCCCTGCCCGGTATCGGCAACAACTGGATGGTGATGCTCAAGGCCACCGCACTGGTGTCGATCATCGGCCTGGCCGACCTGGTCAAGGCCGCTCAGGATGCCGGCAAGAGCACCTACCAGCTGTTCTACTTTCTGGTGGTGGCTGCCTTTATCTACCTGCTGATCACCAGCGCCTCGAACGTGGCCCTGCGCTGGCTGGAACGGCGCTACAACGTCGGCACCCGGGAGGCACTGCGATGATCGAACTGCTGCAGGAATACTGGCGCGCGTTCCTTTACACCGACGGCACCCACATCACCGGGCTGGCCATGACGATGTGGCTGCTCAGCGCCTCGCTGCTGATCGGCTTCGTGGTGTCGATCCCGCTGTCGATCGCGCGGGTATCGCGGCGTTTCTGGGTACGCTGGCCGGTGCAGTTCTACACCTACCTGTTTCGCGGCACCCCACTCTACATCCAGCTGCTGATCTGCTACACCGGCATCTACAGCCTGGAAATGGTGCGCGGCCAGCCACTGCTCGACAGCTTTTTTCGCGATGCGATGAACTGCACCATTCTGGCCTTTGCGCTCAACACCTGCGCCTACACCACCGAGATCTTCGCCGGGGCGATCCGCAGCATGCACCACGGTGAAGTGGAGGCGGCCAAGGCCTACGGCCTGCGCGGGTGGAAACTTTATGCTTATATCATCATGCCGTCCGCGCTGCGCCGCTCGCTGCCGTACTACAGCAATGAGGTGATTCTGATGCTGCATTCCACCACCGTGGCCTTCACTGCCACCGTGCCGGACATCCTCAAGGTTGCCCGCGACGCCAACTCCGCCACCTTCCTGACCTTTCAGTCGTTCGGCACCGCTGCAGCCATCTACCTGTGCGTGACGTTCGCCCTGGTAGGCCTGTTCCGCCTCGCCGAACGGCGCTGGCTGGCGTTCCTCGGACCTGCTCACTAGGACAGTTCATGCACCACAAGACCCACGACATCCTGGCCCCGGTGCCGGGGATTTCACGCCAGATCCACAGCTTTCACTTCGGCCCGCGCGCGCCGGCAAGGTCTACATCCAGGCTTCGCTGCACGCCGACGAACTGCCCGGCATGCTGGTGGCCTGGCACCTCAAGCAACGCCTTGGCGAGCTGGAGCGCCAGGGCCGCCTGCGCCACGAGATCGTGCTGGTGCCGATTGCCAACCCGGTAGGCCTGGAACAGGTGCTGATGGACGTGCCGCTGGGGCGCTACGAGCTGCAGAGCGGCGAGAACTTCAACCGCAAGTTCGTCGACCTGAGCGACACCATCGGCGACCAGATCGAAGCGCACCTGACCCAGGACCCGGCGCACAACCTCGAACTGATCCGCGAGTGCCTGCGCCGCGCGCTGCACGCCCACCCTGCAATGACCCCGTTGCAGTCGCAGCGCCTGACCCTGCAACGGCTGGCCTGCGACGCCGACATGGTGCTGGACCTGCACTGTGATTTCGAAGCGGTGGAACACCTCTACACCACCCCCGAAGCCTGGCCGCAGGTCGAGGCGCTGTCACGCTACCTGGGCGCGCAGGCCAGCCTGCTGGCCACCGACTCGGGCGGGCAGTCGTTCGATGAGTGCTTCACCCTGGTGTGGTGGCAGTTGCAGCAACGCTTCGCCAAGCAGTTCCCGATTCCGCAGGGCAGTTTTTCGGTGACCGTCGAGTTGCGTGGCCAGGGCGATGTCAGCCACCCGCTGGCCAGTGCCGACTGCAGTGCAATCCTGCATTACCTGACCCGTTTCGGTGCCATCGAGGGCGAGCCCGCGCCGTTGCCGGCACTGGCCTACCCGGCCACACCGCTGGCGGCGGTGGAACCGGTGGCCACGCCGCTGGGCGGGCTGCTGGTGTTTCATGCCACACCGGGCCAGCACGTGCAGGCCGGGCAACTGATTGCCGAAGTGATCGACCCGCTGAGTGACCGTGTGACCCCGATCCACAACCACCAGGCCGGGCTGATGTATGCCCGCTCGCTGCGCCGCATGGCCACCGCCGGCATGGTGATCGCGCACGTTGCGGGCAACCAGCCATACCGCAGCGGCTACCTGTTATCGCCATAAGGGCCTGTGCATGTACAAACTCACCATCGAAGGGCTGCATAAACGCTACGGCGAGCACCACGTACTCAAGGGCGTGTCGTTACAGGCGAAAACCGGTGATGTGATCAGCCTGATCGGCGCCAGCGGCTCGGGCAAGAGCACCTTTTTGCGATGCATCAACTTTCTCGAACAACCCGACGAAGGCAGCATGACCCTCGACGCCAGCCGGTGCGCATGGTGCACGACCGCCATGGCCTGCATGTGGCCGATGCCGATGAGCTGCAGCGTATCCGTACGCGCCTGGCCATGGTGTTCCAGCACTTCAACCTGTGGAGCCACCTGAGCGTGCTGGAGAACATCAGCATGGCGCCGCGCCGGGTGCTGGGGGTGAGCAAGCACGACGCCGAGGCGCGCGCCCGCGCGTATCTGGACAAGGTTGGCCTGGCGCCGCGGGTGGCCGACCAGTACCCGGCGTTTCTGTCCGGTGGCCAGCAGCAGCGCGTGGCGATTGCGCGGGCACTGGCGATGGAGCCGGAGGTGATGCTGTTCGACGAACCCACCTCGGCGCTGGACCCGGAGCTGGTGGGTGAAGTGTTGCGGGTGATCCAGGGCCTGGCCGAGGAAGGTCGCACCATGATCATGGTGACCCACGAGATGAGCTTTGCGCGCCAGGTGTCGAGCCAGGTGCTGTTCCTGCATCAAGGGCTGGTGGAAGAACAGGGGGCGCCGGCGGATGTGCTGGGCAATCCGAAGAGCGAACGGTTGCGCCAGTTCCTCAGCGGCAATCTCAAGTAAAACTAATGCCGGGCGGGTGTGGTCTGTGAAGACACACCCCTTGCCCACAAGCGGCCCCGGCATGCGCAAACCGTCCGACCTCGCTGGCCCCTGGTTTGCCACTCGTGGCTGGCGGCCGTTCGCGTTTCAACAGCGCGTGTGGGCCGCCGTCGCTCGCGGCGAGTCGGGGCTGCTGCACGCCAGCACCGGCGCCGGCAAGACCTACGCGGTGTGGCTCGCGGCCCTGCAGTACCTGGCCGCCCTCGACACGCCGAAGGGCAAACACCGCGCGCCGTTGCAGGTGCTCTGGATCACCCCCATGCGCGCCCTGGCGGCCGACACCGCGCGCGCGCTGCAGGCGCCGCTGGACGAACTGGGCATTCACTGGAGCCTGGGCGTACGCAGTGGCGACACTTCCAGCGCCGAACGTGCACGCCAGAGCCGTCGCCTGCCCAGCAGCCTGATCAGCACCCCCGAAAGCCTGACCCTGCTGCTCACCCGCGAAGCCGCACACAGCGATTTTGCGCACCTGCGCATGGTCGTGGTGGACGAATGGCACGAACTGCTCGGCAACAAGCGTGGCGTACAGCTGCAACTGGCCCTGGCGCGCCTGCGCCGCTGGCACCCCGGGCTGATTGTGTGGGGGATCTCGGCAACCCTGGGCAACCTGGAGCACGCGCGCGAGGTGCTGTTGCCAGACGGCGGCTGCCTGGTGCAAGGCCGCCAGGACAAACGCATCGAGGTCGACACGCTGCTGCCGCCGGCCATCGAACGCTTCCCCTGGGCCGGACACATGGGCCTGAAGCTGCTGGCCCAGGTGCGCGACGAAATCGCTGCCAGCAGCAGTTGCCTGGTGTTCACCAACACCCGCGCCCAGGCCGAGTTGTGGTACCAGGCACTGCTGGAGGCCAGGCCCGATTGGGCCGGCATCATTGCCCTGCACCACGCCTCGCTGGCCCGCGAAACCCGCAACTGGGTGGAGCAAAGCCTCAAGCAAGGCCAGCTCAAGGCCGTCGTGTGTACCTCGAGCCTGGACCTGGGGGTCGACTTCCTGCCCGTCGAGCGGGTGCTGCAGATCGGTTCAGCCAAGGGTGTGGCGCGGCTGATGCAGCGCGCGGGGCGCTCGGGCCACGCGCCAGGGCGCCCTTCGCGCGTCACCCTGGTGCCCACCCACAGCCTGGAACTGGTGGAAGCCGCCGCCGCCCGCAAGGCGGTAGCGGCGCGGCAGATAGAAGCGCGGCGCTCGCCGGCACTGTGCATGGACGTGCTGGTCCAGCACCTGGTGAGCATGGCCCTGGGGGCCGGTTTCAGGCCGCCCGACCTGCTGCAGGAAGTGCGCAGTTGCTGGGCCTACCGCACGCTGCGCGATGACCAATGGCAGTGGGCGCTGGCATTCGTGCGCAATGGCGGCGCGTCGCTCGGTGCCTACCCCGACTACCACCGCGTGATCGTGGACGACGACGGCGTGTGGCGAGTGGCCAACGCCCGCCTGGCGCGCGCCACCGCTTTGGCATCGGCACCATCGTCAGCGACGCCAGCATCCACCTGAAGTACTGGAGCAAGGGCGGTGGCGGACGCAACCTGGGCAGTGTCGAGGAAGCCTTCATCGCACGCCTGCGCCCCGGCGATGCGTTCCTGTTCGCGGGGCGTACGCTGGAACTGGTGCGCATCGACAACATGACCGCCTATGTGCGCCGCAGCACCTCACCCAAGGCCGCCGTGCCGCGCTGGAACGGCGGGCGCATGCCGCTGTCCGGCGAGCTGGCCAGGGCGCTGGTGGACCAGCTGGATGACGCCGCGCACGGACGCTTCAACGGCCCCGAGATGCGTGCGGTACAGCCTCTGCTGCTGTTGCAGCAGCGCTGGTCGAGGATTCCGCCCCGCGACATGCTGTTGGCCGAAACCTGGCACTCGCGTCAGGGTTGCCATCTGTTTCTGTACCCGTTCGCCGGGCGCACCACGCACCTGGGCCTGGCCAGTCTGCTGGCCTGGCGCTGCAGCCGGACGCAGCCGCTGAGCTTTTCCATTGCGGTGAATGACTATGGGCTGGAGTTGCTGTGCGCCGGCGAGGTGGCGTGGGCCACACTGCTGCCGCAGCTATTGAGCCCCGCGCACCTGCTCGATGATGCCCTGGCCAGCCTGAATGCCGGTGAAATGGCGCTGCGGCGCTTTCGCGAGATTGCGCAGATCTCCGGCCTGGTGTTCGGCGGCTATCCCGGTGCACAAAAAAGCACGCGACAGATCCAGGCCTCCAGCGGCCTGTTCTTCGAGGTGTTCCGCCAGCACGACGCCAACAACCTGCTGCTGGGGCAGGCGCGTGACGAAGTGCTGAGCGAAGAACTGGAAACCGATCGGCTGGCGCAACTGCTCGAACGCCTGGGGCGTCTCAGCCTGCACGTGCAGGTGCTCAAGCGCCCCGGCCCGCTGGCCTTTCCATTGCTGGTGGAAGGCATGCGCGAAACCCTCAGCACCGAAAAGCTCGCCGACCGCATCGCACGCATGGTCGCCGACCTCGAACGCGCAGCAAGCAAGGAGCCTTGAGTGAGCAACCCTGTGAGTATCGACCTGCTCGGCCAGACCCTCTGGCTGCTAGCCGACAAGGCACTGTACTGGCCCGCCCGTCGCCTGATGCTGCTGGCCGATGTGCATATCGGCAAGGCCGCCACCTTTCGCGCGCAACACCTGCCGGTGCCTCGCGGCACCACCCACGCGACCCTGCAGCGCCTGGACCGGTTGCTGGCGAGCTACCCCTGCGAACGCCTGATCATCCTCGGCGACTTTCTGCACGCGCGCGCCGGCCGCGCCCCCGCGACGCTGGAACGCGTGCGGGCATGGCGCGAGGCCCATGCGGCGATGACGGTGACGTTGCTGCGGGGCAATCATGACCAGCATGCTGGCGACCCGCCACAGTGCCTGCGCATCGAGGTGCTGGACGGGCCGTTGCTGCTCGGCCCGTTCGCGCTGCAACACGAACCCGAGCCACACCCCACCCACGCGGTCATCGCCGGGCACGTACACCCGGTGTTCGTGCTGCGCGGGCGCGCCCGGCAGCGCTTGCGCCTGCCGTGTTTCGTGATGGGCGAACGGGTCAGCGTGTTGCCGGCCTTCGGCGATTTCACCGGCGGCTGGGCAATCGCGCCTGCGGCGGATGAGCGGGTCTACCTGGCCGCAGATGGCCAGGTGTGGCCCCTACAACGCTAAGTCAGGCCACAGGCGCCGGCGGCGGCTCGTCGGGCAAGGTGGGTTCACCCGGTTCCATGGGCGGGTGTTCGCCAGGTTGTGGCGTGTCGGGAGTGTCCGGGTCGGGTTGACCGGGTACACCGCCGGCCTGCATCAACGGCGGATGCGCCAGCAGTGACCAGGCCACCAGCCCGATCTGATTGGGCTGCAGCACGGCCAGTTTGGCGCTGATAGTAGGGTCGAGTTTCATCGGCGGCTCCTGAGCGAAATCCGACACGCCTCCTGGCGGGTCGGGACGGTTCATCTCGTTGGAGCGCCGATCGGGCAACTAATTCCCTCGGTTCGTCGCCTCAGGTGCGTGGCAGGGTCACGCCACGCTGACCCTGGTATTTGCCGCCACGGTCCTTATAGGACACTTCGCACTCTTCGTCGGACTCCAGGAACAGCATCTGCGCCACACCTTCGTTGGCGTAGATCTTGGCCGGCAGCGTGGTGGTGTTGGAGAACTCCAGGGTCACGTGGCCTTCCCACTCGGGTTCGAGCGGGGTGACGTTGACGATGATGCCGCAGCGCGCGTAGGTGCTTTTGCCCAGGCAGATGGTCAGCACGTTGCGCGGGATGCGGAAATACTCGACGGTGCGCGCCAGGGCGAACGAGTTCGGCGGGATGATGCAGACGTCGCTCTTGACGTCGACAAAGCTGCCGGCGTCGAAGTTCTTCGGATCGACGGTGGCCGAATTGATGTTGGTGAACACCTTGAATTCATCGGCGCAGCGCACGTCGTAACCGTAGCTGGAGACGCCGAAGGAGATCAGACGGTTGTCGGCTTCGCCGCGTACCTGACGCTCGACGAAAGGCTCGATCATGCCGTGTTCCTGCGCCATGCGGCGAATCCACTTGTCCGATTTGATGCTCATGGCGGGGTGTCCTGAAATAGCGTGGTGAAGAAATTCTGTGGGGCATCTTACCGGGCCCGCGCCGGGTTCAAAGTTTCCCGGGGTCGCAGCGCTCGGATGCCTGTCAAATGGGGCCTGCGAGAGAGGGGGACAGTGCCGTCAGTCCTCAATTATGCGAAACCTGAACAAGACCATTGGCACGTTCTGGAAAAAGGGTTATGGTGACGCCACTGTGCTGCACGTGTCACTGAGAATCTCTACCTGATGCAAGATCTTGATCAACACATCTTCATGAATTTTCTGCCTCTTTGCACTCAGTCTCGGCCAGGGCATTTCCTGAGCCGTAATTAACTTTGTCCAAGGAGACAGACTATGTCCAATCGCCAATCCGGTGTTGTTAAGTGGTTCAACGATGAAAAAGGTTTCGGTTTCATCACCCCACAATCGGGTGACGACCTGTTCGTTCACTTCAAAGCCATTCAAGCTGACGGCTTCAAAAGCCTGAAAGAAGGCCAAGCGGTCACTTTCATCGCTACCCGCGGTCAGAAAGGCATGCAAGCTGAAGAAGTACAAGTTGCCTAACTTGCGCTTCACTGCTTGAAAGAAGCCCTGCCCTCATCGGCGGGGCTTTTTTTTGCCTGTTGTTCCTGCAGGCACCGACCTTGCCGGCACCTGCTGGTGATGGTTTGGAATCAGTCTTCGCTGATGGTGATGCTTGGCATGGCTGGCGCCGCCGCCGCCTGCAGCACGATGCGTGCACCCACCCGCCGCGCCAGTTCCTGATACACCATGGCAACCGGGCTTTGCGGTTCGGCAATCGCCGTCGGCGTGCCACTGTCGGCCTGCTCGCGAATCGCCATCGACAACGGCAGCGAGGCCAGCAGCTCCACACCGAACTGAGTCGCCAGCTTCTCGCCGCCCCCCTCACCGAACAGGTGCTCGGCATGCCCGCAGTTGGAGCAGATGTGCACGGCCATGTTCTCGACCACGCCCAGCACCGGGATACTCACCTTGCGGAACATCTCGACACCCTTCTTCGCGTCGAGCAAGGCCAGGTCCTGCGGCGTGGTAACGATCACCGAACCGGCCACCGGCACCTTCTGCGCCAGGGTCAGCTGGATGTCACCGGTGCCTGGCGGCATGTCGATCACCAGGTAGTCGAGGTTGTCCCAGGCAGTCTGGGTCACCAGTTGCAGCAACGCCCCGGACACCATCGGCCCGCGCCAGACCATCGGCGTGTTGTCGTCGGTCAGGAAGGCCATGGACATGACTTGCACACCATGCGCCTGCAACGGCACGAACCACTTCTGCTCGCGGATGCTTGGACGTGTGCCTTCGGCAATGCCGAACATCACACCCTGGCTCGGCCCATAGATGTCGGCGTCCAGGATGCCCACCCGTGCACCTTCGCGGGCCAGTGCCAGGGCCAGGTTGGCGGCGGTGGTGGACTTGCCCACGCCGCCCTTGCCCGAGGCCACGGCGACGATGTTCTTGACGTTGGCCAGCCCCGGGATCTGTGCCTGGGCCTTGTGCGCGGCGATCACGCAATTGATCTCGACCCGTGCCGAACGGACACCCGCGATCCCTTCAAGCGCGGTCTGCAGCACCTGGGCCCAGCCGTTCTTGAACAGGCCGGCAGCATAACCGAGCTGCAAGGCCACGCTGACGTGATCGCCCTGGATATCGATGGCCTGCACACAGCCGGCGCTGACCGGGTCCTGGTTCAGGTAAGGGTCGGTGTATTGGCGAAGGACGGCTTCAACCGCTGCGCGAGTGACGGCGCTCATGGAGACTCCCGATAAAAGACTGAGTGAAACAGGCCGCTATGCTAACCCGTGAAACATCGGCAGATACCTGCATGGGGTGAAATATATTTCCCATCGTTTTATAGTGGCCGATCACCGTTCATACCTTGTAGCCGAAAGTAGCCGAGCCCCCATGTCCGAGCCACGTCAGATTCTCGTCACCAGCGCCCTGCCCTATGCCAACGGGTCGATCCACCTTGGCCACATGCTCGAGTACATCCAGACAGACATGTGGGTGCGCTTCCAGAAGCACCGCGGCAACCAGTGCACCTACGTCTGCGCCGACGACGCGCATGGTTCTGCGATCATGCTGCGTGCCGAAAAGGAAGGCATCACGCCCGAGCAACTGATCGCCGCCGTCCAGGCCGAGCACAGCGGTGACTTCGCCGACTTCCTGGTGGAGTTCGACAACTTCCACTCGACCCACGCCGAAGAAAACCGCGAGCTGTCGAGCCAGATCTACCTCAAGCTGCGTGACGCGGGGCACATCGCCAACCGCTCGATCACCCAGTACTTCGACCCCGACAAGCAGATGTTCCTGGCCGACCGCTTCATCAAGGGCACCTGCCCCAAGTGCGCGGCCGAAGACCAGTACGGCGACAACTGCGAAAAGTGCGGCGCCACCTATGCGCCCACCGAGCTGAAGAACCCCAAGTCAGCGATCTCCGGTGCCACCCCGGTACTCAAGGACAGCCAGCACTTCTTCTTCAAGCTGCCCGACTTCCAGGCCATGCTGCAGCAGTGGACCCGCAGCGGCACCCTGCAGGACGCCGTGGCCAACAAGATCGCCGAATGGCTGGATGCCGGCCTGCAGGAATGGGACATCTCGCGTGACGCGCCGTACTTCGGCTTCGAGATCCCTGACGAGCCGGGCAAGTACTTCTACGTGTGGCTGGATGCGCCGATCGGCTACATGGCCAGTTTCAAGAACCTCTGTGCCCGTCGCCCGGACCTGGACTTCGACGCCTACTGGAAAAAAGATTCCAGCACCGAGCTGTATCACTTCATCGGCAAGGACATCGTCAACTTCCACGCCCTGTTCTGGCCCGCGATGCTCGAAGGCGCAGGCTATCGCACGCCGACCGCCATCAACGTGCACGGCTACCTGACCGTCAATGGCCAGAAGATGTCCAAGTCGCGCGGCACCTTCATCAAAGCCCGCACCTACCTGGACCACCTGTCGCCGGAATACCTGCGCTACTACTACGCCGCCAAGCTGGGGCGCGGCGTGGATGACCTGGACCTGAACCTGGAAGACTTCGTGCAGAAGGTCAACTCGGACCTGGTCGGCAAGGTGGTCAACATCGCCAGCCGTTGTGCAGGCTTCATCCACAAGGGCAATGACGGCGTGATGGTGGCTGGCGATGCCGCACCCGAGCTGACCGAAGCCTTCCTCGCCGCAGCACCCGGTATTGCCGAGGCCTACGAAGGCCGCGACTTCGCCCGCGCGATGCGCGAGATCATGGCCCTGGCCGACCGCGCCAACGCCTGGATCGCCGACAAGGCCCCCTGGTCGCTGGCCAAGCAGGAGGGCAAGCAGGACGAAGTGCAGGCCGTATGCGCCCAGGGCATCAACCTGTTCCGCCAACTGGTGATCTTCCTCAAGCCGGTGCTGCCATTGCTGGCCGCCGACGCCGAGGCGTTCCTGAACGTCGCGCCACTGACCTGGAACGATCACCAGAGCCGCCTCGAAAACCACACCCTCAACCCGTTCAAGGCGCTGATGACGCGCATCGACCCGGTCAAGGTACAGGCCATGACCGACGCCTCCAAGGAAGACCTGGCCGCCAGCCAGACCAGCGTTGCCAGCGGCAACGGCGAACTGGCCAAGGACCCGTTGTCTGCCGAGATCGACTTCGATGCGTTTGCCGCCGTCGACCTGCGGGTTGCGCTGATCCTCAAGGCCGAAGCCGTGGAAGGTGCCGACAAGCTGCTGCGCCTGACCCTGGACATCGGTGACGAGCAGCGCAATGTGTTCTCCGGCATCAAGTCCGCCTACCCGGACCCGGCCAAGCTGGAAGGTCGGCTGACCATGATGATCGCCAACCTCAAGCCACGTAAAATGCGCTTCGGGATCTCCGAAGGCATGGTGATGGCTGCGGGCCCTGGTGGCGAGGAAATCTACCTGCTCAGCCCTGACAGCGGCGCCAAGCCAGGCCAGCGCATCAAGTAAGCCCCCCTGCGCCCCGACCCTCAGTGGCCGGGGCGTTCTCATTGCCGCGTGATTGCCGGATAATGGCGCTCAGCCCTTCGCTTGTGGCGCCCTCATGACCGAACTGTTACTCACCTTGCTCAGCGCCGCGCTGGTCAACAACGTCGTCCTGCACCAGGCACTGGGCCTTGACCCGTTGCTGCAGTCGGGTACGGCGCTGCAGCGCCAGCGTGTGCATGCGCTGGGGCTGGCAACCCTGGTGATGCTGCTGCTGGCGATACCGCTCGGGCAGTTGCTGTACCTGCACCTGCTGCGCCCGCTTGCACTCGAGTACCTGCGCCTGTTCGTGTTCATGCCGCTGTGCGTGCTGCTGATCGCGCCGATCCTGAGCCTGCTGCAACGTCAGGTGCCCGGCTGGCCATTTGCGCGGCTCAAGCCGCTGCTGCTCGGCAATGCCGCCCTGCTCGGGCTGGCACTGCAGGTCAGTGACGCCGCTGCCGGGCTGCTGACAAGCGTGGCCTTGAGCCTGGGCAGTGGCCTGGGTTTCTGGCTGGTACTGAGCCTGTTCGATGACCTTTGCCAACGCAGCGATGCGGTACCGGCGGCGTTTCGCGGCCTGCCCATCAGCTTGATCGGCGCCGGGATCATGGCCCTGGCCTTTCTCGGCTTCAACGGATTGTTTACCCCATGAGCCTGATTCAACGCATTGACGCCCTGCTGCCCCAAACCCAGTGCGGCAAATGCGGGCATGCCGGCTGCCAGCCCTATGCCCAGGGGCTGGCCGCTGGCGAAGCGATCAACAAATGCCCACCCGGCGGCAGCGAAACGATTGCCGCACTGGCCATGCTGCTGCAGGTGCCCGTGATCGCGCTGGACCCTGAGCGAGGCAGTGCCCCCGCCCAGGTGGCGTTTATCCGCGAAGCCGAGTGCATTGGCTGCACCAAGTGCATCCAGGCCTGCCCGGTAGACGCGATTGTCGGCGCAGCAAAACTGATGCACACGGTCATCAGCGCCGAATGCACCGGGTGCGACCTGTGCGTGGCGCCCTGCCCGGTCGACTGCATCGACCTGCTGGCGCTGCCGAGCAACAGCAGCATCGTGCCGATTGTCGGCGGCCTGGCGCATTCCGAGGCGCAATACGCCGCGCGGGC
>NZ_JAAHBU010000155.1 GCF_010671725.1 Pseudomonas brassicae | reverse complement strand
GCAAGGCCTACAAGCTGCTGGCAATCGGCACCTCCACCGGTGGTCCGGTGGCGCTGCAGCGCGTGCTGACCCAGTTGCCAGCCAACTTCCCGGCGCCGATCGTGCTGATCCAGCACATGCCGGCTGCCTTTACCAAGGCCTTTGCCGAGCGCTCGACAAGCTGTGCAAGATCAGCGTCAAGGAAGCCGAGGATGGTGATGTACTGCGTCCAGGCCTGGCACTGTTGGCGCCTGGCGGCAAGCAGATGATGGTGGACGGGCGCGGCACGGTGAAGATCCTGCCGGGCGACGAGCGCCTGAACTACAAGCCTTGCGTGGACATCACCTTCGGTTCGGCGGCCAAGTCATACGGTGACAAGGTGCTGGCAGTGGTGCTGACCGGCATGGGCGCCGATGGCCGTGAAGGTGCACGCCTGCTCAAGCAGGGCGGTAGCCAGGTGTGGGCGCAGGATGAAGCCAGCTGTGTGATCTATGGCATGCCGATGGCCATTGCCAAGGCCAACCTGGCGGATGCGGTGTATGGCCTGGACGATATTGGCCGGCATCTGGTGGAGGCGTGCATCTGATGGATGTCTTGAGCCTGATCGGGATTATCCTGGCATTCGTGGCCATCGTCGGCGGCAACTACCTCGAAGGTGGTCACCTGTCGGCGTTGCTCAACGGCCCGGCTGCCTTGATCGTGATCGGCGGGACCCTGGCCGCCTCGCTGTTGCAGTCGCCCATGAGTGCATTCAAGCGGGCGTTGCAGATCGTGCGCTGGATCCTCTTTCCGCCACGTGTGGACCTGGCCGGTGGTATCGATCGCGTGGTCAACTGGAGCCTCACCGCGCGCAAGGAAGGCCTGCTGGGCCTTGAAGGCGTGGCCGATGCCGAGCCCGACCCGTATGCCCGCAAGGGCCTGCAACTGCTGGTCGACGGTGCCGAGCCGGAAGCCATCCGCAGCATCCTGGAAGTGGATTTCTACACCCAGGAAAGCCGTGATATCCAGGCGGCCAAAGTCTTCGAAAGCATGGGCGGCTACGCGCCGACCATCGGCATCATCGGCGCCGTGATGGGCCTGATCCACGTGATGGGCAACCTGGCCGACCCGTCGCAGTTGGGCAGCGGCATTGCCGTGGCCTTTGTTGCCACCATCTACGGCGTGGCCAGTGCCAACCTGATCCTGTTGCCTGTCGCCAACAAGCTCAAGGCGCTGGCACTGCGTCAGTCGCGCTACCGCGAAATGCTCCTGGAAGGCTTGTTGTCGATTGCCGAAGGCGAGAATCCACGTTCGATCGAACTGAAGCTTCAGGGCTTCATGGAGTAAGCCATGGCCCGTCGTCGCCCCCCCGAGGAACATGAAAACCACGAACGCTGGCTGGTGTCGTATGCCGACTTCATCACCTTGCTGTTCGCCTTCTTCGTGGTCATGTATTCGATTTCCTCGATCAACGAGGGCAAGTACAAAGTCATTTCGCAGGCCCTGATCGGCGTGTTCAACGACCCCGAGCGCAGCATGCGGCCGATTCCGATCGGTGACGAACGCCCGCTCAGCGTCAAGCCCGCCGAACCGCTGATCAAGGACAGCGAACAGGTCGATGCCGGCCTTGCGCAAACCTCCAGTGACCCGCTGCAGACCATTGCCAATGATGTGCGCGATGCCTTTGGCGATCTGATCAAGTCCGACCAGATGACGGTGCGCGGCAACGAGCTGTGGATCGAGATCGAGCTCAATTCCTCGTTGCTGTTCGGCAGTGGCGATGCCATGCCCAGCGACAAGGCGTTCAACATCATCGAGAAGGTCGCCAACATCCTCAAGCCGTTCGCCAATCCGGTGCACGTCGAGGGCTTCACCGACGACCAGCCGATTCGCACCGCGCAGTACCCGACCAACTGGGAGTTGTCGTCGGCGCGTGCCGCGAGCATCGTGCGCCTGCTGGCCATGGAAGGGGTGAACCCGGCACGCATGGCGTCGGTGGGCTACGGCGAGTTCCAGCCGATTGCCAGCAACACCAGCGCCGAAGGGCGCGCGCAGAATCGTCGGGTGGTGCTGGTGATCTCGCGCAACCTGGAGGTGCGTCGCAGCCTGACCGCCACCGGCAGCGCCAATGCCACGCCGGATGCGGCGATGAAGCGGGCTGGCACACAAACTGCACCGCCAGCCGTAGCACCGACGTCAGGGCGCAATCCCGTCAATTCCCCGTCGTCGACCTTTTAATCGATCCCGGCAGGGTCCGACCCGACCGGGAGGAAGCAGCGCAATGAGAGTGTGGGCAGTAGCCAATCAAAAAGGTGGTGTCGGCAAGACCACCACATCCATCGCCCTGGCCGGCTTGCTGGCCGAGGCGGGCAAGCGCGTGGTCGTTGTCGACCTCGACCCGCACGGCTCCATGACCAGCTACTTCGGCCATAACCCCGACACGCTGGAGCACAGCAGCTACGACCTGTTCCTGCACAAGGGCACGGTGCCCGAAGGGCTGCCGGGCCAACTGCTGCTGCCGACCAGCGACGAGAAGATCTCGTTGCTGCCGTCGAGTACCGCACTGGCCGTGCTCGAGCGCCAGTCGCCGGGCCAGAGTGGCCTGGGGCTGGTCATCGCCAAGAGCCTGGCGCAGCTGTGGCAGGACTTCGACTACGCCATCATCGACAGCCCGCCATTGCTTGGCGTGCTGATGGTCAATGCCTTGGCGGCAAGCCAGCAACTGGTGATTCCGGTGCAGACCGAGTACCTGGCAGTCAAGGGCCTGGAGCGTATGGTCAGCACCCTGGCGATGGTCAATCGTTCGCGCAAGCAGGCGTTGCCCTACAACATCGTGCCGACCCTGTTCGACCGCCGTACCCAGGCCTCCATGGGCACCTTGAGGGTGCTGCGCGATGCCTACCCCGAATCCATCTGGCAAGGCTACATCCCGGTCGACACGCGCTTGCGCGATGCCAGCCGCGCCGGCCTGACGCCGTCGCAGTTCGACGGCAAGAGCCGTGGTGTGGTGGCCTATCGGGCCTTGCTCAAGCATCTGCTGACGCAGACTGCTGTTGCGCAGGTGGCGTGATGAATCGCCCTCAGCAAGTCGCCACCAAGCCTCAACTTGCCTTGCAGTCCTACCTGGACGGCTTGTTGCAGGAGGCCACCGAAGAATTCGAGGCGCCTGCACCGGTTGCCGTTGTCCGTGTCACCGAGCCGGTAGCGGTGGTAGCCGAAGCGCCTGCGGTGCTCGACGAGTTCCAGGCGGCAGTGCTTGAAGAACAGGCCCGCGACGCCCGCCTCAAGGCACCCGCGCCGGTATTCGCCGAACCGCCTCGGCTGGTCATGCCGGTCACCGCGCCGCCGCTGATCGTCGAGGTGACCAGCGTCGTCGAAGCACGCGAGCTCACCCCGGCAATGCCGCCGGCGCCGGTCGAGCCACTGGTTGATGTGCACCTGCCGGCAGGTCCAGACCAGCCGGTGCCGCCGCTCACCGGGGATGGTCGCCCGGCCTGGGCCGCCGAGCCGTTCGAATGCCTGCTGTTCGATGTGGCGGGCCTCACCCTGGCCGTGCCGCTGGTGTGCCTGGGGTCGATCTACTCGCTGGCCGGGCAGGAACTGACGCCGCTGTTCGGCCAGCCCGACTGGTTCCTCGGCATCTTGCGCAGCCAGGCAGGCAACCTCAAGGTGCTGGACACCGCGCGTTGGGTGATGCCCGACCGTTATCGCGATGACTTGCGCCAGGGCCTGCAATACGTGATTTCGGTACAGGGTTACGAGTGGGGGCTGGCGGTGCATCAGGTCAGCCGCTCGTTGCGCCTGGACCCGAGCGAGATCAAATGGCGAACCCAGCGTGGCCAGCGGCCCTGGTTGGCCGGGACCGTGATTGAACACATGTGTGCGCTGCTGGACGTTGCCGAACTGGCCGAACTGATTGCCAGCGCGCCGTCAAGCAGTTGCACAGCACGCATAAATAATCGGTCGCATCTGCCGCGACCGCACTGAGCACACCGCCGAAAGCGGCTTTTGAGGGTTAGGGGAATGAAAAACATGACGGCGCAGGGTTCCGACGATCCAATCCTGCAGTGGGTGACGTTCAAGCTGGACAACGAGTCTTATGGCATCAACGTGATGCAGGTCCAGGAAGTGCTGCGTTACACCGAGATTGCCCCGGTACCGGGTGCGCCAAGCTACGTGCTGGGCATCATCAACCTGCGCGGCAACGTGGTCACCGTGATCGATACGCGCCAGCGCTTCGGCCTGCTGTCCAGCGAAATCACCGACAACAGCCGTATCGTGATCATCGAGGCAGACAAGCAGGTGGTCGGCATTCTGGTCGATAGTGTTGCTGAAGTGGTGTACCTGCGTCAGTCGGAGATCGAAACCGCACCGAATGTCGGCAACGAGGAATCGGCCAAGTTCATTCAGGGCGTGTGCAACAAGAACAACGAACTGCTGATCCTGGTCGAGCTGGACAAGATGATGACCGAGGAAGAGTGGTCCGAGCTGGAGAACATCTGAGTTGATTCTCGAGGTTGCAGTCATATTTCTGGCGCTGGTCTGGGCCGTGAGCCTCTGGTTGTTCTATGGCTACAGCAAGCGCCAGCGCGAGCTGGCATCGCAGCAGGCCCAGGGCGATGCGCTGCGCGATCAGCGCATCAAGGACCTGGCCAAGCGCCTGGACGATTACCAGAACGGCACCGTGCGCATGGGCGACGCGCTGCATGAGCTGCGCGCCGTGGTGGCGCCGCTGCCGGACAAGCTGCTGCAACTGGAACAGCGCGACCCCAACAGCCTGTCGTTTGCCCAGGCGGCGCGGCTGGTGGGCATGGGCGCCAGTGTCGACGAATTGACCCAGTCCTGCGGCCTGACCCAGGCCGAGGCCGAGCTGATGAGCAAGTTGCACCGCGGCTGAAGGGCGGCGGCGAGCGCCGCCCGTTTGCGGTTCAGGTATGCGCCCAGCTCAGGGTGCTGCCGATCTTGGCGAAGCGGCTGAGCGGCGTGAGTTGTCGATAAACCGTGCGAAACAGTTGGTCATCCACGACCGTCTGTGCGTTGAGCACCGGCAGTGCGCCAAAATTCCACACTTCGCGAAACTGCTTCAGCGCGGGCAATGCGGTTTCAATGGCATCGTTGAGCACGCCAGGCCCGGTCATGTGGTTCAGTTGGCCAGCATAGGCCATAAACCCCAGGGGGTCTTCGTGAATGCTCGGGCGGCTGTTGTAGAAGTCTGGGCGCGCCTCGAAGCGTTGGCGCATCAGGTCCGAAATGACGTCCAGCGTAGGGTTGCCGACATGGCTGCCGATCATGCTGCCGTTGTAGCGGATAGTCATGCCCAGCATCTCGTTGGACACCGGTATCGACAGGATCAGCCCGTCGTCGCTGGTG
Organism: Pseudomonas brassicae; assembly: GCF_010671725.1. GTDB lineage: Bacteria > Pseudomonadota > Gammaproteobacteria > Pseudomonadales > Pseudomonadaceae > Aquipseudomonas > Aquipseudomonas brassicae. The sequence goes on along the minus strand of NZ_JAAHBU010000155.1, from coordinate 12,978 downwards.
TGTAGCGCAACCTCGTCGATAGGTTCCGCGTTGCTGCCCATGGCCGTGATCTGGTCGGGGCCCAGCAGGCTGTCATCCACATCCATGTAGATTCCGCCTTGATGCTTGAGCAAGCGATAGCGCAGTACGTCCGATGCCGACGAATAGTTTGTCGCGACGCCGCCGTTGCCATCGATGGCGGCCTGGTACTGGGCAAAATAAGGGCTGTTCTCGAACTCCTTGTAGAGCGGGTGCGGCTCCAGCGGGATGATTTCCAGCGTCGGGGCATGGGTGCCCAGCAGCTCCACATTGCGCGCGTAGGCCTCAGGCGAGGCATTCGATAGAAACAGCCGGTAGCTATATTGACTGCGCTTGAGCAATTGGGCGTTGCGTCCCAGGTTTTCCAGAAGCTCGGGTTTGATCACCTGATCCCCGACCCAAATGCAAGAAATTCGCTTTGGGATGGGCGTTACCTGGGGCGCCAGCATGCCATCGAAGTTCACCGGTAGTTCAAGCTCTACGCCCAGCGCGCGCAGTGTACGCATCCGCTGGGCGTCGCTGACCGAACGCTCGGCGGCGTTCAGCCTGAGCATGTTTCGTTGGCCGGGCTCGGGGGCTACCAGGTAGGGCGGGTCGATCTCATTGAGGCTTTCGCTGCTGACGAAGGCGTCGGCCTCGATGTCGTAGTACAGGTTGGCGTTGTAGCCGTTGACCTGGGCCTGCAGCAGGTCGCGCTCGCCTTTGTAATTGGGTACCCGCACCACGGCTTGCGCCAGCGCAGGGTCGGCGTCGATCACCGGGGCGACACTGTCGGCTAGGGTGAAGGCTTCTTCGAGCACCGGTTCGACAGGCGCAAGGTGGGGGGGCTGCATTGGGCTCATGGGGTAGCCGAGCTGCCCGTTGACCCGGCTGGGGCTGACAAAGCCGGTGCTTTTGAATCGAAACAGCGCAGGCTTCTCTGGCACCGCCAGGTGCAGCAGCGGCAGGGCATTGAGCAGCCCCCAGACCTGGTCTTCGAAACCGCCAGCGCGTTCCTGGAGGGTTTTGCCGTGCAGCATGCGGTCCAGGCCGGTACCGAACTCGATGACCCCGCCAATCGCGAAGAGCGGCGCCAGTTCCGGGACGACCATGGCGATGGGCCCCAGCGTGTTGATCGCCGAATTGAAGTAGCCACGCCACTTTTCCCGGGTGATCGTGCTGTCGCTGTTGATGATGAAGTCAGCGTCCTGATCGGTGCGTTTCTTCTGGCGTCGGGCCATGGCCATGAACACATCGCCGTCGATGGGCGGGCTGTAGCTGGCGGCTTTGTAATTGACGATGTCTTGCGGTACCCACAGGCCGCTGGTGGCGAAGCCTGGGTGATGAGTGGGATCGAAGTGATGATAGGCGGGGTACAGGCCAAGGCCGGTCAGCGCCGTGCTGAGGCCGCTGAAGCCGAGGGTGTCGGCTTCGTCACCTGGCGCGAAATGTTGCTCCAGGGCTTGGCGGGTGTGGCTGGTTTGGCATTGGCGGGCAATCCACAGCTTCATTGCCGACTCGCTCGCGAACTCGTGCAGGGGCGAGCTGTTGCCGGGGATATAAAGCAGGGTAAGGCCGCTGGCGTTGTTTTTCAGGCACAGCAGGTTGCTGGCCACATAGCCATAGATGTTCAGGGCGGCCACCTGCACCACGGGAATGTGGCGCTCCTTGCGCCCCAGACTGGCCCAGGTGGGGGGGGCCTGCAGGCCGGCAACCTGCCAGGCAAGCACCCGCCCGGCATCGCTCAGGCTGGCCTCGCTGACCTGCTTGTTGCACGCGGCGATGAAATTGACCTTGGCTGCATCGCGGTAGGTTTGTAGTCCGGTTTTCCAGTAGGCCTTGAGCATCTGTTTATAGGGATGCTGGAAGTCCATGTGCCAGACAAACCGCTGGAACGCTTCGGCGGGGAGGCTGAGGTGTGTATGGGCGTCGTAGGTTTGTGGGTGGGTGTGGCGGTACAGGCCGTTGTAGATCAGGTAGTCGGCGCCGTAGTCGAACGGCCCTTTGTGGTCCAGGTGCTCGACCATGGTCAGCGGGTAGGGTGGGGGCGTGCCGGCCCATGGCTGGTGCAAGGCGGCGCGACCAGGTCGTTGCTTGACTCGCCTTGCCAGTTCGCCAGCAGGGCCTGGGTCAAGGTCATGCGTTGCGTGACCTTGGCGATGGGATGCTGGCCTTTGAACTGGTAATGCAGGGTGACGGCATCGACCTTGTCGGGGTCCAGGTCGATGCCTTGCAGGCTGGCCCATTGGCGTACTGCGTTGGCCGCGGCCTGGTCGGGCCTGGGGTAGTTTTCGAGTGAATTGCGTATGTGTTGCACACCGTCTGTGCTGATAAAGCGGGAAGTCATGGCGGTTACCTGAGTCGGCACGGGGAGTCGTGCCTGGCTATGCTTCACAGTACGGGCAGGGCGGCGGTGGTAGCTATGTGTGGCGGTTCACCTGCGAGCTGAAGCGTTGTTCGACGCCCGGTCGTGGTGGGGCAGAGGCGCCAGTCAATCCGGCCTCGGCAAGCCCAGCCCCTGCGGGGTAATGTCACGCTCGTGCGGCGTGTCGTCCACGAACCCCACCGGTACCTGGCCCTTGAGCTGCCAGGCGAAGGCAATGATCTCGGCAATGGTCAGGTACAACGCCTCGGGGATCTGGTCACCCAGTTCCATGCGCGCCAACAGGCGCACCAGTTCGGCGTTCTCGTAGATCGGCACTTCATGTTCGCGGGCGATCGCCAGGATCGCCTCGGCCAGCTCATCGTCGCCCTTGGCGCTCAACGTCGGGGCCTGCTGGCCGTCATAGGTCAGGGCAATGGCCTGGCGTGGGGTCTTGAGGCTCATGCGTTTTCATCCACCCAGCGTTGTTCAAGGTGTGTGCGCGGGCCCTGCGGTGGCGTGCCGTGATGGCAGCACAATTCACCGACATTCAACCCGCGCGCCACCAGCCGCACGCGCAAGCTGTCGAGCTGGCTGTCGATCAACTGCGCCGTACTCGGCAGCTCTGCCCAGAGCTGGCTCGACAAATTGCCCTGGCTGATCTGCGCCTGTACCTGCAACGGCCCCAGCGGGCTCAGGTCGAACGACAATTCGACGCGCCAGAGCATTTCCAGCGGGTCACGTCGCTCGCGCTCAGGCTCGGCTTGTTGCTCTGGCGTCTCCTCGCGCTGCAGTTTCATCTGCAGCGGCATGAACTCCTGGCCGTTGCGCACCGGAATTTCCAGTTGCCATGTGGTCTGCAGGTTGCCTTCGGCGGTGGTGCGGGTCTGCTCCAGGCCTGCCAGCTGATGGCTCTGCAAGCGTGAGATGGCGGCCGCTGCCAGGCGCAGCAGATGCTCCAGATCGCCTTCGCCGTCGGCACTTTGCAGCAAGCGGGAGGGCAGCGGGAAACTGCCCGGGGCAGGCCGCGGGCTGACCTGGCCCAGCATGCCCAGGGCGTTGCGCACCATACCCGGCATCGCCTGAGCCAGGGTGCTGGCAGCGGCTGCCGGGTTGAATTGCGTGCTGCTGGGCAAGCCCGGCAGCAGTTGCGCCACCAGGCGAATGACCTGCGCCTTGAGGTCGGGTGCCAGGCCCCCGGGTGCGCCGGCAAGCAGCTTGGCTTCCAGAAACGCGCCACTGTTGTTGAGTGCCTGGGCAAGCCCCTTGGCATCGCCGAGCTGGCGCAGGTCGGGCAAGCTGGCCAGCAGGGTATCGACACTGGCACGTACCTCGACGGGCAGGCGTTGCTGACCACTCAACTGCTGCAGATTGCTCAGCAGCCCCTGCAGCGACGCCTGGCGGCTTTGCTGGGTGCTCAGGTGCTGGGCAATGGCCAGCTGTGCCTGGCGCCCGCTCAGGGGCACGAAGCTGATCGACTGCTCACCCTGTACCCGCGCGCTGAGCAGGCTGCCCAGCGCCAGCGGACGTGGGCTGTCGATGTTGAGGGTGGCGCCGGCCTGGGCGGTGTTGAGCAAGCTTACCAGTGAGCGGAACAGCGCTGGTTGCCCGGTGGCCTGAGGCAGCGCCTGGGTCGTGAGGACCTTGCCCTGCAGCAGGGTGCCGACCGGCAGTTGGCGCGTGTCGAGTTGGCTGAGGGTGGCAACGTTGCGCGCAATGGCCTGTTGCACTGTGATGGTCAGGTTGCTGGCATTGGGCTGGCTGACGGTCAGTTCGCTGCCCTGGGGCAACGGCTGGCTGGCGGTGGTCTGTAGCGTTGTCTGGCGGCCGTTGCTCTGGGTCAGTTGCAGCAGCAGCTGAAAGTCCTGGCCGACCTGGCGCAACGACAACACCTGCGCCTGCGCGGTTTCACCCGGCGCCAGCAATGCGACCTGGGGCTGCAGCAGCTTGAGCAGCTCGCCGGTCATGGCCGCGCCGCGCGCCTGGGGATTGGCCGCAGCCTGCGGGCCAAGGCTGTTGATTTCGCCTGTCATCACGTCACAACCTGTGGAAATAGCCCTCTTTGCAGTAGGACATGCCATGTATAATGCCGCCCGATCTTCGCGGGTGTGCCCGCTGCAGCGGCGCGTCCGATCAGACCGGCCGGGCCGTGGATCCGTTGTCCAGTATAACGGCAAGGCCGGGGCCGACTTGAGACTGTCATCCGAACCAATAAGGCGAACCTGTGACTCCTCGACTCGAAGCTGTGGGCCTGGCCTGCGAGCGTGACTGGCGAATGCTCTTCGAGCACCTCGAACTGCAGTTGGCGGCCGGTGACATGTTGCAGATCAGCGGCCCCAACGGCAGCGGCAAGACCAGCCTGCTGCGCCTGCTGAGCGGGTTGATGCGACCCACCCGCGGCGAGATCCGCCTCAATGGCACGCCTCTGGCCGAGCAGGGCAGCGAGCTGGCCAGGGTGTTGCTGTGGATCGGGCATGCCGCCGGCATCAAGGACGTGCTCAGCGCCGAAGAGAACCTGGCCTGGTTGTGCGCCTTGCACCAGCCGGCCAGCCGCGCTGCGATCTGGCAGGCCCTGGCACAGGTCGGCCTGCGCGGCTTCGAGGATGTCCCCTGCCATACCCTGTCGGCCGGCCAGCAGCGCCGCGTGGCGCTGGCACGGCTGTACCTGGAGAGCCCGCCGCTGTGGATTCTCGACGAACCCTTCACCGCCCTCGACAAGCACGGCGTGGCCCAGCTCGAAGCCCACCTGGCGGCGCATTGCGAGCAGGGCGGCATGGTCGTGCTGACCACCCACCACACGCTGACGCAGACGCCGTCCGGTTATCGAGAACTGGACCTGGGGCAGTGGGCAGCATGAGCGTATTCATCCATTTGTTGCGCCGTGAAGCGCAGTTGCTGTGCCGCCGCCCTGCGGAGCTGGCCAACCCGCTGGTGTTCTTTGCGATCGTGATCGCGCTGTTCCCGCTGGCGGTCGGCCCAGAGACGCAATTGTTGCAAAACTTGTCCCCTGGGTTAGTCTGGGTAGCCGCTCTTTTGTCCGTGCTGCTCTCGCTGGACGGCCTGTTCCGCAGCGATTTCGAGGACGGATCCCTCGAACAGTGGGTCCTTTCGCCGCACCCCCTGGCGCTTCTGGTGTTGGCCAAGGTGCTGGCACACTGGGCCTTTTCCGGCCTGGCACTGGTATTGTTGTCGCCGCTGCTGGCGCTGATGCTGGGATTGCCGGTGCAGTGCCTGCCCGTGTTGCTGGCCTCGCTGTTGCTCGGTACCCCGGTACTGAGCCTGCTGGGGGCCGTGGGCGCGCGCTCACCGTGGGCTTGAAGCGCGGCGGGCTGTTGTTGGCACTGCTGATTTTGCCGTTATATATCCCGGTATTGATCCTGGGCAGTGGCGCCTTGCAGGCGGCACTGCAAGCTATGCCGGCGACCGGTTACCTGCTCTGGCTTGGCAGCCTGACCGCCCTGGCAGTAACCCTGGCACCCTTTGCAATAGCGGCTGGCCTGAAGATCAGCGTCGGCGAATAATGAGGTCTGGGCTTTCGCCCAGCAAAGACCCTGGATGTACCGTGATGAAAAACAGCGCAATAAGCTGGACGTGGTTTCACAAGCTGGGCTCACCCAAATGGTTCTATGCCATCAGCGGGCGCATGCTGCCGTGGCTGAGCATTGCCGCTCTTCTGCTGATCGCGGTGGGAGTGGTCTGGGGCCTGGCCTTCGCCCCGCAGGACTACCAGCAGGGCAATAGCTTTCGCATCATCTACATCCATGTCCCCGCCGCCATGCTGGCGCAGTCGTGCTACGTGATGCTGGCGGTAGCCGGCGTGGTCGGGTTGGTGTGGAAGATGAAGATCGCCGACGTCGCGCTGCAGTGCGCCGCGCCCATCGGCGCCTGGATGACCGTGGTGGCGCTGAGCACGGGCGCCATCTGGGGCAAGCCGACCTGGGGCAGTTGGTGGGTCTGGGATGCACGACTAACGTCGATGCTGATCCTGCTGTTTCTGTACTTCGGTCTGATTGCCCTGGGGCAGGCAATCAGCAATCGTGAGAGCGCGGCCAAGGCCTGCGCGGTACTGGCGATTGTCGGGGTGATCAATATCCCGATCATCAAGTATTCGGTGGAGTGGTGGAACACCCTGCACCAGGGCGCCACCTTCACCCTCACCGAGAAACCGGCGATGCCGGCCGAAATGTGGCTGCCGCTGCTGCTGACCGTGCTGGGCTTCTACTGCTTCTTCGGCACGGTGCTGTTGCTGCGCATGCGTCTTGAAGTGCTCAAGCGCGAAGCGCGTGCCAGTTGGGTCAAGGATGAAGTCCTGAACCACCTGGGTCGGGGGACCGTTTGATGAGCTTTGCCTCCTTCAGCGACTTTGTCGCCATGGGCCATCACGCCCTTTACGTCTGGTCGGCCTACGGCATCTGCCTGCTGGTGCTGGCCCTCAACGTCGCCGCGCCCGTGCTGAGCAAGCGTCGTTACCTGCAAGAAGAGGCGCGCCGTCTGCGCCGGGAGAGCATCAAGTGAATCCGCAACGCAAAAAGCGTCTGTTCATCATCCTCGGCCTGCTGGTTGGCGTCGGCGCCGCAGTTGGCCTGGCCCTGAGCGCACTGCAGCAGAACATCAACCTGTTCTACACTCCGACTCAGATCGCCAACGGCGAGGCCCCGCTCGACACCCGTATCCGCGCCGGCGGCATGGTCGAGGCCGGCTCCCTGCAACGTTCCGGCGACTCGCTGGACGTACGCTTCGTGGTCACCGACTTCAACAAGTCGGTGCCGATCACCTACCGTGGGATCCTGCCCGACCTGTTCCGCGAAGGGCAGGGCATCGTCGCCCTCGGCAAGCTCAATGCCGAAGGCGTGGTGGTGGCCGATGAAGTGCTGGCCAAGCACGATGAAAAATACATGCCGCCCGAGGTCACCAAGGCCTTGAAAGAGAGCGGCCAGGCCGCTGCCGACGGCGGAGCCAAGCCATGAATGCGGCATTGATCATTCCCGAACTCGGCCAGTTGGCGATGATTCTGGCCATCTGCTTCGCCTGCGTGCAGGCCAGCGTGCCGCTGCTCGGCGCCTGGCGCGGCGACAGCCTGTGGATGAGCCTGGGCCGCCCTGCCGCCTGGGGGCAGTTTGCCTTCCTGGCGTTCGCCTTTGCCTGCCTGACCCACGCCTTCATGACCGACAACTTCTCGGTGGCGTACGTGGCCAGCAACTCCAACAGCGCCTTGCCCTGGTACTACAAGTTCAGCGCCGTGTGGGGCGCCCACGAAGGTTCGCTGCTGCTGTGGGCGCTGATCCTCGGTGGCTGGACCTTCGCCGTGTCGATCTTCTCGCGCCAGTTGCCGCAGGTGATGCTGGCGCGTGTGCTGGCGGTGATGGGCATGATCAGCGTGGGCTTTCTGTCGTTCCTGATCGTCACCTCCAACCCGTTCCAGCGCCTGCTGCCGCAGGTGCCGACCGATGGCCGCGACCTCAACCCGTTGCTGCAGGATATCGGCCTGATCGTGCACCCGCCGATGCTGTACATGGGCTACGTGGGCTTCTCGGTGGCCTTCGCGTTTGCCATTGCTGCCTTGCTCGGCGGGCGCCTCGACGCCGCCTGGGCGCGTTGGTCACGGCCGTGGACCATCGTTGCCTGGGCATTCCTGGGCATCGGCATCACCCTGGGCTCGTGGTGGGCCTACTACGAGCTGGGCTGGGGCGGCTGGTGGTTCTGGGACCCGGTCGAGAACGCCTCGTTCATGCCATGGCTGGTGGGCACCGCACTGATCCACTCGCTGGCGGTGACCGAGAAGCGCGGCGTGTTCAAGAGCTGGACCGTCCTGTTGGCGATCGCAGCCTTCTCGTTGAGCCTGCTGGGCACCTTCCTGGTGCGTTCGGGCGTGCTGACCTCGGTGCACGCGTTTGCCTCCGACCCCGAGCGCGGCGTGTTCATCCTGATCTTCCTGCTGTTCGTGGTCGGCGGCTCGCTGACCCTGTTCGCCCTGCGCGCCCCGGTGGTCAAGAGCCAGGTCGGGTTTGCCCTGTGGTCGCGTGAAACGCTGCTGCTGGCCAACAACCTGGTGCTGGTGGTGGCCGCCTCGATGATCCTGCTCGGCACCCTCTACCCGCTGGTGCTCGATGCACTGACCGGGGCCAAGCTGTCGGTCGGCCCGCCGTACTTCGATGCGCTGTTCATCCCGCTGATGGCGTTGTTGATGGCGGTGATGGCGGTGGGCGTGATCGTGCGCTGGAAGGACACCCCGACAAAATGGCTGGTGAGCATGCTCACCCCGGCGCTGATCGGCAGTGCGGTACTGGCACCGATCGGCGGGCTGCTGGTGGACGACTTCGACTGGCAGGTACTGACCACCTTCGCCCTCGCGGCGTGGATTCTGCTGGCCGGTGTGCGTGACCTGCTCGACAAGACCCGTCACAAAGGCCTGCTCAAGGGCATGCGCAGCCTTACCCGCAGTTACTGGGGCATGCATGTGGCGCACCTGGGTATCGCGGTGTGCGCCTTGGGCGTGGTGCTGTCGAGCAACAACAGCGCCGAACGCGACCTGCGCCTGGCGCCGGGCGAATCCATGGAACTGGGCGGCTACCAGTTCGTGTTCGAAGGCGCCAAGCACTTCGAAGGGCCCAACTTCACCTCCGACAAGGGCACCGTGCGCGTGCTGCAGGACGGCCGCGAAATCAGCGTGCTGCACCCGGAAAAACGCCTGTACACCGTGCAGCAGTCGGTGATGACCGAGGCGGGCATCGACGCCGGCTTCACCCGCGACCTGTATGTCGCCCTGGGCGAGTCGCTGGACAACGGCGCGTGGGCGGTGCGCGTGCACGTCAAACCGTTCGTGCGCTGGATCTGGCTGGGTGGTCTGCTGACCGGCCTGGGTGGTTTGCTGGCGGCAATGGATGGTCGGTATCGGGTCAAGGTCAAAAGCCGGGTGCGTGAAGTACTGGGCATGTCGGGAGCAACTGCATGAAGCGTTGGATCATGGTGCTGCCGCTGGCGCTGTTTCTGCTGGTGGCGGTGTTTCTGTACCGGGGCCTGTACCTGGACCCCACCGAGTTGCCCTCGGCAATGATCGGCAAGCCGTTCCCGGCATTCTCGCTGCCGACGGTGGAGGGCGACAGGACCCTGACCCGTGACGATCTGCTGGGCAAGCCGGCGCTGGTCAACGTATGGGCCACCTGGTGCCCGTCGTGCAAGGTCGAGCACCCGGTACTGAACAGATTGTCCGAGCAGGGCGTGGTGATCTACGGGGTCAACTACAAGGATGACAACGCAGCGGCAATCAAGTGGCTGAACGAGTTCCACAACCCGTACCAGATCGGCATCCGTGACGAGCAGGGCACCCTCGGGCTGGACCTGGGCGTGTATGGCGCGCCGGAGACGTTCATGATCGATGCCAAGGGCATCATCCGTCACAAATTCGTCGGCGTGGTCGACCAGACCGTGTGGCGCGAACAGCTGGCGCCGCTGTACCAGGGCCTGCTCGACGAGGCCGGGCAATGAAGCGCTGGCTGGCTGCGGCGCTGCTCGGCCTGAGCATCGCCGGCGTGGCGCACGCCGCGATCGACACCTACCAGTTTGCCGACGACGCGGAGCGCGAGCGCTACCACGTGCTGACCAAGGAACTGCGCTGCCCCAAGTGCCAGAACCAGGACATCGCCGACTCCAACGCACCGATTGCCGCCGACCTGCGCCGCGAGATCTTCCGCATGCTGGGCGAGGGCAAGGACAACCAGCAGATCATCGATTTCATGGTCGATCGCTATGGTGACTTCGTGCGCTACAAGCCGGCCCTGACGGCGCGCACCTGGTTGCTCTGGTTCGGCCCCGGCATCCTCTTGCTGGGTGGTTTCGGCATGCTCGCGCTGATCGTGCGCAAGCGTCGCGGGCAGGCTGCCACCGGTGCCGCCGACCTTTCCCCCGAGGAGCGTGAGCGCCTCGCCAAATTGCTGGACAAAGAACGCCCCCATGACTGAATTCTGGCTTCCTGCAGGCCTGCTGTTACTGGTAGCCCTGAGCTTTTTGCTGGTCCCGGTGTTGCGCGGCCGTCGTGCGCAACAAGAAGAAGACCGTACTGCGTTGAACGTCGCCCTGTACCAGGAGCGCGTGGCCGAGTTGCAAGTGCAGGGCGACGCCGGTGTGCTCAGCGCCGAGCAACTGCAGCGCGGGCGTGACGAGGCGGCCCGCGAGCTGCTGGCCGACACCGACAATGCCGAGCCTGGTCGCAGTGCGCGCCTGGGCAAGACCCTGCCGTTGCTGGCGGCGGCGCTGGTGCCCGTCATGGCGCTGGGGCTGTACCTGCATTTCGGTGCCAGCGACAAGGTCGAGCTGACCCGTGAGTTCGCCCAGGCGCCGCAGTCGGTGCAGGAGATGACCACGCGCCTGGAGCGTGCCGTCGAGGCCCAGCCGGACTCGGCCGAGGGCCTGTACTTCCTCGGCCGTGCCTACATGGCCCAGGAGCGTGCGGCCGATGCGGCGAAGATTTTCGAGCGTGCAGCGAGCGTGGCCGGGCGCCAGCCCGAGTTGCTGGGGCAGTGGGCCCAGGCGCTGTATTTCTCCAACGGCAAGCAGTGGACGGCGCAGTTGCAGGCGCTGACCGACGAGGCGCTCAAGGGCGACCCCAAGGAAGTCACCAGCCTGGGCCTGCTCGGCATTGCCGCATTCGAGGGCGAGCGTTACCAGCAGGCCATCGACTACTGGAACCGGCTGCTTGCCCAGTTGCCGGAAGGCGACGCATCGCGCGCTGCGTTGCTGGGCGGTATCGAGCGTGCTACCGAGCGCCTCAAGGCCGGTGCCGGCAAGCCGGCAGCGGCTGAGCCGGCAGGCGCCAGGTTGACGGTACGGGTAGAACTGGCGCCGGCATTGAAAGACAAGGTCAAGCCGCACGACAGCGTGTTCATCTTCGCCCGGGCCAGTTCCGGGCGCCCATGCCGCTGGCGGCCAGGCGCGTGACCGTGGCCGACCTGCCGATCGAGGTACAACTGAGCGACAGCGATGCGATGATGCCGAACATGAAACTGTCGAGTTTTCCTGAAGTCCAACTGGTTGCGCGCATTTCCCGCGCTGGCCAGCCGACCAAAGGCGAGTGGATCGGCCTTGGTAACCCGCTGGCCAGCAGCACGGTGGTGCCGCAGCACCTGACCATCGACAGCCCGGACCCGTAGAGAGCCTCACTATGAACAGCATCGCACGCCTCACCCTGATCACCCTGGCCGTGGGATTGAGTGCGTGTACGGTGCATCGGCCGAGCGAACCCACGGTGCCGCCGATCGAGAGGCTGCCGCCCACCGGGCCGGTGATCAAACCGGTACCGGGGACCACGCCAGGTACGCCGATGATCACGCCGGCACCCAAGCCTATGCCGCGCACGTCGGCCAGCTTTGCACCGCCACCCGGCGGCGCCAGCCACTGGGACCCCAGGCTTGGGGTGTACGTGCTCGAAGGCAAGACCAACACCTTCTATCGCCAGCGCACCTACTACCGTTTCAACAACGGCTGGAGCTGGGCCACCAGCCCTGAGGGGCCCTGGCAGGACACCGACAGCTCTGGCGTACCCGGCGGTCTGGGCCGGGCTTTCGCGCAGTAGGCGCAAGTCTGCATAATGCCCCTTTCGCGCGCAGCCAAAGGGAGCAGGGCATGACACACACGGTACTGGTGCTGGTAGAGACGGTCGACGATTACCTGCCGCTGCTGGAGCACGCCGGGTTTCACCTGATTCGTGCACAGACCCCGGCCTTGCGCGCCGAGGCGGTTGCCCGTCATGGCGCTACGATCGACGCGGTACTGACCCGCGGGCCGCTGGGCCTGTATGCCGATGAAATCGCCGCGCTGCCTGAACTTAAGATCATCTGCGTGATCGGCGCCGGTTACGAGGAGGTCGACCTTGCCGCGGCGGCGGCACGCGGTATTCCCGTGACCAATGGTGCCGGTGCCAATGCCGTGGCCGTGGCCGACCATGCACTGGCCTTGCTGTTTGCCGTGGTGCGCGATATTGCGCGTGCCGACGCGAGCACCCGGCTGGGGCAGTGGCACCGCGTGATCAGCCCGTCGATCAGTGGCAAGCGCCTGGGTATCCTGGGCCTGGGGGCGGCAGGGTTGGCGATTGCCCGGCGTGCCGCACAGGGGTTTGACATGCCGGTGTTCTATCACAACCGTCGACCGCGCAATGACCTGCCCTATACCTATTGCGAGAGCCCGCTGGCGCTGGCGGCAGCGGTCGATTTTCTGATCGTGGCCACCCCTGGCGGGGCGAGCACGCGCCATCTGGTGGACGCTGCGGTGCTGGATGCACTGGGCCCGCAGGGCTTTCTGGTGAATATCGGACGGGCCAGCGTGGTGGCGACCGACGATCTGGTGCAGGCGTTGCAGGCGCAGCGCATTGCCGGTGCCGGGCTGGATGTATTCGACGCAGAGCCGGCGGTGCCCGAGGCGCTCAAGGCGTTGCCCAACGTGGTACTGACCCCGCATGTGGCCGGGCAGTCGCCAGAGGCGGCGCGCGATACGGTGCAGTTGGTGGTGCGCAACCTGCAGGCGTTCTTTGCCGGGCAGCCGGTGTTGACCCCGGTGACCGCGTAGGCAGGCCCGGTCCCTTCGCTGGCAAGCCAGCTCCCACAGCGTTCACCGCTGTCCCTGTGGGA
>NZ_JAAHBU010000154.1 GCF_010671725.1 Pseudomonas brassicae | reverse complement strand
GCATGTCTTGAATTCACCAGCGCTCTCAAGATCGAGCGCGCCGCGCGGCGCTTCGCTGGCAAGTCGAGTCGTCGCACCGCAGCTCCCGACATTTGTTGCAACGTGCCATGGCCTGATGGATCGGCGTTGGCAGCCTTGGGGGGGTGTCAGGTCTCCCCCTGGCGGGCACTTTCAAACACCCTGGCAGCCTGCAACAAAACCCCCGGCAGCCACGGGCAAGACGTTCACGCGCCTGCCGCGCACAGTGCACTCACCCCCACTCTGCATCCGAGGACCCTCAGCATGTCGCTCAACGACACCCTCAGCGCGCACCTGCATCGCGGCACGGTCGGCTTTCCCACCGCGCTGGCCAGTACCATCGGCCTGATCATGGCCAGCCCGGTGATCCTCACCGCCACCATGGGCTTCGGCATCGGCGGCAGCGCTTTCGCCATGGCCATGCTGATCGCCGTGGTGATGATGCTCGCGCAATCGACCACTTTCGCCGAAGCCGCCGCTATCCTGCCCACCACCGGCTCGGTCTACGACTACATCAATTGCGGCATGGGCCGCTTCTTCGCTATCACCGGCACACTCTCGGCCTATCTGATCGTGCATGTGTTCGCCGGCACCGCGGAAACCATCCTGGCCGGGGTGATGGCGCTGGTGAACTTCGAACACCTCAATACCCTGGCCGAATCCGCCGGCGGCTCCTGGCTGCTGGGCGTCGGCTTCGTGATCGTGTTCGGTATCCTCAATGCCTTCGGCGTCAGCGCCTTCGGCAAGGCCGAGATCATCCTCACCTTCGGCATGTGGACCACCCTGATGGTGTTCGGCGTGCTCGGCCTGGTCGCCGCACCCGCCGTGCAACTGGACGGCTGGTTCGGCGAATCGCTGGTGGGCACCGACCTGATCACGGTGCTGTCGCTGGTGGGCATGGCGATGTTCATGTTTGTCGGCTGCGAGTTCGTCACGCCACTGGCCCCCGACCTGCGCCAGTCGGCGCGCACCATGCCCAAGGCAATGGCCCTCGGGCTGTTCGGCGTGGCCTCGTGCATGTTCATCTACGGCGCCGCAATGAAACGCCAGGTCGACAACGTGGTACTCGACGCGGCCAGCGGCCTGCACCTGCTGGACACACCGATGGCCATCCCGAAATTCGCCGAGCAGGTGATGGGCGATATCGGCCCGCTGTGGCTGGGCGTCGGCTTTCTGTTTGCCGGTGCGCCACCATCAATACCTTGATGGCCGGGGTGCCGCGCATCCTCTACGGCATGGCGGTGGACGGTGCGTTGCCCAGGGTCTTCACCTACCTGCACCCGCGCTTCAAGACGCCGCTGCTGTGCATTCTGCTGGCAATGCTGATCCCGTGCCTGCACGCCTGGTGGCTGGGCGGCAACACCGACACCATCATGCACCTGGTACTGGCCGCCGTGTGCGCGTGGAGCACCGCCTACCTGCTGGTGACGCTGTCGGTGGTGATCCTGCGCATCCGCCGCCCCGACCTGCCACGCGCCTACCGCTCGCCGTTGTTCCCGCTGCCGCAATTGCTGTCGAGCCTGGGCATCGGGCTGGGCATGTGGTTCATCACGCCGCCAGGAATGAACCCGGCCGATGTGTATGTGCCGTTCGCCTGGATGCTCGGCGGCACGGCGCTGTATGCGCTGTTCTGGACCTTGCTGGTGCAGAAGGTCAACCCCTTCAAGCCCGCGTCGGTGGAAGAAGTGCTGGCGCGGGAATTCGCTCACGAACCAGGAGTCGAGCATGGCACATACCCTGATCACACGGTGGCAAAGGCTGTTTGAACGGACACCGACAGGCTATCGGCCGGGCGTGACCCTGGCCCACCTGCGGCGTAACCTCGGCCTGGCCGACTGTGAACTGCTCGATTCGGGGCGCGCACGTTTCGCCTTGGCCGACGCCAACCTGTGCTTCGAGGTGCACGAGCGCACCGAATCGCAGCTGTTGATGCACCTGGTGCTGTGTGAGTTCCAGTTGCAGCGGCCCGCCCTGGCACAGGGCAGTGCCAGGCTGGAGCTGCAGCATACCGGTGTGCTGCGCCGCACTGGCCTGCACTGGCGCCTTCGCAGTGGCGACCCCGCGTTGCGAGTGCAACTGCAGCAACGCCTGGCGCAGGACCTTGCGGTGCAGCAGGCCCTGATGCCGCTGGATTTCAAGCGCCTGCGCCTGGTACTGGCGCACGGCAGTTGGAGCCTGACCCTGGAACACATGGGCGGCGCCGAAGTGGTCAACCGCCTGCCGGCCTTCAGACGCTACATCAGCCTGGACGCTCGCCAACGTGACCTGCTGCTGACCGCGCTGGCAGGCTTGTCGCGCCTGATCGAAGGGCTCTGAGCAGGCAAGCTGGCACCAATACTGCTTCCACCGTGGTGATCACGTACGCGTTGCGCGCACATAGCTAACATGTTAACTATTGCCCAACAAAAACAAGATGCCACTGTGGAGGTACCCATGAGTATCCATCAGCTTGCCAGCACCGCGCTGGACCGCTGGAACACCCAGATGCAGCACATTTGCGGGCGGTTCGAGACCGAGCTGGCCTACAACCCCTCGCTGTTCATCGGCGAAATTTCCCTCGGCTCGCGCGGTGGCTTGCCACTGGCCAGCTTGCGCACCAATGCCGGGCTCATTCGCCGTGACGGCATCAAGCCGGACCGCGACAACGATCAGTACTGCTTTCTGGTGAGCCAGCGCACCGGCTTTTCCCAGGTGACCCAGCAGGGCGTCAGCGTGCAGTTGGCGCCTGGCGAAATGCTGCTGATGGATGCAGTGGGGGCGTGCGAGATCGTGCCCTTCGGCCTGATCGAACATGCCTCGCTGTCGTTGTCGCGCGCAGCGGTGTGCAAGCAGTTGGGCGGCGATGCGCGCACCTTCGGCAAGATTTCGCGCACTCGGGCGTGCGGGCGCATGCTGCATGTACTGATGGACCAGCTGTGCAAGGACAGCGCACCAGGGCAGGGCGAAGCCGCCGAGGGCGAGGCCTTGCACAGTGCATTGCTGTCGCTGCTCGGCTCGGCCCTTGAAGGCAGCGACACGCCAACCTTGTCGCCCGAGGCCTTGCAGGGCGCCAACCTGCGCAGCTATGTGCAGAAGGTCATCGACGAATCGCTCGGCCAGCCCGGGCTCAGCCCGGTCAACCTGGCCAGTCGGCTGAACATCTCGGTGCGCCACCTCTACCGGCTGTTCGAGGAGCAGGGCGACAGCGTATGCCGCTACATCCAGCGCGCGCGGCTGCAGCGCAGTGCCGACGACCTGGCCAATCCGATCCTCAAGACCGAGTCGATCACCACCATTGCCTACAAGTGGGGGTTTACCGATTCGGCGCATTTCAGCCGCTCGTTCAAGAAGCAGTACGAGCAGTCCCCCAAGGACTATCGCTCCCACAGCCTGGCAGGGCCGGCATGACACACCACTGACTTGACCCGGCAAGGGACAGCGGTTAGGCTCGCCTCGAATTGCAACCTACCGGTAGGTAGGTTGATGGCCGAGACGTTACCCAACCCTGTCACCTTATGGATTCGAGTGTATGCACACCCTGCAGTCGCAACCCCCGCATGTGAAGTTCGCCATCGCCCTGGCGTTGATCGGCGCCCTTGGCCCCTCGGCCGTGGACATGTACCTGGCCAGCATGCCGGCCATCGCCACCGAGTACGGCACCACCTATGCCGGCGTGCAACTGACGCTCACCGTATTCCTGCTGGCCATGGGCGCCGGGCAACTGCTGTTCGGGCCGCTGGTCGATACCCTGGGCCGGCGCGGCCGTTGCTGGCCGGCCTGGCGGTGTTCGTGCTGAGTTCATTGGCTGCCGCCCAGGCCGGTAGCCTTGAAGGCCTGCTGGCCGCGCGGTTCATCCAGGGCCTGGGCAGTGCGCTGACCCTGGTGGTGATCATGAGCATGGTGCGCGATGTGGCCGAAGGGGCCCGGGCGGCGCAGATCTTCGCGCTGCTGATGACCATCGAAGGCCTGGCGCCGGTGATTGCGCCGGCGGTGGGCGGTTTTGTCGGGGCGCATTTCGGCTGGCGCGCGATCATGCTGACCCTGGCCGGCCTCGGCCTGCTGGTGTTGCTCAACTCGGCATGGGTGCTCAAGGAGACCCTGGCGCTGGACAAGCGCCTGCCGTGGGCGCCGCGCGAGATCCTGCGCACTTACTTGCGCATCGGTGCCGATGGCCAGTTCCTGCGTCCGGCGCTGGCACTGTCGGCAGTGTTTTTCTTTCTGTTTGCCTACATCGGCGGTGCCGCGTTCGTGTACCAGACCCATTTCGGTCTGTCGGTGGAAGCCTTCGGGTCCTTGTTCGGTGCCACCGGCGTGGCGATTCTGCTGGGCGCGATCACGGCCGGTCGGCTGGTGGCGCGCAAGGGCCTGCTGCGCCTGGCGCAGTGGGGCGCAGCCTGCCTGCTGACCGGGGCACTGGTGGTGCTGGGCGGTGCCGCGAGTGCGGCAGGGCTGGCAGGCATCGTGGCCGGTATGGCGCTGGCGATGTTCGGCCTGGGCATCCTGGAGGCGACCCTGATGTCGCTGGTGATGTCCTCGCAAAGCCGCGCACTGGGCTCGACGGCTGCGCTGCTGGGGGCCTTCCAGTTGATCATTTCGTCGTTTGCCACGCCGTTGTCGGGCATCATGGCGCCTTTGGGCGCAGCGCACTGGGCGCTGCTGCTGGTGGTGTCGGGTGTGCTGGTGGCGTTGCTGGTGCGCGCCTGCATCCGACAGGCACCGGTCGAGCTGAACAGCCTGGCCGGGCATTGACCGTGGAGAACCCTGCATGAGAACCCTGACGCCTTCGGCGCAAAAGATCTGCGCCATCGCCGTCGAGCAGTTTGCCGAGCGCGGCTATGACGTCGCCTCGCTCAACGACATCGCGGCGGCGGCGGGTATGCGCAAGCCCTCGCTGTATGCGCATTTCAGCAGCAAGGAGGACCTGTTCGAGGTGGCGTTCGAACGGGCAGTGGAGGCCGAGCGGTTGTATGTGGAGGACTGTTTCGCCCAGTGCAGCGCGGCATTGCCGGGTGCCCGCTACAGCCACTGCCTGGGTGAACGCTACCAGGCTTCGGCGCACCTGCGCTTTCTGCTGCGCATGGCGTTCTTTCCGCCGGCCGAGTTGCGCCCGATCATTTCGGCGGGGTTCGAAGGGTATCTGACGCGGCTGGGCGAGGTGTTCGAGCAGGCCCTGCGCGGGTGCCTGCCGCAGCTGTCGGCTGAACTGCACGGGCTGTACGTGGACGCCTACCTCGGGGTGATCGACAGCCTGAGCGTAGAGCTGATCTATGCGGGGCCTGATGCCTATGCGCGGCGTCTGCGGGCGATGTGGCGGGTGTTTGGGGATTCGTTGACCGCGGCAGGCTCAGGACCCAGGTGAGGCCTTCGCTGGCAAGCCAGCTCCCACAGGACGTGCAGTGATCCTGAAATCACCGCTGTACCTGTGGGAGCTGGCTTGCCAGCGAAGGGGCCGGTCAGGCCACCGCGAGGTAATGCTTCACGAAACTCTCGCTGAGGATCTCCCAAACCACCGGCGTGCCCTTGGTCACGAACCAGCTGTCGCCCACCGCGTACACGGTGCTCTGGCCGGTGCTCTCATCGGTCAGGCGCACTTCGCCGGTCATTACCGTGGCCTGCTCGTTGAATGGGTAGACCATGCGGAACTTGCCCTGGGTGGTGCCGAAATACGCGCTGCTGATGGCATCGGTCGCGCGCCGTAGGTCATCTTGCCGAACGCGCGCACCTCGCCTTCGAGAATCTCCGAGCCCAGCTCGGCAACGGTGCCCCACGCATCGAGTTCGCCGAGTTGAATGTGCTGCTTGAGTACAGTCAGGGTCATGGCAGTGTTTCCTTGAACAGTGGAAGAAAAGGGAGGATCAGCGCCGGCCGTTCCAGTAGCCCGACAACTGGTGCCAGGATTTGCCGGCCGTCAGCAGCAACGGGCGGATGCAGTCCTTGCCGACGATGGTGGGGCGCGGTATCGAGCTGACCAGGTCATAGCGCGCCGAACCCTCGCTCATGCCCTCGGCCAGTACCTTGCAGATGATGTGGCTGGGCGTGACGCCGAAGCCGGAGTAGCCCTGCACGTAGAACGCATTGCTGCGCTCGGGCAGGGTGCCGAGCTGCGGGAACAGGTTGGGGCTGCAGGCCATCGGGCCGCCCCAGGCCAGGTCGATCTTCACATCCTTGAGGTAAGGGAAGATCTTCAGCATCAGCTGACGGTTCCAGGCCTTCAGGTCACGCGGTATGTGCTCCACCAGCGGCGTGGCCGCACCGAACAGCAAGCGGTTCTCGGCGGTCACGCGGTAGTAGTCGATCACCGGGCGAATATCGCTGTAGGCCCCGCGAATCGGGCTGATGCGCTGGATCAGTGCGTCCGGCAGCGGCTCGGTCATCATCTGGAAGGCATAGGTATTGATGGTCGAGCGGTGCAGTTCGGGTTCGAGCCGGTTGAGGAAGCTGTCGCAGGCCCACAGCAGCTTGCTCGCCCGCACCGAACCGCGCCCTGTGCGCACGGTGATGCGCTCGCCGTACTGCACCTGCAGCGCCGGGCTGTTCTCGAAGATACGCACGCCGTGCCCCATCACCGCCTTGGCTTCGCCCAGCAGCAGGTTGAGCGAGTGCACGTGCCCGCCGCCCATGTGCAGCAAGGCGCTGCTGTAGGCATCGGAGCCGATGATCTGCTTGACCTCGCTGCCCCCCAGAAAGCGGATCTCGTGCTGCGAGTTGACCGACTTGAAGTCCTTTTCCCAGGCGCGCAGGGTCTTTTCCTGGCGGGCGTTGAAACCCATGTAGCCGTAGCCATGGCAGAAATCGGCATCGATGGCGTAGCGCTCGATGCGTTGCTTGATGATGTCGGCCCCCAGGTCGCTGATCTCGAAGATCTGGCGCAGGCCGTCTGCGCCCACGTCCTTCTTGATCTTCTCCAGGTCGTGACCGATGCCGGCCATGATCTGCCCGCCGTTGCGCCCGGTACCGCCAAAGCCCAGGTAGCGTGCTTCGAGCACGACGATGTTGGTGATGCCCTGTTCGGCCAGCTCCAGTGCGGTATTGATGCCGGAAAAGCCGCCGCCGATGATGACGACATCCGCCTCCACGTCGTGCTCGAGGGTCGGGAAGCTCAGGTTGTATTTTTTGGTTGCCGTGTAGTAGGTCGGCGTTTCGATCGTGATCATGGCGCAGCCTGAAAAGTGGGATGAGCTGTTGAGGCCTATTAGGGGGCTTGGCGGGGGCGGTTGTCTTGATCCTGTGTGCCGCATGGCTTGACCGCGGGTGCCAGGGTCAGGTGAGCGAACGGCTTTTTTGTTAAGGTGTTAATAAAATAGCCTGATAAGCGTGCCTTTCATGTCCAGACCCCGTGCTTCACTGACCTTGACCCTGTTGCAAGCCCGCGAGGCGGCGATGCGGTACTTTCGCCCCGCGCTCAACCAGCACGGCCTGACC
>NZ_JAAHBU010000153.1 GCF_010671725.1 Pseudomonas brassicae | reverse complement strand
GATGTACCTGTGGGAGCTGGCTTGCCAGCGAAGGGCGCGACGCCGCTTTAATCAGTAGCCCCGCGCGAAGTCGACCTCACCGCGCAAGCCCTGCCCCGCTTCATACGCCCGCAGATTCTCCACGAACAAGCGCACCATCGCCGTCGGCGAGGTCGGCGCCGAGCTGTGCCCGGTCAACAGCAGGCCCCAGGCGGTCCAGAACGGATGGCGCTGCGGCAATGGTTCCTGGCGACACACATCGATCACCGCCCCCGCCAGATGCCCCAGCCTCAAGGCCTCGACCAGGTCTGCATCGACCACCGCTACCCCGCGCCCGGCATTGATGAACAGCGCCTCGGGGTTGAACCGGGCAAACATTGCCGCGTCATACAGGTCGCACGTTGCCGGCGTATCGGGCAACAGGTTGACCACATAATCCACCTGCCCCACCAGACGCCCCAGATCTTCCAGCCCTGCCACCTCGACGAATGGCGCCTGCTCGCGCGCCTGGCTGGCAACCCCGTATACGGTGACGCCAAACGGCAGCAGGAACTCGGCCACCTGCTGGCCAATGTCACCCGTACCCACAATCAGCACGCGCCGCCCCTCCAGGCTGCGCCCCAGGCGCCCATCCCATTTGCGCTCCACCTGGCTGACCAGGCGCGCCAGCACCTCGCGCTCGTGCCCCAGCATGTAGGTGAGCACGTACTCGGCCATTACCTGGCCAAAAATGCCCACCGCACGGGTCAGGCGGTACTCGCGTGGCAAACCTTCGGCCAGCAGCGGCGTAATCCCGGCCCAGGTCGACTGCACCCAGGCCGGAGCATGGCCCTGGCGCACCAGCGTGGCGAGCAGGTCAGGCTGGCCCAGCCATACCGGGCAATCGGCAGCCAGTGCCGACAGCTCGGCAGAGTCGCCGCTGGTCAGCACCTCCAGGGCCGGCAGCGCCTCGCGCAGCAGGCGAGCGTAAAGGGCATGATCCTGTTCGGCGATCAGAACGCGCATGTTTTAGACAACCTTGGCAGCAGCCATGGTGCCGGCCCGGTGTACACCGCACGCCGCACCATGCAAAACGGAGGAAGGGTCAGATCGGATCGTTGCGGCGCAACAACTCTTCGGGCAGGTGCTCGATGTACTCGTCTTCGAGTGGCGGCATCTGCAGGTGATAGCCCTGCTTTTTCGAGGTTTTCCAGCACCTTGCTGATGTCTTCACGGGCCAGTTGGCGCTCCGGGGTCAACACCAGGTCGAATGCATGCACAGGCTTGCCAAATGCCGGCAGCAAGCCCTCGGGCACACGTTCCAGGCCATCCGCCTTGAGCACGTAGAGGTACATTTCATGCTTGCGTGGGCTCTTGTAGATCGAGCAGATACGTTTCATGGCTGGTCTCCGGCGCCGGCAAGGCAATCCAGCAGCGCCTGGCCCATCCGCTCGCGACGCCAGCCACGCAACGAATCAGGCAGTTGATAAGGCCCGTTGGGGTAGCCGCTCTTGAGCAGCGCCTCAAGGGTTTTCTTGCGCAGCATCAGCTCGGGGGCGATGTTCAGGCGTTCGCCTTCGGCCTGGCCAACGGCACGCAGTTGCTTGAGCAGCGCCGACGCTTCTATCGGCAACGGCTCGGGCAATGCCGGCGGCCATTCGCCGGGCGGCACGCTGGCAGCCTTGCGGATCAGTTGCAGCAGGAACTCGCCATCCTGGCGGAGGGTGCGCGGGTGCATGTCTTCGATCTTGGCCAGCGCCGACAGGTTATCGGGCTGGGTACGCGCGATCGGCCACAGCGAATGCTCGCGCAGCACGCGGTTGCGCGGCAGGTCGCGGGCACGCGCCTCGCGCTCGCGCCAGGCACACAGCTCGCGCAGTACCGCCAACTGCGCCCGCGAAAGTTTCCAGGCCAGCTTGGCATCACGGTACAGCTCGTACGGGTCGATTTCGCGACGCAGTTGCGCCACCAGCTCGGCGCCGTCTTCCAGCACCCAGGCGTACTTGTCGTCGGACAGCTGCGGGCGCAGGCGTTCGTACACTTCGGCCAGGTGCACCGCATCTTCGGCGGCGTAGCTGACCTGGGTCTCCGACAGCGGGCGCTGCAACCAGTCCGAGCGGGTCTCGCCCTTGGGCAGCTCGATGCCGAGCACCTCCTGCACCAGGCGTGAATAGCCCATGGAGAAACCGAGGTTGAGGTAACCGGCCGCCAACTGGGTGTCGAACAACGGTGCCGGCAGGCTGCCGGTCAGGCGCAACAGCACTTCGAGGTCTTCGCTGCAGGCGTGCAGCACCTTGGTGACACTGGTGTCTTCGAGCAGGCCGGCCAGCGGCTGCCAGTCACCGATCTGCAGCGGATCGATCAGAAACGCGCGCTGCCCGTCGCCGACCTGGATCAACCCGGCGATGGGATAAAACGTGTCGACCCGCATGAACTCGGTATCAAGCGCTACATAGGGCAACTGCCGCCACTGCTGGCAGTGTTCGGCCAGGCTGCGGTCGTCGCAAATCCAGTGAATATCGATGGCCACAAGGCTCTCCCACGAACAATGGCGCGCAGTATATACGGCGCAGGCCACTGCCGGGAAACCGCACGACAGCCGTTCCCTTGCCAGTGGCCCATGGGGGGCGTCAGTGGGTAGCCACGACCGGACGGCACCCGGCGAACAGGTCCAGGTGTGCGTCATACACCGAGGTCTGCACACGCAGCAGGCCCAGCACCGAATGGAACAGGTTGTCCTGACTCAGCGGCTGGTGGCGTGTACGTTCCAGGCAGTCGGTGTCAAGCGCAAAGTCCTTGCGGTAGCCATCGGAGAACCACGCCAGCATCGGCACGTGCTTTTGCTGCTCGGGCGCCAGCATGTACGGGGTGCCATGCAGGAACAGGTTGTACTCGCCCAGCGACTCGCCATGGTCGGAAAGGTAGAGCATGGCGGTGTCGACCTGGCCCTGCTTGCTGCGCAGGGTGTCGATCAGCGAGGCCAGCACGTGGTCGGTGTACACCAGGGTGTTGTCATACGCGTTGATGATGCTCTGGCGGTCGCATTTGTCCAGGGCGTTGCTGCGGCACACCGGGGTGAAACGCTCATAGGCTGGCGGGTATCGCTTGAAGTACTCCGGGCCGTGGCTGCCCATCTGGTGCAACACCAGCACGGTGTCCTGTTGCAGGTTGTCGATCATCGCGTCCAGACCCTGCAGCAGGATGTCGTCGTGGCATTCGCTGTTGGCACACAGGGCCGGGTCCTTGAGGTCGCTCACATCGACGAACGCCACGCGGTCACAGGTACCTTTGCAGCCAGACTGGTTGTCGCGCCAGCGCACATCGAGGCCGGCATGCTTGAGCACGTCCAGCAGGCCTTCCTGGTTCTTCGCCTTGCTGGCGTCGTATTGCTTGCGGGTGAAGTTGGAAAACATGCAGGGCACCGACACGGCGGTTTCGGTCCCGCAGGAATGTACATCGCTGAACGCAATCAGCCCGTCTTGCTTGCTCAACTGCGGTGTTGTATCACGGCTGTAACCGAGCAGGCCGAAGTTCTCGGCCCGGGCACTCTCGCCCACCACCAGTACCGTCAGTGACTTGCGCCCCTGTTGCTGCACCGCCAGCGGCCGCACGGCATCTTCACCCAGGCTGCGGAACGGCTCGCGCGCCGAGCCCAGTTGCTCGCGCAGATAACCGACGGTGGCCCCCACAACGTTGCTGGGCACGATCATCAGGCGCAACTCATGGTGATTGCGAAACAGTGATGACAAGCCCTGGTAGTTGAGCAGTGCAACACTGGCCAGTACACCGGCACTGGCCACTCCCACCAGTAATTTGCTGAACAAGGCAGGCCCGAGAGAGCGGTAAAACAATCGGCGTCTTGTACAGCACGATAACCGGCACAACCCCCAGCAGCACAATATAAGCAAGCAACTTCAAGGACAGCAGATCACGTACTTCGGTGGCATTGGTTTCCACGGTATTGCGCAACATGCCGATATCCATCAGCACGCCATAGCGGTTCATGAAATACGCAACCCCCGCACTCACCAGAAACAGCAGCGCCAGCACCGGTTTGAGCACAGGCCGGAAGGCCAGCAGGGTCAACACCAAATTGAATGCACACAGCAGCATCACGGCAAACGCGGCGCGCAACAATAGGCCTGCCACGTCGCCCGGCACAATCGAGAAAACATGCTGCCACAGTACCGCATTGAAGCCGAACAGCAGGTACAGGCTGGCAATCAACGTAACCCATTCGGCACGCAGGGGTTTGACCTTGAACATGGCACTTCGCTTTTTGAATAGTCCGTAATGATGTCGTTACAACATCGATGTGTAACAGGGCGGACTGTAGGCAGCGTGCCATCAATTTTTTGTGAAAAAGACGCCAACAAATAATTGCAGTGTGTTCATGTTCAAACTGAATGCGTCATGTTCAGTGTTCATTCAGGAACAGGGCAGCAACGCCCTGCTCCCGATCATTGCTCACGTCGGCAGCAACACCTTGACGTAGCTGTCGCGGTCCATGTCGGTCACTTCGACGCTCAATTGCACCTCAAGCCCCGACACGTCGTGCACGGCCTCTTTCAGCACCTCGAGCAGGCTGCTCGACAACTGTTGCTTGACCTCGCTGGAGCGGCCACTGAGCAGCGCCAGCCGGACACAGGCGAACGCCCGCGCCACTGGGGCCACGCCGACGCGAAACTGGGCAAAGGCCTGGGCACGGGCCTTGATATCGAGTTCCTGAGCGAACTGACCACTGCCCACCAGGGTATGGTTCAGGCGCAGCAGGGTTTTCTCGACGTCCAGTTGCTTCAGGTTGTCGCTGTACTCCAGGTGCAGATGCGGCATTGCGCGTGCGTCCGTTCAGGTCAGTAGGGCCTACAGACTACCCCACCCGCCGACACCGGCAAAGGCGTCTATCCTGAAGGATCATGCCCCCCACCAACCCGGAAGAGGTGAACAAATGCCGGTCAAACACGATTTGCTTGCGGACCTGAACCTGACCAAGGAGGCGTTCAACGAGAAAAAGCAAAGCGATTGGCGCCTGAGCCAGTTGCACGACCAATACAATACGATTGATGCCGAAGTCCTTGAGGCTGAAGACGGCGGGCCAGCGATGACCAGGTCACGGAGCTGCGCAAGAAACGACTCTGGGTGAAGGACGAGATCGTCAAGCACCTCAAGCCTGCTCACTGATCCTCGAGCAGAGGCTGCGCCTGTGCGCTCAGGCGCAGCGCCTCGAGCCCGGCATAGGCAGCGCTGGCCCAATGCTCGATACGTTCGCGCAGCAGTGGCGAGGCCTCGCGCTGTTTGGCCTGGCCGTCTGCCACGAACGCCTGCGAAGGTGTCTTGGCATGCACACCGATTGCGGTGAACGCCCGCCCTATCGCCGCCTCGTCCAGACCGAACATGGCCGCCAGGCGCCCACCCATGGCCTGCGGCAGTTCGCTGTAGTTGAGCGCCAGCCCGCCGCTCGCCGCGCAGTGCTGCAACCCGGCCTGCAGGAGCAACCCCAGGCGCCGCGCCATGTCATCCTCGCAGCTGACGAACGGCTGTATGCCGTCCAGATGCGCGGCGCCAAGCATGCCAGGAACCATGTGCACCCCGGCCCGACGCAGGTGCGAGACGGCAATTTCCAGCGGATCGCGGTACAGGTACAACCAGGGCACGTCGGGGAAGCTGCCGTGCAGCAGCGCAAACTCCACGATGTTCCAGGCATCGAGCTTGATCACCAGTGCGGTCTCGCGCCCGCTGCGGACCTGACCATACGCCGACAGCAATCCCTGGATCGCCGCTTCACGCTGCCGGGCTGGCATCACGCTGCGCAGGAGGGTGTCGAGTGGCGGTGGCTCGGAAATCACGATATGCGTATCCAGACGTGCCAGCATCTGGCCAATCAGCGTTGAGCCACAGCGTGAGGCATGATGAATGAACGCCGTGGGAGCCAACCCCGGACTCGCCTGTTGCCAGTCACTCAGAGCACTCAATGGCGTCACACGGCGCAGTGCCTGGTTGAACGGCAGGCGCAAGGCATCGTCTACCTCATCGCGAAAGAATGGCTGGTGCAGGCGCTGCTGGCCAAACCAGCACCAGTCCACCCACCACTGTTGCTGCTCCTGCCAGATACGGATCGGCAGCCACCCCTTGAAACTCAGACTTTCCATTGATCGCTCCAGCGCGCTCGCCCCGCACGCATCGCCGCACGCAGATGCTCACGGTCAAACTCCAGGCCCTGCGCAGCGGCCATTGCCAGGGTGCGCTGGATAAACGCCTCGACATCCTGCAATGCCTGAAGCTCGGCGCAGGCCTGGGGCTGTTGCAGCAACCATTGCTGGAACTGTGCGAACGCTTGCCCCGCCTGTCCGCGCCCCGGGGCCGGAGTGGTGGGCAGGCCCGCCGCGATCGTTTGCATGATCCAGGGGCCGGGGCGGCAATCTACCACCAGGTGGATCCGTGCCGAACGATCACGGTTATGCACGCTGTGCCGCCGGCACAGGTCGAGAAACCAGCATTCACCGGCAGCCATGGGGATACGCTGCCCATCGAGCATGAAATCCACCTGGGGCGGGCTCAGCAACGGTATATGCAAACGCAGGTCGGCATCCTCGCCGTCCAGGTCGTAGTCGCGGTGCTCATGGATCTGCGCGCCAGGGCCCAGGCGCAGCAAACGCGCCGAGCGGATGTCCAGCGCCAGCCCCTGCAACCCCTGCTGCCAGCGTGCATCACGCAGCCAAGGCGCGGATGACAGCGCAGCTCCGGCACCATGGCCGAGGGCAACAGGCGCATCCACGGCAGCGATCAACGCCACGCCGCTCCAGTCGCCGGCGTAATAGTGCTGATTGAAATGCGGCTGCCAGTCGTCTTCGCCAATCTCATCCAGCGCCGCCAGGAGCAAGGGCAGATCAACCGTTACCGGCAGTCGGGCGCAGAGCGGGCGGCTCATGGTGTGGGCACCCGGCCGTGGTCCTCAAGCCAGCCAAGCAACGGCTCCACGCAGCGCTGCAATGGCTGCACCCCGCTCTCGATCACCAAGGCCGCTTGCTGCGGCGCCTCGTAGGGTGCCGACACCCCGGTGAACCCCGCCAGCTGGCCGGCGCGGCGAATGTTCTCGTCGCGGTCGCTGTCACTGAAGCCCAGGTCGCGGTTCAACCCGGTGCGCAGCGCATCACCGTCGAGCACCAGGCTGTTGACATGGCGACTGAACAGTTGCGCTTGCAGCGCCTGGGCCACGCTCGATTTGCCGGAGGCGGGCAAGCCGGTGAGCAGTATCGCAACGGCCGCATGACCATTACGTACCTCACGCTGGCGCCGGCTGATCGCGGGCGCGCTTTCGGGGAGCGCTGGGGGCACAGAAAGGCGGGAACTGAGGCTGAGCAAGCGCGCACCTATGGGCAAGTCCTTTTGTAGGACAAAGCATACCCGAGGGGCAATTGGGGGCACTAGTGGTGTTTTGACATCGCGCCATTGTTGCAGCCTGACTGATGCTCTAGTCTGCTGCCAATGGGTGTGCAGGGCACAACTTGGCAAGAAAAGGACTTGAGAGCGCCATGTCTGACCGCGAACAACTTCAACAATACGGCTATGCGCTGCTTGCCCAAGCGATCCCGGCCCAGTGGCTGGATGAGCTGCGTGGCGTATTCGATGCCGGGGTAAAGCCGTACGAGCAATGGCCATTGCCACGGGGCGTGGGCTGGCGTCACTCATAGCTGGACTGTGATTCGAGGGTCCAGGCGGTGTGCCGCTTGCCGCACGTACTGGCGGTGGTGGGTGAGTTGATTGCCGAACGGTCTTTCCTCGCCCAGGTGCAAGGACGTGAACCGCTCGCCGGCGCTGGCCATCAGTGGCTGCACCGCGACCTGTCGGCCCAGCGGCCAGGCGACACGGTCAACGCACTGGTGTATCTGGACGACTACGGCCCCGCGAACGGTGCGACGCGCATCGTCCCTGCCAGTCACCGGCCAGCCTTCGACTTCAATGACGAGTCCGGCACTGTCCAGCTGTCAGGCACAGCGGGGGATATCCTGGTGTTTGATGCCGATCTGGTACATGCGGGCAGCCTGAACGTGACTGGTGCGCGTCGGCGCACCCTGCTGATCAGCTACTTTTCGGAGCAGTTGTATGCGTCACATCTGCAGACAGCGAGCCTGCGCAGTGCTCGGATGCAGGCGAGCGAGCGGTTCAAGCCTGTGGGTGTTTGATCGGTATAGCAAGGCACAGCGCGCGCCTGATATCCGCATTGATATCAGCACTGTCTTCCAGCCCCACGGAGATTCGAACCAGGCCGTCGGGTACGCCTGTTTTTTCCAGATCATTGCCTTCCCTGGCAAAACTGCCGTAGTGGTAGCACAGCGACTCGATATTGCCAAAGGTGGTACCCAGGCGTATCAGTTGCAGATGGCGAACAAAGGTTGTGCCCGCTTCGCGCGAAGCAAAGACAATCGCGACAAGACCGGTATGCAGTGATGAACAGATGCCGTTGGCCTGTGCACTTTGAGTCGACCACACGGCTCGCCAGTCCAGTTGGGGAAACTCTTCACGCAGCATTGCAATGACCGCGTGCGCATTCTCGGTATGTTTTTTCAATCTCAGCGGCAGCGTTCTCAAGCCGCGCACCGTGAGCCATGCCGAAAACGGATCGAGGATGAGCCCTGCGCTGTCTCTGTGGTATTTCAATGCCTTGAATAACGCCGGGGCATTGGTACTGACCATTCCGCCCATCACGTCACCGTGACCATTGATGTGCTTGGTAATGGAGTACAGCGTCACTGCAGCGCCGAGTGACAGTGGTTTCTGGCAGACCGGGGTAAGCAAGGTGTTATCGACGACAAGCAAAACATTGTTGTTGTCGCACAGTTGTGCCAGATCAGGAATGTTGATATCCAGAAAAGCCGGATTGGTGGGGGCTTCGATAAATATCATCCTGGTCTGTGGCCGTATGGCCGCCGCGAAGGCCGCGACCCCGTAGTCCTCGATAATCGACAGCGCAATACCGCGATTGCTCGCTTCATACTCAAGCTGCTCAATGACTTCATAGAACAGGCTGTGCGGCACGATAACGTGGTCGCCGGCCCTCAACAGGGCGCGAAAGACCAGCAGGCAAGCCGTCATGCCGCTGTTGACTGCCAAACTGTAGGCACAGCCTTCAAGGGCACGAAACTTTGCCTCCAATACTGAAACCGTTGGATTGGCATAACGCTGGTATGCAAAGTTTTCCACCTCTGCATTGCCGAGCATTTCCCGCCCTTCTTCGATCGACCCCAGAAGGGTCGCCGCATTGCACACCAGCGCAGGGACAGGAAACTGGTTCAACCCGGTCTCATGCTGGCCTAAATGAATTGCCTTGGTAGCAGGCCCTAAAGCCGTGCAAACAAAGTAATCACGGCGCTGCACTGCCAGTGGGTCGGTTTTTTCTGGTGGACTCATGAAAGGCCTGATTCCGAAAGGCGGCAAAGGCACGTGAGTGACGCGCTGCGCCGTGGCGAGTTACGCGTATTGATAGCAAGGCACCACTTTCCCACCGAGCGAAACGATGGAGAACCGTTCCATTTTTGGCATGACGGCGCAGGCCAGGCTGACCCGATTGGCGCTGGCGTGCAGCTCCTTCAGCCACAGCGGATGGCCGGCGTTGAAACACGTACGCTTCAAATGTGACAGGTGCTGATCCAGCGGCATTGGCTCTGGGTCTTCAGGCATGCGGCAAGCCAGCATCTTGGCGCGTTGGCGGGCATCGAACGCCATGCGCAAGCAACGCAACAGCCGTGGATGCCGTGCCAGGTTGTTGTTCGAGTGTGCCCACTCCTGTGTCACGTGCTCAACGCCTTCGGCCACTTTATATTGCTGCACCAACTCCTTGATGGCACGGGCTGCGGCATGGCTTGGATACAGTGAACAACCGCCACCAATGACGTGGATATCAGCAATGGTTCTATCCGGGCAATAGGCGATGAAAACGGGATAGGGTATCTGGCTGGTGGCATCAAACACCTCAATAGAGGCGCCCAAGGCAATCTCTGCGTCACGCAAGGTATTCATCAACGCTTCTGGCATGGACGCGTGATCAATCTTCTTTATCGGCGCCTTTGAGTCATAGAAGAAATGTTGTGCGATAAAGCGCCCGATGCCATGGCGCTCGATGACTTCACTGGCGGCATGTATCGCCGCTTCTGTAAACCCAACGCCGGCGGCCACACCCGTGCCGCAGGAATACCGGCGCGCAGCGGCATAGTCAACGTCATCGCCGGGAATCGATTCCTGTGCATATCGATGGTTGATCAGGAAGGCCGGGTAGAGCAATCCAACGCCAGCGGATGCCTCGTGCGCCTCAAAGGTCAGTGCGCCGATCTGTGAGGCGTCTGCGCGCTGTAGCATCTGCATGGGGAGCACGTGCTGCAAGGCCGGTTGAGAGGCGACCAGATCGAAACCGTGCAATGCACTGTAGTGACGTAACTGAAGCGGCCCCATGGCATGCTCATACGCCTCATATTTCGCGCCGACACGCGCCTCGGCTTCATACCCTTTGCCGCAACCGACGTCTTCCATGCCACAGCTGTCATAAGGGAAGTGCAGCGTGGCGACCGTGCTGGACAGCGGGCTACCGTAACGTTGCAGGGTGACCTGTATTCCTTCGTCGGAAAAATGCTGATCGATTGCACGTTCTGCGTCATATAAGGACAGCGAGCGTTCTGGGGCAATTGTTTTCACAGGCAAGAAGTTCCCATATAGACCAAAAAAAAATGAGGCGTGATATCCGCCTCATTTCATTTCCTTTATTCCGCCAGTACAGCAACCTCTTCTGGCGTGAAGTCTTCTTCTGCCTTGACGACTTCACGTTCGTCGTCAGCGGGTTGATCAACGTTGAATTCATTAATATACATGCAGCAGTACTTACCCATAGGACTATCCTTTTCAGACGGGATTAAAGTGTGCACTTGTTTAACCGGTGCACTGAAAGAATAGGGTTCGTGACAGCGGCTGCACATAGGAAAAGTCCTGATTGCAGGAACGAATCGATTATTCGGCAGGTACTATTTTTTTCGGCGGCGCGATAGGTGCCAGGCACCGCGATTGAGTTCCAGTGAACGCAACAGGAGGGGGAAAATGATTATTTACGGACGATCAAAAAACAAAAACCCCTGAAACCATAGGTTTCAGGGGTTTTCATTTGTATGGCGGAGAGATAGGGATTTGAACCCTAGGTACTGTCGCCAGTACAACGGATTTCGAATCCGTCCCGTTCGGCCACTCCGGCATCTCTCCAGTGGCGCGCATGATACCAGCAGTTTTGCGAAACGCAAAGCTTCTTGCGAAAAAAAATTCGCGTGGTATCAGGCGCTTGCGTCAGACCACCGCCTTACAGCGGCACGCCCAGACGCTTGGCAACTTCTTCGTAGGCTTCGATCACGTCGCCCAGCCCCTGGCGGAAGCGGTCCTTGTCCATCTTCTTGCGGGTTTCCTTGTCCCACAGGCGGCAACCGTCCGGGCTGAACTCGTCGCCCAGCACGATCTCGCCATGGAACACACCGAACTCCAGCTTGAAGTCGACCAGCAGCAGGCCGGCATCATCGAACAGCTTGCTCAGCACTTCGTTGACCTTCAACGACAGCGCCTTCATTTTCACCAACTGCTCGGCAGTGCCCCAGCCAAATGCCACGACGTGGGATTCGTTGATGAACGGGTCACC
This sequence comes from Pseudomonas brassicae, assembly GCF_010671725.1. Classification (GTDB taxonomy): domain Bacteria; phylum Pseudomonadota; class Gammaproteobacteria; order Pseudomonadales; family Pseudomonadaceae; genus Aquipseudomonas; species Aquipseudomonas brassicae. The sequence goes on along the minus strand of NZ_JAAHBU010000153.1, from coordinate 7,469 downwards.
CTTCTCGTCGTTCTTGAGGAACAGTTCGAAGGTCGAAGGCTCCAGCTTGATGCCCTCCTCCACGCCCAGGCGCTTGACCAGGCTGCCGGCCGCGTAGTTGCGCACCACGCATTCGACCGGGATCATGTCGAGTTTCTTGACTAGGCATTCGGTGTCGCCCAGCAGCTTGTCGAACTGGGTAGGAATGCCAGCTTCTTCAAGCTTCTGCATGATGAAGGCGTTGAACTTGTTGTTCACCGTACCCTTGCGGTCGAGCTGTTCGATACGCTTGCCGTCGAACGCCGAGGTGTCGTTGCGAAACAGCAGGATCAAGCGGTCTGCGTCGTCGGTCTTGTACACCGACTTGGCTTTGCCGCGGTAGAGTTCTTCACGTTTTTCCATGATGGGCTCCGCTTGCTAAATTGAGATGGGCTAGGCGATTTCACGCCAGTCGAGCCCGTAATCCTGATTCGCCACTTGCAGCCAGTCCGGGTCACACCCAAGGGCATCGACAAAACATTGCCGGGCCAGCTGTGGCAGGTTGTTCTTGCTGCTGAGGTGGGCCAGCACCAGGTGCTGCAGGTTCTGCCAGCCCAACTCCGACACCAGGCGCGCAGCCTGGTGGTTGTTCAAATGTCCGTAGTCGCCCCCCACACGCTGCTTGAGGAACATCGGGTAATGCCCGCGCCCCAGCATGTCACGACAATGGTTGGCTTCGATCAGCAAGGCATCCAGGCCCTGATAGCTGTCGAGCAGGGCCGCGTCGTACGAGCCCAGGTCGGTCAACACGCCAAAGCGCCGGCGACCGTCGCTGAACACATACTGCAAAGGCTCCAGCGCGTCATGGCTGACGCCCACGGCGGCAATGCTCAGTTCGCCCAGTTGCAAAGTATCGCCTGCTGCCACAAAGCCGGCCGCCTCGACCGGCTTGCGCATCCCGCGCAAGGTGCCACGGCTGAGGTACACCGGCACATTGTAGCGCCGTGCCAGCAACCCTACCCCATGCACGTGGTCGGCATGTTCGTGGGTAACCAGCACGGCGCTCAACTGCGCTGCCGACACCCCGAGCAGCGCCAGGCGCCGCTCGGTCTCGCGCAGGGAAAAACCGCAATCCACCAGTACGCAGGTACTGCCACTGGCGATCAGCGTGCCATTTCCCTGGCTGCCACTTCCGAGTACGGCGAAGCGCACTTAACCCAGGTTGTCCTGGATGACGCTCAGCACGCGACGGGCGACATCGGCCGGGGCCACGGTGTTGATGTTCTTCTCGACGGTTACCTGCACGCTGTCACCGACCTTGCTCAGGCGAACCTGATAACGCTCGGCACGGGCTTCACGCTCTTCCTTGCTCGGCGCGCTGCCGAACAGACGGCTGAAGAAACCAGGCTCCTGGTCCTTGGCATCGGCTTTCTCGGCCAGGTTGATGTAGTACAGGCCCAGGCTGCGGTTGATGTCTTCGACACGCCATTCACCCTGTTCCAGCGCACGACCAACGCTGGACCAGGCACGGTCGAGGTCGGCGCCCAGGTTCAGTACCGGGTTGCCGCTGCCGTCTTCGCTCAGGCTGACACGGCTCGGCGTGTCGAAATCACGCGCGGCCAACAGCGACACCGAACCGCCCTTCTCGGCGCTGCGGGTCATGCTGGCGAGCATTTCGTCGACCAGCGCGGCGTCCACACCGGTATCGCCACGCGCCGGGAAGGCGCTGTCGGCGGTGCTGCCGGCTGCGCGCTCGACGGTCACGACATAGACTTCACTGGTATTGCGCTGCACACCCGGCTCGATACGCACCCGTGCCCGCACTTCGCCATCGCTGCTGCCTGCCACGCCGCGCAGGCGCTGGGCCATGGACGCGGACAGTTCGTCGAAGCGCTGCCAGGTGGTGTTGAATTCACCGGTTTGCGGACGCTCTTCAGCGATACGGAAACCGTTGTCCTCGAAGAACTGACGCGCCACCGGCCACACTTCGGCAGGTGCACGCTGAGCCAGCACCCAACGCGAGGCACCGCTCTTCTGCAGGCTGAAATCACTGATGTCGGCACCGCCGACAGCGGCTGCGGACGCGGCACTTCGAACTCGCCCTTGACGTTGTCGTCGGCGACATTGCGCGGGATCGGCAGCAGCGGGTCAAGACGCTTGACGTTGCTGACATCCGGTGGCAGCTGCATCGGCGGCTTCTGAGTGGCCTCCAGATAATCGCTGCCGCGGTCACGGAAGTAACCCTCTTCACCCCACAGCCAGCCACAACCACTGGTGCTGGAGATGATCAAGGCAAGGGCGGAAAGACCAGCCAATCGCTTCATGCGGTGTACGTCCTCAATTAAAACTTCAGGCCGCACTGGCGCATCGCCTGGCGTACCGTATCGTGACAGGAGTCGCTCAGCCAGGTCAGGGGCAGGCGGATGCCTTTGTGCATCAGGCCCATTTCAACCAGAGCCCACTTCACCGGAATCGGGTTGGCTTCGATGAACAGGTGCTTGTGCAGCGGCATCAGTTGTTCGTTGATGGCACGGGCCTCGTCAGCCTTGCCTTCGAGCGCGGCATTGCACAGGTCGGCCATTTCGCGCGGGGCGACGTTGGCGGTCACCGAGATATTGCCCTTGCCGCCCAGCAGGATCAGTTCGACGGCGGTCGGATCATCGCCCGACAGCACGATGAAATCCTTGCTCACGCCGTCCAGGATCGCCTTGGCACGCGCCAGGTCGCCGGTGGCTTCCTTGATGCCGATGATGTTCGGCACGCTGGACAGGCGGATCACGGTCTCGGCCTGCATGTCGCAGGAGGTGCGGCCGGGAACGTTGTAGAGAATCTGCGGGATGTCGACGGCTTCGGCGATGTGCTTGAAGTGCTGGTACAGGCCTTCCTGGGTCGGCTTGTTGTAGTACGGCACCACCAGCAGGCAGGCATCGGCACCGGCGTTCTTGGCGTTGCGGGTCAGCTCGACGGCTTCGCGGGTCGAGTTGGCGCCAGTACCGGCGATCACCGGAATGCGGCCATTGACCTGCTTGACCACGAATTCGATGACCTTGATGTGCTCTTCGACATCCAGGGTCGCCGACTCGCCGGTGGTACCGACCGCGACGATGGCGTGGGTGCCGTTTTCCAGGTGGAAGTCCACGAGTTTGCTGAGGCTGTCCCAGTCAAGACGCCCTTGTGCATCCATGGGTGTGACCAATGCCACCATACTGCCCGCAATCATGAAACTGCTCCTGCCGGAAAAAGAGAGCGGTAATGGTACTGGCGCCACCGGGCTTGCACAAGCGAAGCAGGCGGCAGGAGCATTCCCCTCGGCGGCCATTTTCGCTACCCTTCTGTCTTTGATCGGTACACAGCGGCCCGCCGGGCTGCCGACAACGCGCCCCGACAGTGCCCGAACCCTCGATCCTGAGCCACGGAACCACGCCGACCAGCCTATTTGCCGCGTCACGTACCGACCGCTCATCGCTTTAGGAATGCTGCATGTCCACCCCCACCGTTCGCGAACAATTCCTTGTCATCAGTGCCCTGGGCGCCAATCCCATGGAACTGACCAACATCCTGTGCCGGGCCAGCAACGACAATCGCTGCTCGGTCGTCACCTCGCGCCTGACCCGCCACGGCGAGTGCAGCGCATTGGTACTGCAGGTGACGGGCAGCTGGGACGCCCTGGCGCGTTTCGAGGCGGCCCTGCCGACCCTGGCCAAGAAGCACACCTTCACCGTCAACGTGGTGCGCAGCGCCGAGCTCGAGGTACGCCCGCTGTCGCTGCCGTACGTCGCTTATGTGAGCGCGGCCTACCGCCCGGACATCATCAACGAGCTATGCCAGTTCTTCATCGACCACAACGTGGAGCTGGAGAACCTGACCTGCGACACGTACCAGGCGCCACAGACCGGCGGCACCATGCTCAACGCCACCTTCACCGTGACCCTGCCGGCCGCACCCAGATCAGTTGGCTGCGTGACCAGTTCCTGGACTTCTCCGACGCCCTGAACCTGGATGCGCTGATCGAACCGTGGCGCCCACAGAACCCCATGTAAGGAAACCCCAATGGCCGTAGTACTCGATCAACCTGTCGCCGATTTCGATGCGCAGGCCACCAGCGCCAAGGCACTCAGCCTGAGCGGCCTGAAGGGTCGCCAGGTGGTGATCTATTTCTATCCCAAGGACAGCACGCCCGGCTGCACCACCGAAGGCCAGGGGTTCCGCGACCAGTACGCGGCGTTCCAGGCAGCCAACACCGAGGTGTTCGGCGTGTCGCGCGATGGCCTGAAGTCGCATGAGAACTTCAAGGCCAAGCAGGCGTTCCCGTTCGAGCTGATCAGCGACAAGGACGAGGCGCTGTGCCAGCTGTTCGACGTGATCAAGCTCAAGAAGCTGTACGGCAAGGAATACCTGGGCGTGGACCGCAGCACCTTCCTGATCGACAGCGCGGGTGTGTTGCGCAAGGAATGGCGCGGCGTGAAGGTGCCTGGGCATGTCGACGCGGTACTGGCTGAAGCCCAGGCATTGAACCAGGCCTGAAAAAAGCTTCGCTGGCAAGCCAGCGAAGGGCCCTCAGAGCAGCGGCGCCACCACCGGCTCGCGCCGCGGCCAGGCATCCAGCACGGCCTTGAACAGGGTTGCCAGCGGGATCGCGAAGAAGATCCCCCAGAACCCCCACAACCCGCCAAACAACAGCACCGCACAGATGATCGCCACCGGGTGCAGGCTCACCGCCTCGGAGAACAGCAGCGGCACCAGCACGTTGCCATCCAGCGCCTGGATGATCGCGTACACCGCCATCAGGTAGATGAACTGGTCGCCCCAGCCCCACTGGAACAGCGCGATCAAGGTCACCGGCACGGTCACCACCACCGCCCCCACGTACGGCACCACCACCGACAAGCCCACCAGCAAGGCGAGCAACGCCGCATAGTTCAGCCCCAGGGCGATGAAGGCAATGTAGGTGGCCACCCCGCAGATCAGGATCTCGATGCCCTTGCCGCGGATATAGTTGGCGATCTGCCGGTTCATCTCTTCGGCCACGCGGGTCATCAAGGCACGCTCGCGTGGCAGGTAACCACTGACCCAACGCGCGATTTGCTCGCGGTCCTTGAGAAAGAAGAACACCAGGATCGGCACCAGCACCAGGTAGATCATGATGTTGACCAGCAGTGGCAGGCTCGACAACGAGAAGGTCAATGCCCACTGGCCAAACTTGCCAATCTCGCCACGCATCGCCTCGATAGCCTGCAACACCTGCTCGTCCGAAACCAGGTGCGGGTAGCGCTCCGGCAGCAACAACAGCAGCGATTGCCACTTGCCCAGCATGCCCGGCAACTCGTTGAACAGGGTGATCAACTGATGCCAGAGCAACGGCACCAGCACCAGCAAGAACACCGCCAGCGCGCCCAGGAACAAGGTGAACACCAGCCCCACCGCCGCCTTGCTGGGCACGCGCAAGCGCTCCAGGGCGTTGACCAGGCCCTGCATCAGAAACGCCAGCACCATCCCCGCCAGCACCGGCGCCAGCATCCCACCCAGGGTCAGGATCGCGGTAAAACCCAACAACAGCAGCACTGCCAGCACCACCGCTTCCTCGTCTGAGAAGTAGCGGTGCAGCCAGCCACGAAGCACTTTGAACATCGATGATCCTTAGGAAAGAGGGCTCAGGCTTTCTTCAGCCAGTAGGTGTAGACACCGGCCTGGGCCTGTTCTTGCAGCAGCGTGTGACCGGCCAATCGGGCAAAAGTGCGAAAGTCGCGCTGCGAGCCGGCGTCGGTGGCAATCACCTTGAGCACCGCGCCACTGGCCAGCCGGTTGAGTTCGAGCTTGGCCTTGAGCAGGGGCAGCGGACAGTTCAGGCCACTGGCATCCAGTTCGGCATCGCAGGGTAGAGCATCAAGCATCGGGCTTCTCCAGGCAGCTGCGTGCCCACGGCAGGTAGTGGCGCGCACAAGCCTCGTAGAATACCGCCACTGGTCGTCAACGTGTGAGCCGGCTACAGTAAGGTTCTTTGTCGACCAGAGCTTCGTGCATGAATTTTCTGCGCCCCACCCTGCTGACGCTGGCCTGCCTGCTGGCTCTACCGAGCCATGCCGACGACCTGCCGTCGCTTGGCGACGCCAGCTCTGCCATTGTGTCCCCGCAACAGGAGCATCAACTGGGCCGTGCCTGGTTGAGCCTGTTGCGCGGCAATGTCAGCCAGCTGTCCGACCCCCAGCTCAAGGACTACGTCGAAACCAGCGTCTACCGCCTTGCCGAAACCAGCCAGCTGCAGGACCGACGCCTGGAGTTCATCCTGATCGACAGCAAGGAACTCAACGCCTTTGCCGCCCCCGGCGGGATTGTCGGGGTCAACGGCGGCCTGTTCCTGAATGCGCAGACCGAAGGTGAGTACGCCTCGGTGCTGGCCCACGAACTGGCGCACTTGTCGCAACGCCACTTCGCCCGCGGCGTCGAGGCCCAGCAGCGCATGCAGTTGCCGATGATGGGCGCCCTGCTGGTAGGCATCATCGCCGCAGCGGCAGGCGCTGGCGACGCCGGCATCGCGGCGATCGCCGGCACCCAGGCGGCGGCCATCCAGGAGCAGCGGCGCTTTTCGCGCCAGAACGAACAGGAAGCCGACCGTATCGGTATCGTCAACCTGGAAAAGGCCGGCTACGACCCACGCACCATGCCGACCATGTTCGAGCGGCTGATGCGCCAGTACCAGTACAGTGCAAAGCCGCCGGAATTCCTGTTGACCCACCCGGTAACCGAATCGCGGGTCGCCGACACCCGCAACCGCGCCGAACAGGCGGCCAAGGGCGGCGTCGAAGACAGCCTGCGCTACCAGCTGATTCGCGCCCGCCTGCAACTGATCTACGAAGGCACGCCAGGCCTTGCAGCCAAGCGCTTTCGTGCCCTGCTCGACGACAACCCCAAGCTCGATGCGGCGCGTTATGGCCTGGCTTTGGCACAGATCAAGGGCGGCCAGTTGAACGAGGCCCGCGAGAGCCTCAAACCGTTACTGGCCAAGGCCCCCAACGACATCACCTACAACCTGGCGCAGATCGACCTGGACATCACCAACAACCGCCTGGCCGATGCCCAGCAGCGGGTCGACAGGATGGCCGCGCTGTACCCCAGGAACTATCCGTTGCAACAGGTGCGCGCCGACCTGCTGCTCAAGCAGAATCGCCCGGCCGAGGCACAGAAGGCGTTGGAGACGCTGCTCAAGAGCCGCCCGGACGATCCGGACGTGTGGTACGAGGTGGCCGAGACACGCGGCCTGGCGGGCAACACCATCGGCTTGCACCAGGCCCGTGCGGAGTACTTCACGCTGGTGGGGGATTTCGATCAGGCGATCCAGCAGCTGGACTTTGCCAAGCCCGTGCAGGCAACAATTTCCCGTTGGCGTCGAAGATCGATGCACGCCAGCGCGAGATTCTGGAACAGCAGCGGATGGTCAAGGAAATGATGCGCTAACGCGCATCGAGGCTACTAGCAACCGTTCGCCGGCAAGGCCGGCTCCTACAGAAGTATGT